>SKSM01000315.1 GCA_007122985.1 Nitriliruptoraceae bacterium | reverse complement strand
GGTGTGGGGCAGGGAACCGGTCGGCAGCAGCCTGGTCGCCGAGCCGCCGGGGAGCCAGTGGCGAAACCGACGCACCCTCTTGGGACTCGTCAACTCGTGCGCAGGGAGGGCTACGCATGAAACGAACACTGACACTGCTGAGCGCAGTGCTGCTCGCACTGGGGATGATGGCCGGCCCGGCCGCGGCACATTTCGTCACGGTCGACCCCAAGGGTGACGGCGAGGGGCACGTGGGCTGGGTCGGAGGAGAAGATCTGCCCGGACAGGGCCAAGGGCTCATTCCGGGTGGCCCGCAGGGCGACTGGATGATGACGCCGGCCCACGACGGGGGACTGAATACGGCCTGCGAGTCGCTCGAGGACAACCCGTCTGTTGTTGACATTCGTGGCCCAGGGCCGAACTGTCCGCACGAACCGCCCGAGTAGCCCGGCGAGTAGGTGTAGGTCACGGTTGGGAAGGCAAGCACGAACGAACACTCAGCGCCCCGGCTGTTGTGGCCGGGGCGCCGGCCTGTAGCCGGCCGCGTCATCCGGTCGGTGGGCGAACTGCAGACCGACTGCCTCACCCCGTCGGCGTGAGGGTTCCCTCGTCGCGGCGCTTGAAGTAGCGCAGCAGCCCGGCGGCGTTGGCACGCGGGTCGCTGAGCACCTCGACCCGCGCCGCGTGGAGGTGTTCCTGGTCGCCGGCGGTCGCCCCGGCGTCACCGCCGAGGTCGTCGGCGAACCGTCGCGCGAGCGTCTCGGCGACGTGCTCGAGCTCGTGCTCCTCGCCGCGGCCGCGGACCTGGGCGTAGGCGGTGTCGGCCACCTCGGTCCACAGCCGCAGCCGGTCAGACGCCTCTGCCAGTGCCTCGTCGGGCGGATCGACCGGTCCGTAGTGGGCGAGGTAGAGCGAATCCGGACGGCGGTCGCGGTAGGCCGCGATCGACGCCAGGCTGGCCTCGAGGTGGAAGTCGGGCGGCGGTGTCGCCGGACGGATCCGGCGCATGCCGGGCACCTTGATACCGACCGAGTCACCGGAGAACACCGCCCCGATCGACGGATCGAACACCCCGATGTGGTGCTTGGCGTGGCCGGGGGTGTAGAGCAGTTCGAGCTCACGGCCGCCACCGAGGTCGAGGCGGTGCCCGTCGGCAACTCCGAGGATCCGCTGCTGCTCGATCGGCGTGCAGGGGCCGTAGATCTGCTCGAACAGGGGCCCGTAGACACGCTGCGATGAGGCGTTGAGCTTGGTCGGGTCGTGCAGGTGGCGGGCGCCGACGTCGGAGACCACCACGGTGGCGTCGGGGAACGCGGCCGCGACGTCGCCGGCGCCGCCGGCGTGATCGAGGTGGATGTGGGTGACCACCAGGTAGGCCAGGTCGTCCGGGTCGAGCCCCAGCTCGGCCAGGCCGCGCAGGACCGCGTCGACGGTCAGGGCGGGACCGCACTCGACCAGCGTCGGACGCGGCGCGTCCAGCAGGTAGCCGGCGGTGACCTTCTCGAGCCCCGCCGTGAGGGTGTCGATGGCGATCACGCCGTCGTCGAAGTGCTCGATCGGAGGCGGACCGGCTGGTCCGGCGCCGTCGGCGGGCTCGGATCCGAACGGCTCGACGTCGTCCACACGGGCTCCCGTCCAGTGGGCGCTGCCGTCGTCCACAGCGTCGCCGAGACTAGTCGTCGTGTCCTCTCCACCGCTGCCTACCGTCGTCGGCGATGTGACCCATGCAGCAGACGGGAGGCCACGACGATGCCCAACGCACAGCACACGACGACCAGCGCGGCGGACGTGGGGCACGACCACCCCGGCGACCACAACCAGGTGCGGCTCGTCGGCACGGTCAGTGGCCCGATCGCGCGCCGGCGGCTGCCGTCGGGGGACGAGCTCGCGCAGCTGCGGGTGGTGGTGCGACGTCGAGGTGGCGGCGCCGACACCATCCCCGTGCAGCTCGGACCGGCACCGGCGCCGGGGGAGCGTCGCCGGGGTCAGCCGATCGGGCGGCGTGAGCTGGCCCGGGCACTGCGGCTCGGCGACGGGGCGCGGGTGGAGGTGGTCGGCCGGATCCGGCGGCGCTGGTGGGCAGCGGACGGCGCTCGGCACAGCCGCGTGGAGGTCGCGGCCGACCGGTTGGTGGGGCTGCCGTCGCCGTCCGACGCGGTCGGGTGACGGGGCCCGCGGCGCAGCGTCTCAGGCGGTCAGGCTCGTCGCAGCCGTCGGACGCGGGACGCCGGCGAAGGGGCTGAGCTGGAACCAGTCCTTGACCTGCTTCTGCAGGCTGCGAGCGCCGTGCAGCTGCAGGCGGTCGGTGCGCGCGGCGTCGTTCCATCCGAGCTCGCCCCGCCAGATGCGCACCAAGGTGTCCACCGACGTCGTCATCGTCAGGTCGGTGCCGTACCCCGGGTCGTCGTCGCACATGTCGACCTCGTCCGGTGTCAGCACGAACCACCAGTCACGCAGGTCGGGTTCTGCGTCGACGAACACCACCGCGAGCACGGTTCGACCCGACGGCAGGGCGTTGCGGTCGACCCGGCGCTGCATGTCCCACACCAGCAGTGCCGGATCCAGGTCCTCCTCGCTCAGCGAGCTCATCCACCGGATGCCCCACTGGCCCACCACGTCGACCACCCCGGCGAGTTCCTCGCCCGCATCGGTGAGCTCGTAGACCGGCCCGCGAGGATCATCCCGTCGCGCGATCAGTCCCAGGCTCGCAAGCGTGCGCAGCCGCTTGGACAGCAGCGTGCGCGACATGCGGGGCACGCCGCGGTGGATGTCGTTGAAGCGGGTGCTGCCAGCGACCAGTTCGCGGATCACCAGCAGCGTCCAGCGTTGGTCGAGCACCTCGGCGGCCTTGGCGACCGGACAGAACTGGCCGTACTCACCCATGCGCGTGCTCCCTCACGGCTGTGGGTAGTACACATTCTTGACTGGGCGAGCGCAAGGGTCTGGTCCATGCTGATCGGTACCGACATGCAAAGGGAGGGCCATGAGCGTCACCGGCATCGACCAGACCGTCGCCGACGCAGAACTGAACGAGCTGACCCGGGGGCTTCGCGGGTCGGTCGTCCGGCCAGGGGACGAGCAGTACGACGCCGCCCGTGCGGTGTGGAATGGCAGCATCGACCGCTATCCGGCAGCGGTGGTCCGCTGCCGGACACCCGAGGACATCCGCCACGGGCTTGCCTTCGCCGTGGCGCGCGACCTCCCGCTCGCCGTCCGGGGAGGGGGACACAGCGTCGCCGGCTTCGGCACCTGCGACCGGGGCATCGTGCTGGACCTGCGCTCGATGGCGAACGTCGAGGTCGATCCGGATCGTCGGCTCGCCGTGGCTGGGCCCGGGACCGTTGGCGCCGAATTCGATCAGGCGACCCAGCAGCACGGGCTTGCCACCACGCTGGGGGTGATGTCGACCACCGGCATCGCCGGGTTGACCCTCGGCGGCGGGATCGGCTGGCTGCAGCGCGCCTACGGTCTGACGTGCGACAACCTCGTGGCCGCGGACGTGCTGACCGCCGACGGCCGGATGGTGCGTGCGTCGCAGGACGCCAATCCCGAGTTGTTCTGGGGACTGCGCGGCGGCGGTGGCAACTTCGGCATCGTGACCTCGTTCGAGTACCGGCTCCACCCGGTCGGCCCCGACGTGCTGTGCGGCCTGGCGGCCTGGCCGGCCGAGGAGGCGGACCCCGTCCTGCGCCGGTTCCGTGAGGTGGCCGCCGAGGCCGAGGACGAGTTGACGGCGATCGCGATCTGCCGCACGGCGCCGCCGGCGCCGTTCCTGCCCGAGGAGGTCCATGGTCGGCCGATCGTTGCGCTGGCTGCGTGCTACGCCGGGTCGGTCGAGGACGGCGAGGCCGCGGTCGCGCCGCTGCGCGACGTCGGGCAACCGGTCGGTGACGCCTTCGCGGTTCGCCCCTATGCCGACTTCCAGTCGATGTTCGACGCGAGCTGGGACCCCGGCTTCCAGAACTACTGGAAGGCCGAGTACCTGGCCCACCTCGACGACGACGCGATCGACACCTTCGCCCGCTACGCGGTCGCGCACACCTCGCCGCTGTCGGACTTCAAGGTCGCCGCGATGGGCGGCGCGATCGCCCGGGTCGGCGAGTCGGAGACCGCCTGTTCCCACCGCGATGCCCCCTACGTGCTCAACATCAACACCCGCTGGCAGGACCCGCAGGACTCCGAGCGTCACATCCGGCACACCCAGCAGTTGTTCGACGACGCGCGTGCGGCGTCCGCCGGAGGGGTGTACGTCAACTTCCTCGGTGACGAGGGCAGCGACCGGGTCGAGCACGCCTACGCCGACGACACCTTCGCCCGGCTGCAGGCGCTCAAGCGCGAGTGGGACCCCGACAACGTGTTCAGTCACAACTCCAACATCGTGCCGGCCACCGACTGACCAGGACAGGACGGCTGCCGACCGACCGGCGCAGCCGCTTAGTCGCCGTTGAGGTCGTCGGGGTCCTCGTCCTCCTCCTCGGTGGGATCGTCCTCGGCCGGCAGCCGGTTGCCGGGCAGCGCCACGTGCAGCAGCGCCTGGCCCGGCTGGACCAGTGGCAGGGTGGTCGCGCCGATGACGTAGCCGTCCTCCTCGGCGCTGACGCTGGCGCGTTCGGCGCCGAGCGGGCTGGTGGTGGTCCACAGCGGCTGACCGGCCTCGATCCGGTCGCCGATGCCGCAGTGCAGCTCGAGCAGGCCACCGCGGTCGGCTCGCAGCCACCGCGACTCGGCCAGGACCATCGGCGCGTCGTGGGCGGGCGGCGGTGCGTCGTCGATCATCCCCAGACGCTGCATCACCCGCAGGGTGCCGGCGACCGCCACGTCGATGACGTCTTCGTCGAAGCGAAGCGGCTGGCCGCCTTCGAAGGTCAGCACCGGCACGCCCAGGTCGCTGGCGACCGACCGCAGGGACCCGGGCCGGAGCTTCGCGGTGAGCACGAACGGTGCACCGAAGGTCACCGCGTGCGCGGTCGCCACCTCGTCGCCGGCGGCGACGCGCACCTGGGGGACGTTGGTGCGGTGATTGGCGGCGGTGTGCAGGTCGATGCCCAGGTCACTGCCGTCGATCACCTCGTCGGTGACCAGCCGCGAGATCCGCGCGGCCATCGAGCCGGTGTGCGACCCGGGGAAGGAGCGGTTGAGGTCACGGCGGTCCGGCAGGTAGCGCGAGCCGATCTGCACCCCCAGCACGTTGACGATGGGCACCACGACCACCGCGCCGTTGAGTGCGGCCGGATCGAAGCGGTCGAGCAGCTGTCGGCAGATCTCGATGCCGTTGAGCTCGTCGCCGTGGACTGCGGCGGTGAGGAACATCCGGGGGCCGTCCTCAGCACCGTTGATCGCCGCCAGCGGCAGGGTCGTGCGGTCGCCGGTGTAGGACTCGGACGCCGAGGGAGCGAGGTCGCGACGCTCGCCCGGCTCCACGGTGACCCCGGCGACGGTGATGGGCCCACCGGTCACCGGCTGCCTCCAGCGTCCGGTCGTGGGGCGGTGCTCATCGCTCGCTCCGGGTTCGGGGGCCGGTGACCAGATAGCCGTGGGCGGGGTCGACCAGCGCGCGGCCCTCCAGGGTGAGCCGTCCGAGCAGCATGCGGAAGTTCATCCCCGTTCGATCGGTCAGGGTGATGTCCGCTTCGGTGTCCACCGGACCGCAGACGATGCGCGCCCGCACCACCGGGCGGACCTCGGTCCGTGCGCGCGTGTCGCGGACGCGCTTGTGGCCGGTCAGCGGTGCCTCGATGGTGTGGCGCCGGGGCGCGCGCTTGGGGCCGAGCACCACGTCGAACCGCACGATGGTGACCGCGTCGTCGGCCTCCCCCTCGCGGTGGCCCTCCTCGAAGGAGGCCACGTGCAGTGCGCTGGACCGGGCTCCGGTGTCGAGCTTGCCACGCAGCCGCAGTCCCCAGTCGGGCAGCTCGACGTGCTCCTTCCAACCGAGCACGGGCAGCTCGTGGACCTTGCGGATGCGGCGCTCCACGCCGGGCCTCCTGCCGCTGGGCCTCCACCACGCGGACGGTCGGGCAGCCTACGGCAGTGCCGGCCCGGGGCCGGACACCTGCGGCAGCGCACGGTCTCCGGGGCGGTGGCTCACCGCCGCCGGGTCGAGCGGACCGGATGGAAGGTCGACTGGCCGCGCCGTCGGCGTCGGGCATCCAGCAGCAGCACCAGCACGATGCCGGCGACGAACCCGCCGACGTGGGCCTCGTAGGCGACGCCGTCACCCACCGGTGACTGCGCCGAGGCGGCCTGCAGAGCGAACCAGCCCCCGAGCAGCAGCCACGCCGGCAGGCCGACGACCGCCACGATCAGCAGCCAGGTGCGGATGCGCACCCCGGGCAGCACCAGGGCGACGAGGTAGAGCGGGAAGGGCACCAGGGTCAGCACCCTGGCCCGTGGAAAGCAGATCAGGTAGGCCCCGAGCACGGCTGCGATCCCGCCGGAGGCGCCGACCAGCGGCGTGATCGAGTCCGGTCGGACCAGGGCGAAGGCGAACGTGGCCGTGGCACCGCCGAGCAGGTAGAACAGCACGAACCGGACGTGGCCGAGCCGGTCCTCGACGTTGTTGCCGAACACGACCAGGTAGATCAGGTTGCCCAGCAGGTGGGCGAGCCCGCCGTGCAGGAACATCGACGTCACGATCGACAGCGGCACGGACTTGTCCGGGACATCCACGGCGCACTCGCCGAGCAGCCGCTCGAGCTGGTCGGGGGCGAGTTGCTGCCAGGTGGTCAGCTCCTGGGGGATGGCACCCCACCGGTAGATGAACAGCTGCTGGTCGCAGCCGCCCAACGGCGCCTGCAGCAGCAGGAAGACGCCGAGGTTGATCAGCGCGAAGGCGCCCATGACCACAGCGGCGCGGCGGGTGGGGTTGATGTCGCCGATCGGCAGGACCATCGACTACCTCGACGGTCGGCGACACGGTCGTCGCGGCCGTCGGCGACGGCCGGGCGGGGCGGCGTGGCACGAAGCGGTGTGTGCGTGCGCGCGGCTCACAGCACCGCTCGCAGCCGCAGCAGATCACCCATCGAGGCGTCGAGTCGCACCCGGTTGGACGCATAGGCGCGGGCGAACGTCAGATCACCGGCTGCCATCGCCAGCAGGTCGCTGGAACGCACGCTGATCCGGATGTCGGGACGCCGGCCGTTCAGCGACTCGAGGGGGTGGATCCGGCCCTTGTCCCACAACGCGAGGCGCACCAGGTCGAGGTCGGGGCACCGCGCCTCGATCGTCCGGCGCGACGGCAGCAGGGCGCTGGTGGTGTCGTCGATCTCGGCGAGCCGGTCGAGCAGGTCCTCGAGGACGGTCTCGACCTCCTCGACGCTGGCCACCACCCGCTCCTCGTCACCGCCACGTCCACGGCCGGTCCGTTGCGCGCATCGGCGGACGGTAGCAGCCGGACCGGGTGGCCTCCCGGGGGCGTGCGGCCGCGTTCGAAGCGGACCGCCGCCGCGGTGCAGCTCGCCGACGGCGGTGTGGCCGTGGAGCGGTCAGTGCGGTGGTGCGGCCGGGATCAGGTCGATCCCGTGCCGGGCGAACACCTGCGCCAGGGCGTCGACGTCGGGTGGGTCGTCCGACGGATCGGGCGGGTCGGGCAGCCGCAGCTGCTGCGTCGGCTCACCGAGCTCCTCGACCATGGCCTCGAACTGCGGTCCGGTGTGGGTGTTGAACATCCGGGCCGGACCGTCAGGGGACACGCTGAAGGTGTGTGGCATCCGACGTGGCAGCCAGGCCGTGCCACCGCGGGTGAAGGCCCGCTCGGACCCGTCACACCAGAAGGTCACCTCCCCGTCCAGGACGTAGAACAGCTCGTCTTCGTTGCGGTGGGAGTGCGGCGGCAAGCTGAAGCCGGGCGGCAGCTCGAGCTCGGCGATGGTCATGCGGCCCCCCGTGTCATTGCGGCCCGCCTTGATGGAGGCGAGCGCGCCGAGCAGCCACCAGTGGGTGCCGCCGCCCGGCTCCACGAGCTGCGGGGTCGTGGTCGGTCCGATCAGCACGTCGGCCATGGCGGGCTCCTCTGCGTTGCATGGGCTGGTGGGTGTCGCTGGCGACGGCCAGGTCGTCGCTGCAGACAGCAGGCCACGCGGGGGCAGGTGGTGTCACTCCCTCGTTGCGGTGGTCGTCCGGTGGGCACCCCCCCGGATCGAGGGGGTGCCGACGGCCGCGTCCCCGCCTATGGTTGGCTGGCTGCACTGTCGAAGGACACGCCGGGATGGTGGGACGCAGGGCGAGCTTCGCGGCCGTGGATCGTTGCCGTCACGAGGTCAACGAGCTGTGTCGCGGTGGGCTCGACCCGGCCGAACTGCTGCGCGGCGTGCTCGACCGGCTGCGTCAGCGGGTCGGCTTCGACGCCGCGTTCGCCTCGGCGACCGATCCCACCACGATGCTGTTCGCGCAGGGTGGCGTGGTGGAGAACCTGCCGCCGACGATGTGCGCCCCGTGGCTCGAGAACGAGTTCACGGTCGAGGACTTCAACAAGTACGCGGATCTGCACCGCGCCGGTAGCGGCCCGACGACGCTGTACCGCTCGACGCACGAGCGTCCGGCCCGGAGCGTCCGCCACCGTGAGCTGAACACCGCCCACGGCTTCGGTCCGGAGCTGCGTGCGACCTTCAGCGTCGACGGCGAGTGTTGGGGTGCGCTCAACCTGCTCCGGGACCTCGGCGCGGCCGACTTCGACGCAGACGACCTCGCGCTCGTCGGCGCCGTGCAGGCCGTGGTCGCCAGGGGGCTGCGCCACTTCGTGCTGGGCGTCGACGTCGACGGCGAACCGTACGTCGATCCGGGTGTGGTCCTGCTCGACGGCGACGGCGCGGTGGTCTCGATGACCGAGCACGCCGCGACCTACCTCGCCGAGCTGTCCCACCCCGGTGTCGAGCACCACGGCACCGAGCTGCCAGGAGAGGCCTACGTCGTGGGCTCACGAGCGCGGGCGCGTGCCGGGGGGCTTCCCGGCGCCGCGCCGGTGGTCCGGACCCGCGCACGCAACGGCCAGTGGCTGACGCTGCGCGCCGATTGCTCGCGCGACGCCGCCGGCGAGGTGGCCACCACGGCCATCGTCATCGAACCGTCGCGGACCAGCGAGATGCTGCCGCTGTTGGTCGCCGCGCACGAGCTCAGCCCCCGCGAGGAGGCGGTCCTGGCCGAGTTGGCCACCGGGGCGTCCACCGCCGAGGCGGCCCGCGCGCTCGGCATCTCGCCCCACACCGTGCGCGACCACGTCAAGTCCCTGCACGAGAAGGTCGGCGTGCGGTCACGCACGGAGCTGGTCAGCCGGCTCTACCGCCTGCGTTCCGCCCCGGCGGCCACGTGCGAGCGGTCCACGAGTCACTAGAGTGGTCTCCAGCGCGTCGACGCGTCCGACCCACGTGTCCGACCGCCATGCTCGACCGCCATGCTCGAACGAGATGTTCGCCCTCGGGAGGCTCCACCGTGAACCCATCGCTCCAGAAGTACCTCGACGCCGCGTCGGGGCTCACCGAGCTGACCGCGACCAAGGCCGAGCAGATCGCCAAGCAGCTGGTCCGCTCCGGCGAGGCCGCCGGCGACCAGGTCGGTGAGCTGGTCGACGACCTGCTCAGCCGCCAGCGCAAGAACCGCGAGGCGATGGCCGCGCTCGTCCGGAGCGAGACCACCCGGGCGGTGCGCTCGATGGGGCTTGCCACCACCACCGAGGTGGAGCGACTCCAGAAGCAGGTCGCGGACCTCAAGCGCGAGCTCCAGCGCGTACAGCAGGGAGCAGGCGCGCCGGCGTCCGGTGCGGGGGGCAAGAAGACCGGCAAGAAGTCGGCGGCGAAGAAGACCGGGGCGAAGAAGACGGCCAAGAAGGCGTCCAAGAAGACGGCCGCGAAGAAGTCGGCGGCGAAGAAGACCGGGGCGAAGAAGGCGTCCAAGAAGACGGCCGCGAAGAAGTCGGCCGCGAAGAAGACGGGGGCGAAGAAGACCGGGGCGAAGAAGACTGCGGCGAAGCGGACCGCGAAGACGTCGGCCAGCACCACCTCCGGCGGCACCGGCTCGAGCGGCCCGGCATCGCGCAGCGGGAGCTGATCGACGGTGACCGACCCGGCTGAGCACGACGGCGACGAGTCGTCGGGCACCGACCAGGAGGTCGCCGACGACTCGCTGGCGGCACTGCGCGCGGAGCTCGAGGCCGTGGACGAGCTGCCCGTGGCCGATCGGGTCGAGCTGTTCGAGCGGGCGAACGAGACGCTGGCGGCCGAGCTCGCCGCCCTGGACGAGGTCTGACCCTGGCGACCCCCCGTCGACGGCTCGACGCGGAGCTCGTCCGCCGCGAGCTCGTCTCGAGTCGGGCCGAGGCGCAACAGGCGATCACGGCGGGGCTGGTCACCGTCGACGGTGCGCCCGCGCTGAAGGCGGCGACCCAGGTCACCTCGGCGCAGATCCTGCGGTTGGCGGCACCGCCGCGGACCTATGTCTCGCGCGGGGGGGACAAGCTCGCGCCGGCGCTGGCCACCTTCGGGGTCGATCCTGACGGGCGGCGCTGCCTGGACGCCGGCGCGTCGACCGGCGGGTTCACCGACTGTCTGCTCCGGCACGGCGCGGCCCACGTGGTCGCCTGCGACGTCGGCTACGGGCAGCTGCACGAGCGGCTGCGCACCGATCAGCGGGTGTCGGTGCTCGAACGCACCAACGTCCGTGAGCTCACCCCCGACGACGTGCCGGGCCCACCCCCGGACCTGATCGTCGCCGATCTATCGTTCATCTCGCTGCGGACGGTCCTGCCGGCGCTGCGCGGTGTCGCCGCCGACACCGCGGAGGCGGTCGTGCTGGTCAAGCCGCAGTTCGAGGCGGACCGCGGACAGGTCGGCAAAGGCGGTGTCGTGCGTGACCCCGAGGTGTGGCGGCTGTGCCTGGAGCGGGTCGCCGACACAGCGGCGGCGCTCGGCTGGCGCACCGCCGATGCGGTGGCGTCGGAGCTCCGGGGGCCGGCGGGCAACACCGAGTTCCTGCTCCACCTGGTCGCCGAGCCCGACCGGGCGGCCGGGCCGGCCGACCCCGACGACGCGGGCGGTGGCACCCGTGGCGACTCCGGGCAGGACGGGCGTCGGGCGATCGCCCGCGCGGTCGAGCGGGCCCGACGCAGGACGGCGGGGGGCACACTGGCGCCCGAGGAGGTGGCCGGGTGAGGATCGGACTGGTCGTCCATCGCGGTCGTGCGGAATCGATCGACGCTGCGGTCGAGGCCGCACGGCAGCTGCGCGAGCTGGGCGCGAAGCCCGTGGTCGCCAATCCCGACGGAGAAGCTGGCGAGGGCGTGGTCGCCGATCTGCTGGCAGTGGCCGAGCCGGTCGAGCCGGACCGGTTCACCGAGGGGCTGGACCTGGCGGTGACCTTCGGCGGCGACGGCACGTTCCTGCGGGCTGCACACCTGTGCCGCGACGCCGGCATCCCGATCCTGGGGGTGAACCTCGGCCGGCTGGGGTTCCTCGCCGAGGTGGAGCTCGACGACCTCGGCTCCGCCCTGCGCGCGGTCGTCGACGGCGGGTTCACCGTCGAGGAGCGGCCGACTCTGGAGGTGGCCGTGGAGCCGGCCGACGGTGGGCCCGTGACCCGCTGCTGGGCCTTGAACGAAGTCGCGATCGAGAAGACGGTCCGACAACGGCTGCTGCGCGTGGACGTGTCGGTGGACGGCACGCTGTTCGCCAAGGTGCCCGCCGACGCGTTGATCGTGGCGACCGCGACCGGCTCGACCGCCTATGCGCTGTCGGCCGGCGGCCCGATCGTCTCGCCGCGCATCGAGGCGACGCTGGTCGTGCCGGTCGCGCCCCACACGCTGTTCGACCGCACGGTCGTGGCCGCCCCCGACGAGGTGGTGCGCGTGGAACTGGTCGCCGACCAGGCGCCGGCGCTGGTCTCCCCGGACGGGCGCGGCCCGATCGAGCTCGGCCCAGGCGGGGTCGTCAGCGTGCAGGGCGGGGGACGGCCGGTCCGGCTCGCCCGGGTCGGGCTGCTGGACTTCGCCACGCTCGTGCGCCGCAAGTTCGGACTGCGGTAGGTGCCAGGGTCCGTGGCGGCCCGGCTGTCCGGCCGCTCGGCCGCCAGCTGTTGCCGAGCTGTCGTCGAGTCGTCGTCGAGTCGTCGCCGACTGCCTGGACGCTCGGGCTTGTGGGAGCTCGACCGGTCGCGGGGGTGGGTCGCGCTAGCCTGCGCCGACGGGCGCACCCTCGGGAGGTCCGGCGTGATCGAGGAGCTGCACATCCGCGGCCTCGGCGTGATCGAGGACGCGCGGCTGCCCCTCGCGTCGGGCCTGACCGTCGTGACGGGCGAGACGGGCGCCGGCAAGACCATGCTGGTCACGGCGCTCGAGCTGCTGCTCGGGGCCCGCGCCGACACCGACCTGGTGCGCAGCGGCGCGACGGCCGCCAGCGTTGACGTGGTCGTCAGCCCGCCGCCGGCGGAGGCGGCGGAGTTCGTCGATGCCGGCGACGAGCTGGTCGTCTCCCGCGAGATCCCGGCGGACGGGCGCTCCCGGGCGCGGCTCGACGGACGGCCGGTGCCGGCGGCCACGCTGTCGCAGGTGCTCGGACGCCACGTGGAGGTCCACGCTCAGCACGAGCACGTCCGCCTCGCCCGCAGCGACGTGCAGCGTGCACTGCTCGACCGCTACGCCGGCGACCCGCACGCCCGCACCCTGGAGCGCTACCGCGATGCCTTCGACACCTGGCACGAGCTGGCCGAGCGCGCCGATCGCCTGGAGCGTGACGGCCGCGAGCGGGCCCGGGAGCTCGACCGCCTGCGCACCGAGGTGGCGGAGATCGACGCGGCGGACCTCGACCCGGAGGCTGACGCACAGCTCGACCAGCGGCTGGAGCGGTTGGCCAACGCCGACGCCGTGCAGCAGGCCAGCTTGGAGGCTGCGGCCGCACTCGGCAGTGACGGTGCCGCCGACGCGGTCGGTGTCGGGCTCGACGCGCTGCGGCGTGTGCCGTTGGACGACGACGCGGTGCAGCAGCTGCGCGACCGGGCCGGTGCGCTCAGTGCGGAGCTGACCGAGCTCGCCGCCGACGTTCGCGCCTTCGGTGAGGAGGTCGAGGCCGACCCCGTCGAACTGGCCGAGCTGCAGGAGCGCAAACAGCTCATCAGCCAGCTCACCCGCAAGTACGGGGTGGACGTCCCGGCCGTGCTCGCCTACGCAGACGAGGCCCGGACGCGGATCGCGGAGCTCGAGCTCGCCGACGCCGATGCCGACACCCTCGCCCAGCGGGTGGAGGAGGCCGAAGCGCAGGCGCGTTCGATCGCGGAGGACGTGCGCCGCGGCCGACGCACCGCCGCCGAGCAGCTGTCGGGCGTCGTCGACGACCACCTCGGCGACCTCGGCATGCCCCATGCCCGTGCGAGCATCGAGGTGGCGGCGCTGGCCGGTGACGAGCTGGCCGCCCACGGCGGCGACAAGGTGACTTTCCTGCTGGCCGCGAACCCGGGCGAGCCTCCGCGCCCGATCGCGACCGCGGCCTCGGGCGGGGAGCGGTCCCGGGTGTCGCTGGCAATCGAGGTCGCCCTCGCCGACGTCGACGACGCGCAGGTGCTGGTCTTCGACGAGGTCGACGCCGGGATCGGCGGCGCGACGGCGATGGCCGTCGGCGAGAAGCTCGCACGGCTGGCCGCCGGTGACGGCACCCGCCGGCGCCAGGTGCTGTGCGTCACCCATCTGGCGCAGCTGGCCGCGTTCGCCGACGTCCACCATGTGGTCGAGAAGGGCGTGGTCGATGGGCGCACGGTGACCACCACCCGGGTGGTCTCCCCTGACGAGCGGGCCTCGGAGTTGGCGCGGATGCTCGGTGGCGACACCACGGCCCAGGCCGGGATCGACCACGCCCGCGACCTGCTCGACCAGGCCGAAGCACGACGTGTGGGGTGACCGGTGGGTGTCGGTCGCGGTGGCTCGCACGCGGACGTGCGGGACGCTACGGTCGACCGGGCCGCACGCGGCGGTCCCGTGGATCCGGAAGGGGCCGGTGTGGCCGACGCGCAGCAGGTCAAGCACGTCTTCGTCACCGGAGGCGTCTCCTCGGCGCTCGGCAAGGGGATCACCGCCGCGTCGCTCGGGCGGCTGTTGAAGGCGCGCGGGCTGCGGGTGACCATCCAGAAGCTCGACCCCTACATCAACGTCGACCCGGGCACGATGAACCCGTTCGAGCACGGGGAGGTGTTCGTCACCGACGACGGGGGCGAGACCGACCTGGACCTCGGCCACTACGAACGGTTCATCGACGAGAACCTGCACCGCGCCTCGAGCGTGTCCTCCGGCCAGATCTGGTCTGCGGTGATCGATAAGGAACGCCGCGGCGACTACCTCGGCAAGACCGTCCAGGTCATCCCCCACATCACCGACGAGATCAAGCGGCGCGTCCACGCGGTCGCACAGGACGTCGACGTGGTGATCACCGAGGTCGGTGGCACCGTCGGCGACATCGAGGGCCTGCCGTTCCTCGAGGCGATCCGCCAGTTCCGCTACGACGTCGGCCGCGACTCGATCGTCTACGTCCACTGTGCGCTGGTGCCCTTCATCGCCGCGTCGGGGGAGCTCAAGACCAAGCCGGCCCAGCACTCGGTCCGTGAGCTGCGCTCGATCGGGATCCAGCCGGACGTGCTGGTGCTGCGCAGCGACCGCGACCTCGACCAGGCGCTGCGCACCAAGGTCGCGATGCAGTCCGACGTCGACGTCGACGGGGTGATCGCAGCGGTGGACGCCACCTCGCTCTACCAGGTCGTGCTCGCCATGCGTGAAGAGGGGCTCGACGAGGTGGTCGCGCGCCGGTTGCGTCTGCCCGACGTCGTCCCGGACCTCACCGAGTGGGAGCACCTGGTCGCCCGGGTGCAGGCGGCACGCCAGCGGGTCACGGTCGCCATCGTGGGCAAGTACGTGGACCTGCCGGATGCCTACCTGTCGGTGGTCGAGGCACTCAAGCACGGCGGCATCGCCCACGGCGCCGACGTCGACATCCGGTGGGTCGCCGCCGACGACCTCTCGCCGACGGCGGGGGAGTCGCAGGCCGAGGTCGCCGACCGGTCCGCGTCGCTGCTCGGGGGCGTCGACGGGGTGTTGGTACCCGGTGGCTTCGGCATCCGGGGCGTCGAAGGCAAGATCAGCGCGGTCCACTGGGCGCGCACCCATCAGGTGCCGTTCCTGGGTCTGTGCCTGGGACTGCAGGCGGCGGTGATCGAGTTCGCCCGGTCCGAGGCCGGGTTGCACGGCGCGAACTCGGCGGAGTTCGCGCCTGAGTGCGAGGATCCGGTGATCGACCTGATGGCCGACCAGCGCGGCATCGTCGACAAGGGCGGGACGATGCGGCTCGGTGCCTATCCGGCCAAGCTCCTCGCGGGCTCGCGCACCCGTGCGCTCTACGGCGAGGAGCCGGTGATCTACGAGCGTCACCGTCACCGCTACGAGGTCAACAACCGCTACCGGACCGCGCTCCAGGATGCCGGCATGACGCTGTCGGGAGTGTCGCCGGACGATCTGCTGGTCGAGTTCATCGAACTGACCGAGCACCCGTTCTTCGTCGCGACCCAGGCACATCCGGAGCTGCGCTCACGTCCCAACCGCCCGCATCCGCTGTTCGACGGGTTCATCGCGGCGGCGGTGCGCCACCACCGTGAGGCGGCGGGGCAGCTGCCGGTCGACTTCGACGAGCCGACCGTGGGCGAACTGGCCGCCGCCACCCGGATCGAGTCGGATCCGGTCGCCGTCCATGCCATCGACCGGAGCTGAGCCGGTGGCCACACGAGCCTGGTTCGAGACGCTCGACAGCCGCGAGGTCCATGCGGGCTACTCCCGGGTCCGGGTCGACACCGTCCGGACCCCGGACGGCGACACCGTCGAGCGCGAGGTCGTCGAGCACGACGACGCCGTCGCGGTGGTGCCGCTGACCGACGGGGGAGAGGTGCTGCTGCTGCGCCAGTACCGCCACGCGCTCGGCCGCTACATCCTCGAGATCCCCGCCGGGAAGCTCGACGTCGTCGGCGAGGAGGCTGACGCCGCCGCGCACCGGGAGCTCGCCGAGGAGATGCACGTGGCCGTGCGCGGCCTCGAGCCGCTCACGGTGTTCGTCAACTCCGCGGGTTGGGCCACCGAACACACCCACGTCTACCTCGGCCGGGGCACGAGCCCCGTGGCGGCACCCGACGGCTTCGAGCCCAAGGCGGAGGAGGCGCACCTCGAGGTGGTCTCGCTGCCGGTGGCCGCAGCGGTCGAGGCGGTGCTCGACGGCACGATCGTGGATGCCAAGACCGTGATCGGCATCCTGCTCACCGATCGGCAGCTGCAAGGCTGAGTCGCCCGCTGCGAGCTGCTGTCGGGTCGGTGATGGTGGGGTGCCGATTCCCGGCGTACCGTAATATTACGAGGTAGACGACGGGGCGTCGCGGCGTCGAATGGCGAGGAACCTCGGCTGCAGACCACTAGCCTCGGTGCCGGATGAGGAGCGACATGGCGGGCGAGCGGGCGCACGAGGCGGCGTCGCTCGTTTCGTACCTCGATCACCTGCGGTCCGAGCGTGGGCTCTCCGACAACACCGTCCAGGCCTACCGGCGGGATCTCGCGGTGTACGCGGAGTACCTCGACGAGTCTGGGCTTCGAGAGCCCGGCAACGTCGACGCCGAACAGCTGATCGCGTTCGTCGCCTGGCTGCGGCGCCGGCCGTCCCGGTCCGGGCAGCCCTACGCTCCGGCGACCCTGGCCCGGATCGTGGTGGCCGTACGGGGCTTCCACCGCTTCCTGGCGGCTGAAGGGCACACAGCCACCGACCCGGCCGCGCACCTCGAGACGCCGACGGCCAAGCGACCCCTGCCGAAGGCGCTGTCGGTCGACCTGATCGAGCAGCTGCTCACCGCTCCGGTCGGCACCAGCCCGACGGCCCGACGTGACCGGGCGATGCTCGAGCTCCTCTACGGCGCGGGCCTGCGCATCACCGAGCTGGTGCAGCTCGACGTCGACGACGTCGACACCGTCGAGCGGCTGCTGACCGTGCGCGGGAAGGGGGACCGCCACCGGCTGGTGCCGTTCGGGGACCTGGCCGCCGACGCGCTGGACGGCTGGCTGGTCCAGGGGCGTCCGGCGCTCGCGCCCACGGTGCCGGCGGTCTTCCTCAACGCCCGTGGCGGCCGCCTGACCCGTCAGGGCGCCTGGAAGCGGATCAAGCAGCATGCAGCGGCAGTGGACCTCGAGCCGCAGGTCTCGCCCCACACCCTCCGGCACGCGTTCGCGACGCACCTGATCGACAACGGCGCCGATGTGCGTGCCGTCCAGGAGTTGCTCGGCCACGCGAGCGTGACCACGACCCAGATCTACACCCTGGTCAGTCGCTCGGCGCTCCAGGAGGTCTACACCCGGGCGCACCCGCGTGCGCAGCGCTGATCCTGTTCTTGCCAGTGTTCGGCCCCGACGCTGCGAGACGCGGCGGGCAGGGAGGCGCATCCTGGATGACAATAGGGAAGTAGCTACGGCAATACTTGACAGGTATTGACCAAGGCTGGCTCCTCGCTTCAGACCGGGCGCTCGGCGCCGACGAGCAGGATGGTGGGCACGGTGGCCTGGGTCGCCCGCTCAGCATCGAACCGTGCCTGGTGGAAGCGCCGGACCTCGCGTGGGATGGTGTGGTCTGCGAGTCCGCCGTGCACCAGCAGCCGTGAGGCGTGAGGTCGTGCGGGTTCGCGGTGGATCGCAGAGCCTTGCCGGCTGGCCCGCCCGTGGCTTTGTTGTCCGCGACCGACGCTCGCCTGCCCGGGGGACCCCGGCACCCCGTGGAGGCTGCGATCTACGACCACGTCGTGGCGTTGCTGCGGCCATCACGGCTCCCATGGTGAGGCCGCGCCGGTCAGCGCCTGTGTCGGTGTGCGCCGTACGTCAGGGGCCGAGCAGGCCCAGGGGGATGACGGCGACGCCGTCAGGGCGGCGGTAGGCCGCCGGGCCGGTGCACAGCACCACCTTGTCGAGCAGCTGGTCTCCGATCTGATCGCCCAGCCAGTGCAGATGCCGGACGTCATCGTCGTCGATCGCGCTGGCGAGCTTGACCTCAGCGGCCACGACACGACCGTCACCACGTTCGACGACCAGATCGACCTCGTGACGCCCTCCGTAGGTGCGCAGGTGGTGGACACGAGCCTCGTTGGTCTGGGCGAACACGCGCACTGACAGGGCCGCCAGCGACTCGAACAGTCCGCCGAGCAGAACCCCGTCGCGTGGGACCTGGACACGCCCGGATTCGCCCTTGAGCAGCGCGGAGGCGTCCACACCCAGCAGCCGCGCCGCCAGGGCAGGGTCAGCCAGGTGATGCTTGGGCCCCTGCGTGAGGCGGGCGAGCCGGTTGTTGCTCGGTGCCCACGCCTCGAG
>SKSM01000127.1 GCA_007122985.1 Nitriliruptoraceae bacterium | reverse complement strand
GGCGGCGGCCCGGCCGCCGGGGCCACGCCCCGGCGCTCGGGCGCACCCACGCGCTCACTGCAGCTCGACGGACCCGCCAGCGCCCTCCAGGGTCTCCTTGGCGGCGTCGGCGGCTTCCTTGTCGACGCCCTCGAGGATCGGCTTGGGCGCGCCCTCGACGAGCTCCTTGGCCTCCTTGAGGCCGAGGTTGGTCAGGCCGCGCACCTCCTTGATGACCTGGATCTTCTTCTCGCCGGCGTCGGTGAGCACGACGTCGAAGGTGGTCTGCTCCTCCTCGGCGGCGGCCTCGGCGCCGGCGGCGGCCCCACCACCGGCGGCGACCGCGACCGGTGCCGCTGCGGAGACGTCGAAGGTGTCCTCGAACTTCTTGACGAGCTCGGAGAGCTCGAGCAGCGTCAGTTCCTTGAACTGATCGATGAGCTCGTCGGTGGTCAGCTTGGCCATGGTCGTCTTCCTCCTCGTGGGTGCGCTGTGCGCACCTCGCGTCGTGGGCTGGTCGGCGTCGGTGACGGGGTCAGTCGTCCGCAGAGGTGTCAGCGTCGCTGTCGCCGGCGGCATCGCTGGCCCCGTCGTCGGTCGGCGCCGGCTCGGCCGCCGACGCGTCGCTCGTCTCGGTCGCGGTGGACTGTTCGGGGCCGCTGGGCGAGAAGCCCTTGGCCTCGGGCCCGCCGTCCTCGATGAGCGCCTGGATGAGTTGGGCCTGCTTCTCGGTCGCGGCGTTGAGCAGCCGCGCGGTCTGGCTGAGCGCTCCCTGGAGCAGCCCGGCGAGCCTTGCCAGCAGCTCCTCACGGCTCTCGAGCTCAGCGAGCTGGAGGGTCGCCGCCTCGTCGAGGATCTCACCGTCGAGATAGCCCCCGCGGACGATCAGCTCGGGGTGCCGCTTCTGGAACTCCTTGAGCGCCTTCGCCGGACCGACCGGATCCTCGTGGCAGAACACCAGACTGGTCGGCCCGACGAGCAGCTCGTCGAACCCCTCCATGCCGGCGGCGTTCGCCGCACGACGCGTCAGGGTGTTCTTGACGACGCGCATCTCGGCGTTGGCCTCTCGCAGCCGGGTGCGCAGCTCCGCGAGTTCACCGACCGAGAGGCCCCGGTAGTGGGTCAGCAGCGTCGCTTCGGCCGAATCGAGCTCACGACGGACCTCGTCGACCTTGGCGACCTTCTCCGGCCGTGCCACGGTTCCTCCTCACGTCGGGTGTCGGCCCGGTGGGTCCGGGCAGCGAGCCGTCGGCGTTGCGCAGCGCCCTGGAACGACGGAACCCGACAACAAAACACCCCCTGGCGCGCACGCGCAGGGGGCGACGGTGGGCGTGACGAGGCTCACGGTCGACACCTGCGCGGGACGCGTGGGGCGGGTACGTCGCGACGGCACGGCACACCGTGTCGTCGTTCCGGGCCGCCACGGCCTTCGGCCCGCAGTGGCGGGCATCCAGCGGTCTTCGGCTCAGCCGCACAGCATAGCGACCGGCCCTCGCAGCGTCGAACTCGCGGGCACACCATCGCCGTCCCGCGGCATCCGGCGTGCGTCCGACCGTGCCCCGCCCGTGGGGGCACGGTCCTCGCTGCGACGCTCGCCGGGCCTCAGCTGCGCTCGCCCTCGGTCAGATCCCGGGTCCGTGCCGGGTCCAGCGGCACGCTCGGACTCGTCGAGGTCGAGACCGCCACGCTTCGCACGTAGCGGCCCTTGGCCGCCGACGGACGCTGGCGCAGGATCTCGTCGAGCAGCGCCGAGTAGTTGTCGACCAGCTGCTCGGTCGTGAACGAGGCCTTGCCGAGCACGGCGTGCACGTTGCCGTTACGGTCGGCGCGGTACTCCACCCGGCCCGCCTTGATCTGCTCGACAGCCTTGCCCACGTCCATGGTCACGGTGCCGGACTTGGGGTTGGGCATCAGACCGCGCGGTCCCAGGGACTTACCGAGCCGGCCGAGCTTGCCCATCAGGTCGGGCGTGGCGATGATGGAGTCGAGTTCGTCGACGAGCTCACCCGCGGAGAGCCGTTCGATGAGGTCGTCGTCGCCGACGTGGTCAGCGCCGGCGTCGCGCGCCTCGGTGGCCTTGTCGCCGCTGGCGACCACGGCCACGGTCACCGACTTGCCGATGCCATGAGGCAGCCCGACGGCACCGCGGACCATCTGGTCCGCCTTGCGTGGATCGATGCCGAGCCGCATGGCGCACTCGACCGTCGCGTCGTAGTTGGACCGGTCGACCTCCTTGAGTAGGTCGAAGCCCGCCTTCGGTGGGTAGAGGCGGTCGCGATCGATCCGCTCGACCGCATCGCGGTACTTCTTGCCCTTCTTCGCCATGTCCTCGCTCCTCCCGTGGTCCTGACGACGAGCCGCTCGGGCCGTCTCCCACGACGGATGGTCCGGGGACGGGGCCGACACCGGTCGGTGTCGTCGCCACCGTCCACACGATCCTGGACCAGGATCGGTCCAGGAGGTCGAATCAGTCCTGGACGTCGATGCCCATCGAACGCGCGGTTCCCTCGATGATCTTCATCGCGCCATCGAGATCGACCGCGTTGAGGTCGGGCATCTTGGTCTCGGCGATCTCACGTACCTGGTCGCGCGTCACGCTGCCGACCTTGCTGATGTGCGGGGTACCCGACCCGCCTGCGACTCCTGCCGCCTTCATCAGCAGCTGCGCCGCCGGGGGCGTCTTGGTCACAAAGGAGAACGAGCGGTCCTCGTAGACCGTGATCTCCACCGGGACGATGTCGCCCTGCTGCTGCGCCGTGGCGTCGTTGAACGCCTTGCAGAACTCCATGATGTTGACGGAGTGCTGCCCGAGCGCCGGGCCCACCGGCGGGGCGGGGTTCGCCTGACCGCCGGGGATCTGCAGCTTGATGAAGCCTGCGACCTTCTTCGCCATGTCTCTCACGTCTCCTCGCGTGGTCGAACGGCCGCCAACGCGGCCTCCCACGGTCACGACCGCCCCCGACGCCGGAAGCGCCTTGGGTCGGTCTCGTCGTTGTTACAGCTTCGCGACGTTGTCGAAGGGCAGTTCGAGCGGTGTCTCGCGGCCGAAGACACTGACCAGCACCTTGAGCTTGGCCTGGTCGAGGTTGATCTCCGCGATCGTGCCCGTGAAGTCGGCGAACGGGCCACCGGTGACCCGGACGGTCTCGCCGACCTCCAGGTCGATCTCGGCGACGGCCTTCTCCGGTGCGGCCTCCGCGGCCTCGTCGCTCTCGACCTCCTCGACCACCTCGACCGGGATCTTCAGCGTCGCGGCGACCTCCTTGCGTGGCAGCGGCACGGGCTTGGTGCCCGGCGAGCCGACGAAGCCGGTGACCGCAGGCGTGTTGCGCACGATCCCCCACACCTCGTCGTCCATGAGCGCCCGAACCAGCACGTAGCCGGGGAGGAACTTCTTCTGGGAGGTGGTCTTCTTGCCCTTCTTGTACTCGGTGACCTCCTCGGTGGGGATCACCACCTCGAAGACCCGGTCCTCGGCCTCGAACGCCTCGATCCGGTTGGCGAGGTTGTCCTTCACCCGCTGCTCGTAACCGGAGTAGGTGTGGACGACATACCAGTCTCCGACCAGTCGCGCGAGGTCCTTCTGATCACGCACGTCTGCGAGGGACCGGGGACGACGTGGGCGCGCCGGGGTCGCCTCCTCAGCGGGCGACGCAGACGGCTCGGACGGCGCGGCGGCGGCGTCGTCGGCACCGTGATCGGCATCGGGCTCGTCGGCACCGGCGAGGCCGAGCAGGTCCTCGAGGTCGTCGGCCGGCGACGGTGTGGTGGTATCGGGCACGGACGGCTCCGAGGCGTGGTCGGTGGTGGGATCGTCGGACACGTCGCTCACCCCAGGGTGTTGATGACGGCTTCGCGGAAGAGGGAGTCCATCCCCCACACCACGAAGACCATGACCAGGGTCACGACCAGCACCACCAGGGTGTAGTTCGCAACCTCCTTGCGGGCGGGCCAGGCGACCTTGCGCAGCTCCGAGCGCACCTCCCGCAGGAACTGCGCGGGGGGCGTGCGCCCCGCGGAGGCCGGCTCGGCCGCCGCGCTCGGTTGATCCTCGGTACGGCGCTGCTCACGCTCGCGCCGTCGCTTGTCCTCGCGGCTCATGATGGACTTCCTGCCCGTCGGGCACGGGGCGGGTGGTGAGGGTCGGCACGCCCGCTCACGTGTCGGGACGCTGTGCGCCGTGCGCGGTCACCTGCCGGGTGCGGCCGGTGCCGGCACTCGCACGGGAGGAGGGACTCGAACCCCCAACCGCCGGTTTTGGAGACCGGTGCTCTGCCAGATTGAGCTACTCCCGTCCATACCGTGGTGTCCGCGCCCGTGGCGAGCCGGACGGCTCGGGCGGCCGCGGCACGATGGTCGTCGCCACGGACCCCGACACGGGAACGCTGCCTCACGCGGAGGCAGCCTGGCGTCAGGGTAGCCCCCCACACGCGCCCCCGACAACCGTGCGCGGGCCCCGACCGCACGACGCGCCAGTCAGACGCGCACGTGACCCCGGCCGCGCAGGATGCGCTCGCCCGACTCGTTGGTGCCGGTCAGCTCCACGGTGGCGACTCCGTCGCTGACGTCGGTGACCTTGCCGCCAAACGTCGAGGTGGTTCCCAACGGCCACGGACGGGTGAAGCGCACCTCGATGTCGAGCACGCGCTCCGGGTCGCCGACGAACGCGGTGAGCACCCGACTGGCCAGGCCCATCGAGTACATCCCGTGGGCGATGATCCCACCGGTCGGGCTGACCTGCCCGGCGAAGTCCGGGTCGAAGTGCAGGGGGTTCATGTCACCCGAGGCTCCCGCGTACATCACCGAGGTGGTCAGTGTCGAGGCCTGCTCGACCGTCGGGAGCTCGGTTCCGACCTGGATGTCGCTCACGCCGCACCCTCCTCGTCCGCAGCAGGCGCACTGCCGAGGAACACGATCGTGGCCTGCGAGCGGACCGCCAGCTCGTCGGTCGCCTCGTGGCGGCACTCCACCTCGAGGACCATCAGCTCGTTGCTCCCACGAGCCGAGATGTCGGCGATCCGCGGTGTGCAGACCAGGACGTCTCCGGGGCGCAGCGCCCGCCCACCGAACTCGTAGCGCTGCGAGCCGTGCACCAGGGCCGGATGGGTTCCGAGGTTGGGGTCGGCAAAGGCCTCCGCCCCGCCCTTGGTGACCGTGAAGCAGGCGGCGAAAGTCGGTGGCGCGACGCAGTCGTCACCCTCACTGAAGTAGCGCGGATCGGACTCACCAAGCGCAGCGGCGTACTCACGGATCTTCTCCCGCGACACCTCGTAGCGGTATGCGGGATAGGTGGTTCCGACCTTGTCACGGTTCAGCGCCATCCAGCGGACCTCCGTGGTCGTCGGGCGGCGGCAGCCTAGGCGAGTGCCCCTCCGCCCGTGTCAGCCGGCGGGAGCGCCCACGACGGCGTCAGCGTCAGCGTCCGGCCGCCAGCCCGTCGGCATGCCTGCGGTCAGCGCGTCTCGCGGTGGAGCTGATGAGTGCGGCACCGCGAGCAGAACTTGCGCAGCTCGATGCGCTCGCGCTGGTTGACCCGGTGCTTGCTGGTGATGTAGTTGCGCTCCTTGCACTCGGTGCAAGCCAGCGTGACCTGGGGCCGGTTATCGTTCTTCGGCATCGTCGTTCCTCGTATGGGCTGTGGGCGCGCACCGGCGCTGGTCGCCGGTGCGCGGCTGTGTGGGGTGGGCGGGGCCCGCCCGCAGGGTCACTGCAGGATCTTGGTCACCCGGCCCGCGCCGACGGTGCGGCCACCCTCACGG
>SKSM01000165.1 GCA_007122985.1 Nitriliruptoraceae bacterium | reverse complement strand
TCCTGCGCGACCTGCTGTGGGTGTTCGTCATCGAGCATCCACGGATGGCCACCTACCAGCACGGGCAGCGCCGGGTGGTGCGCGAGCTGTTCGAGCTGTTCGCCGACGCCGTCCACAGCTCCCGGGCCGACCCGTCGATCTTCCCGCGCGAGCTGCAGCCGGAGCTCCAGCGGCTGCTGGCCGACGCCGACCGGGCACGCGCCGACATCGAGGTGCTGCGCCTCGTCGCCGACCACATCGGCGAGATGACCGACGACGCGGCGGCGCGGATGCACCGCCGCCTCACCGGCCACGTCGACCGGGGCTTCAGCGACTTCCTCTGACGCGGCGGCGACCGGCCGGCCGGTCGCTGCGCGGCCGAGCGCCCGGTGGTTTCGGTCGGTCGGTTTCGGTCTATCGTCCGTCGCGGGACACCTTGTCCGGATCATCCGGACACAACGCCCCACCCACCGCCCGGCCCCGACGGGCCCCGAGCCCGCGGGACACCTTGTCCGGATCATCCGGACACAACGCCCCACCCACCGCCCGACCTCCGAGCCCATCCCCCCACCACCGGACCGACCGCCAAGGACCCCGTCATCTCCACCCACGGCCACCCCCACCACCTCGACGACCCCGACCTCGACCCCGACCTCGACCCCGCCCTCGACCCCACCCACCGTGCGCAGCTCGCCGACGTCCACGCCTTCAGCGCCGAGCTGCTGGCCGCCGCCGACCGCGGCCGCGACCTGCGGGCCGTGACCGCCCACCTCGATCCCGATCCGACGCGCTACTTCTTCGTCGACGAGGGCGACGGGCGGATCCCCGAGTTCCTCGACGAGGGCCGCACGCTGCTGGCAGAAGCCCCACCGCTTCCGGGCCACGTGCGCCACGCCACCGACCGGATCGGCGGCCAGGGCGCGGGGTCGCGCCCGTCGGTGGCTGCCGCGGCAGACGGTCGTCGGCTGGCAACCTGGATCGACTGGGCGCCCGGGATCGGCGAGCGGATCGTCGCGACCCTGGTGGACGCCGACCACGCGACCCTCCGGCCGCCCGAGCCCCTCTGCGAGGTCCCCGGCGACGCGTTCCGCCCCCGGGCGCTGTTCGACGCCTCGGGTCGCGCCTGGGTCGTCTACGCGCGCTCCGAGGCCGGACCGGCGACCGCGGTCGCGGTCTACGCCCAACGACTGGAGCGAGACGGGTGGACCGGCGAGGAGCGGATCAGCACCACCGCCCACCCGTCGTTCAATCAGGAGGCGGTCGCCCACGCCGACGGCTCGGTGGAGTGCGTCTGGCAGGGCCGCGACGACGGACGGTTCGGCGTCTTCACCCGACGCTGGCGCGACGGCGTCTGGGGGCCGGCGACGCGGCTCGATCACGACGCGGACGCCAGCGTGTGGGACCCGACGCTGACCCCGCTGCCCGACGGCGGCACCACCTACGCCTGGTGCGCCTACCAGTCCGGCGCCTACGGCCTGGTGGTTGCCACCCGCACGGCGGACGCGGACGCACCGGGTCCACTGCGCCGGCTGACCACCGGCAGTGACTACGCCCTGCACCCGAGCCTGACCACCGCGGCCGACGGGCAGGTGTGGTGCGCCTTCGACCGGATGACCATCCACGGGCACGGCGGCTCCGGCCCGACGGCGCTGCAGCCGGCCGAACGGGTCGGCAACCCCGCCCCGCTGCAGCACCAGCAGCCGGGACGCTACGTCCCGCCGGAGCTCACCCCCAACATCGGCGCCCGTGTCGAGGTGGTCCGGGTCACCGACGACGGCGTCGCACAGGACCCCATCCCGCTGGCGCAGGGCGTCGAGGTCAGCCCCTGCGGCCTGCCGCAGGTCGCGGCCACCCCCGGCGGCGGTGTCGTGGTCTGCTACCGGATCCTGCGGCGGCTGCCGCTGCTGCACTACTTCTGGGAGATCGCCGTCCAGCACATCGGGCCGGACGGCACCGGCCCGGTCCACACCCTGGCCGACAGCGACGGCGGGATGGAGGAGCCGTCGGTGGCCTGGACCGATACCGGCGCGGTGGTGGCAGCCACCACCGACGACCGCCGCGAGCACGCGCTGTCCTGGACCGACGGCTTCGGTGGACAACGCCGCGCGCGGCTGGCCGAGCACGTCGGCGAGATCGCCTGGAACGGCCTGCACGGCGTCGGCGAGATCATCCTCGGCGAGGTCGCCGACGTCGGGCCGGCCCGACGCGGCGAGCGCCGTGAGACCCTGCGCAGCGACGTCCGCGAGGAGGCCCGCGCCTGGGTCGGCCGTCCGCAGGAGCGCTACCGCACCCGGGTCGGCGACCGGGAGCTGACCTTGTACTGGGGCGACCTGCACCGCCACTCGCTGATCAGCCGCTGCACCGCCTCGGACGATCCGGGGCTCGAGGACTTCTACCGCTACGCGTGGGACGTCTACGACTACGACTTCTGGGCCGTGACCGACCACGCGGAGAACTCCACCGCCCACCAGTGGTGGCACCTGCAGAAGGTGGCCGACCTGTTCCACGTGCCCGACCGGTTCGTCCCGCTCTACGGCTTCGAGTGGACCAGCGACCTCGGTCACCAGAACGTCATCTACGGCGACGTCGCCCGGGGCGCGCCGATCTTCTCCGCGACCGACGAGGCCACCGACGACCCCGCCAAGCTGTGGGCGGCGATGGACCGCTACCCCGGGTTCCCGGCGATCACCATCCCCCACCATCCGGGTGCGGCGATGATCAACTACGACTGGAGCTTCGGGGACCCGCACCGCCTGCGTCTGGTCGAGGTCTTCCAGTCCTGCCGCGGCAACTACGAGGACGACGGCGCCTTCCGTCAGTACGAGGACGCGACGCTGACCGGCACCTTCACCGTGGACGGGCTGCGGCGCGGGCACCGCTTCGGACTGGTGGCCTCCTCGGACCACGGCTACGGCGCCGCGTACGTGGGCGCCTTCGCCGGCAGCCTCGACCGCGGCGAGGTCTTCGAGGCCCTCTACGACCGCCGCACGATCGCGGCGACCGCGCGCGGCATCGTGCTGGACGTCCGCGTCGGCGGCACGTTCCTGGGCGGCGAGCTCGCCCACGACGGCCCGGTCGAGGTGTCGGCCTTCGCGCGCGGCTACCGCGAGCTCGCCCGCATCGACATCGTCCGCAACGGCGAGCTCGCCCACGCGCTCACCCCCGAGCTCGACCTGCCGGAGGGCTGGATCGCGGTGCCGGTCCGCGTCGAGTGGGGCCGCTCCGGCCGGCCGCGGGACTGGAGCGGGTCGTTGACGGTCCACGGCGGCGAGGTGCTGCAGACCCCCTACTACTCCCGGGAGATCTGCGCGGTCGACACCGACTCGGTCCGGTGGGAGGCCACGACCCACAGCTTCGGCGGCGGCGGGCTGTACGGCCCGACCCGCGGCGGGGTGGAGCTGACCGTGCTCGGCCCACCCGACAGCGACGTCGAGGTGGTGACGGCCTCGGGTGGTGTGGCAGCGCCACTCGGCGCGCTGCGCGCGGGACCCGTGGCGGCCAGCGGCGGCGGCGCGCCGGACGACGGCAGCGTCCTGCGGCTGCAGCCGGGCACCGGTGGGCTCGTCGGGCTCGGTGACCGGGAGCGGACGCTGCGCTGGACCGATCCCGTCGGCGGGCCGGCGTGGTACTACGTCCGGGTCCACCTCGTCGACGGGGAGATGGCCTGGAGCTCGCCGGTGTGGGTCGACCCGGTCACGGCGGGCTGACCGACGCGCGCAGGAACTCGTCGACGGCGTCGAGGTACTGCGCGCCGGTGAACAGCGCGGGGTGGTTGTGGCCGACGCCCTCCACCTCGACGTAGGTCGTGGCGGCGTCGTCGGCGACCTCGCGCGAGAGCCGGGTGGGCACGATGCGGTCCGACCCGCCGGCGACCACCAGGGTCGGTCCGTCGTAGGCGGCCAGGTGCTCGGCGACCGGGAAGCGCTCACGCAGCAGCGTGCGCACGGGCAGGAACGGATAGGCGCTGCGGCCGACGTCGGCGAGCTCCGGGAACGGCGAGCGCAGCACCAGCGCCGCGGGCGGCAGCTCGGCGGCCACGGCGGCGACCACGCCGGTCCCGACGGACTCGCCGAGGTAGACCAGCCGGTCGGCGTCGACCTCGTCACGGGTGGCGAGGTGCTCCGCCGCCGCCCGCGCGTCGGCGACGACCCCGTCCTCGGACGGGCTGCCCGGGTTGCCGCCGTAGCCGCGGTAGTCGAGCAGCAGCACCGCGTGGCCGCGGTCGACCAGCTCTCGGGCCATCGGCTCGCGGTTGGCCCGGTTGCCGGCGTTGCCGGGCGCGACCAGGATCGTGGTGGCCGGCTCGGTGTCCGGGCGCAGCAGCCAGGCCGACAGCTCCAGCCCGTCGGCGGTGGTGTAGGCCACCTCCTCGACGTCCGAGGGGGGCGTGGGCTCACTGCGGTCGGGCAGGTAGATCAATTGACGCTGGAAGAGCGCGGCGAGCACGACCAGCAGCAGCCACACCGCGCCGATGATCAGCACCCACCGCATGATCGCCCGAACCACCAGACCCCCGGGTCTCATCGGGTCGCCCCGACGGTAGCGGGCGGCCGCCGGACGGACCGTCGCGGGCCGGGCACGACCCGGACCTCTCCGGGCCGTCGCCCGTTCGACGACGTCGACGAGGGGTGACCGCCGGGCCAGCCCGGACCCCTACGCCCAGTCCGCCACGTTCAGTACCCCGCGCTCAGACCCCGACGCTCAGACCCCCAGGTCCCGGCGTTCGAAGCCGACCAGCGCGACCCCCAGCGACACCGCGGCCAGCGCCACCAGCCCCGCGGCACCGGCGACCGACAGCCCCGCGACCAGCGGATCGTTGCCGAGGTACCACGCGAACGGCGAGATCCACTCGAGCCACGCACCGTTGTCGAGCAGCCCCGCCAGCGCGTTGGCGACGTACGCCGCGACGGCCAGCCCCGCACCGACCGCCAGCGCGACGGCCCGTCGGCCGGTCGCCGCCCCCGCGGCGAACCCGACCGACCCGACCGCGATCACCAGCAGGAACAGCCCGAGCGTGGTCGCGACGATCTCGGCCGTGCCGACCTCCATGTCCAACGCCGCGACCAGCAGCACCGTCGTGGCACCCACCACCACGCACAGCCACAGCACCCCGACGACCAGCGCGGCGTAGCGCTGCAACAGCGCCGAGCGCCGGTTGATCGGGCCTGCGAGCTCGAGCTCCAGCGACCCGTCCTCCTCCTCGCCGGCGATCACCCTGGCCGCGACGGTCACCGCGAACACCAGCAGCAGGATCGGCCCGAGCAGCCCGAAGACGGTGCTCTCCAGATAGCCGGGCGCCGAGCCGATCGCGTCGTACCCGAGCGCGGTGACCAGCCCCTCCGGCATGCCCTCGACGAGCGCCTCGAGCTCCCCCGCCTCGCCCATGGCCGGGTAGAAGCTGACGTAGATCGCGCAGATCGCCGCGACCGCAAGCGTCCAGCCGAGCAGCGCCCGTCGCTGCTGGCGCAGCACCCACGACAGCACGGTCAGCCCCCGTGCCCGGTCGCGGTCGGGGTCGGTGCCCGCCGGCGGCCAGGTCGCCGCGCGGGCGTCCGTCGACGTCGAGGTGGAGGCATTCGCGGCCATCAGCGCTCCCCTTGCGTGTCCCGCGCGGGCCCCGCTGCGGTGGCGGCCCCGGCGGAGGCGTCCGACGCCACCACCTCGTCGTCGTCACCGGAGACGGGCATGCGGTAGTGGTCGAGGAACAGGTCCTCGAGCTCGCGGTCCTGCGCCGACCAGCGCTCGACGTGGTGGGCCGCGGCGAGCTTGAGCAGCGCGTCGGGCTCGCCGTGCAGCCGGCAGCG
>SKSM01000212.1 GCA_007122985.1 Nitriliruptoraceae bacterium | reverse complement strand
GGTCACGGCGTCCGCCACCTGCGGCACGTCGGCCACGTTCGACGTGGACGCGAAGCAGTCCAACGACTTCCGCGGAGCCGGCAACGACCTGGTGCTCCAGCGTGCCGAGTCGACGCTGGAGGTCGCCTTCGAGTGCGGCCTGCCGGCGTACCTCGACGGGCTCGAACGGGCCGACTGCACCGAGGACGAGGAGTGCGAGGTCGCGGACACCGGCGACAACGATCACGAGCTGAGCGCGTCGTCGAATGGTGGGAGCGGACAGCTGTTCGCCGGGTTCCGGGCGACCGAGGACGACGACAATGAGGTCACCGAGGGGATCGCCGAGAAGTTCCACGGCGCGTGTCAGGAGCTCGTGGAGGATCGCCGCAGCAGCGGCCATCCGTCACGGCTGATCGGCGACATCGTCCAGGTCGAGCCAGTAGAACTTGCCGGCGACCACGTCACGATCGAGATCGTGGTCCCCCGCACCGTGGTGATGGAGGACGAGAACCGCAGCGCCAAGGACTTCGACGTCTGCTTCATGGGCGACGAGAAGTCGTTCGGTGACACCGGGCTGGCGGACGAATTGAAGGAAGCGGACGACCAGCCGTTCGTCGACGCAGTCCCCGCTGACGGCGTCCCGGCCCTCCACGGCCCGGTGCTCCTGCCCGACTGCAGCGGCACGGTCGACGCACCGTGCGTGGAGAGCCGGCAGAAGGTCCGTGCCGACGTGCAGCTCGTGATCCGCATCAAGGCCTCCGACCCGTGGATGATGTGACGGTGACGTGACCTCGGTCGGTGCGGCGGTCGCTGTGACCGCCGCATCCGATCAGGCCAGCGCACCCGTCCGGGTCAGCGGTATCGCAGGCAGACGTTCCACGCCCAGCGCCTCGAACGTCTGCCTGCTCGCTTCCAATAGCTGCGGATCCGGTTCGACCCCCGCCACCTCGGCGTGGTCGACCAGCGCCTTCGCAGCAAGGGCACGTTCGTAGTCGGCGTCGCGTGCCTGGGCGGCCTCGAGGCTCTGGCGGAGGTCGGCGGCCGCGCGGTCCAACTCCCCCAGCTGCAGCAGCGCATAGCCGCGGACGCGGTGGATCAGCGGCTCCTGGGCCGTGACGCCCTCCTTGGCGTCGGAGCGCTGCAGCGCGGAGTCCACGGCCCGGAGGGCTTGGTCAGGCTGGCCCCGCAGGACATGCATCTCGGCGAGCCGGGCTTCGGACTCGACCATCTGCGAGGCCGCGCCGGCCTCGTAGGCGCCTTGCCGGGCCTCTTCGAGCAGCTCCTCGGCCTCGTCGAACCGTCCGGCCCTCGCGGCGGTCCGACCCATGTTCGCCCGGACGTAGGCGACGGCGACCCGGAAGCTCGCGGCACGCAGTGAGCGTTCGACCGTGCGAAAGAGCCGGTCGGCCTCCTCCCAGCGTCCCTGGTCGGCCAGGATCTCGGCGATGTTGTTGCGACCGAGTGCTGCGCGGATGACGTCACCGACGCGCTCGTTCAGTTCGTTGGCGCGCTCGAAGTACTGCAGCGCCTCGGTCCAGTCACCCGACCAGTAGGCGATGCCCCCGAGGTTGTTCAACACGCTGGCCTGGTTGGGCAGGTCGCCGAGCTCTTCGTAGAGCTCGAGCGCCCGGGTCGAGTACACCGCCAGGTCGGGCCTGCCCTGATCCACATACCCCCAGTCCAACAGCCGGTAGGCGTGTGCGAGCGCATCCCGGTCGTCCACCGCCTCCGCCTCCTCGATGGCGCGACGGCACCACCGAATCGCATCCGCGGATCGTCCCTGTTCGAGCCTCAGATGCCCGTACCACACCATCAGCTGGGCACGCTGGGACCGTGCGACGGGGTCGTCCAGGCCCTCCAGCCGGGTGAGGCCGCGGGTGATCGCCGCGAGCGCTTGGGAGTAGCGGTCGAGTTGCGCCTTGATCTGGGCGCTCTTCAGCAGCACGCGGGACCAGGCGATGGTGTGGCCACGCAAGGCGCGGCTGGCAGCCCGATAGGCGGCGCCGGCCCGCTCGATCTCACCCATCCGCTGCAAGGCATCACCCAGCGCCTCCGAGGCCTCGGCGACCTCGGTGGGATCGAGGTCACGCAGACGACGTGCGGCATCCAGTGCGCGCTCGTAGAAGCCTGCAGCCTCGGCGTTCGCATACACCGCTGCGGCCCGCTTGCCAGCGGCGAGCGAGGCGTGCCACGCATCGACGTGCCGCTCGGCTAGGTGGTAGTGGAACGACAGCAGCTCATACCGGTCACCGCCACCCGCGGCGATCGTGTCGCCCACGAGCGCGTGGAGGCTCCGGCGCCGTCGGTAGGGCAGCCCGGCGTAGGCCGCGTCACGGATCATCGAGTGCTGGAAGCGGATGTGCTCACCCTCGACCACGAGGAAATCGGGCAGCTGAGTGAGCTCAACCGGATCTCCGCTGGTCAAGACCGCGGCGGCCAGATCACGCGGGAAGCGGTATCCGAGCACCGAAGCTTCGCGGAGCATGTTGCGGCTCGAGGCGGGGAGTCGATCGATGCGCGCCGTCACGACCGAGTCGATGGAGCCCGGCAGCGACGCGGTGCTTCCGGTCTCACGGGCCGCCGTGACGAGCTCTTCGAGGAACAGTGGGTTTCCACCGCTGCGCTCGATCAACCGCGTCATCTCGTGGGGAGCCAGCGGGGTGGCCTCGGTGGCGGCGCTTGCCAGCGTCGCCACCGACTCCGCATCCAGGGGCTGCAGCTCCAGCGTCGTGGTCGCGGCCTGGTCGGTCGGTCGCGGATCCTCCTCACGTCGCGAGACGCAGACCACCCAGGGCCGATCGTCCAGCTTCGAAGCGATGGCGTGCAGGACGTCGGCCGAGGCCTCGTCGAGCCATTGCGCGTCCTCGATGGTGACGAGCACCGGTCCCTGCCACACCCGGTCGAGCACTTCGAGCACCAACTCCTGCAACCGTGGCCGCAGGAACTGCTCCTCGAGGTTCGCCGTCGCCGGGGTCGACGGCAGACTCGTCCCGTAGGCGACAGCGAGTAGTGGTGCCCACTCCTCGAGGTGGGGCAGTTCGGTGCGCAGGAACTGCAGCAGATGCTCAGCCGCCTGGTCGGAGCTGGCCTCTGGCGGCGCGCCGAGCTGGTCGTGCAGCAGCTTGCGGATGGTGCCGTAGGGAAGCGTGGACCGGTAGAGCTCGCACACCACCTCGACGACCGTCCAGTCACCAGCTCGTGCGCGGAGGGCGGCCAGCAACCGGGACTTGCCGATCCCGGCCTCTCCAACGACATCCACCAGCTGTCCTGAACCGCCGGCTGCCTCCGCCAGGACGGCGTCCAACGTCGCAAGCTCGGCTTCGCGACCCACGAACGGCAGCTCGCCCACGCTGTCGCGGCTGCGGGATCCGAGCACTGCACCGACCCGCGATGCGCGGACCGGATCGCGCTTGCCCTTGACCATGAAGGGGACCAGCGGATCGGCTTCGAAGGTGGTGCGGGAGCGGGAGAGGACCTCGTCGGTGGCCAGGATCGCCCGTGGGATCGACCGGCCCATGACCCGCGCAGCGAGGTTCACCGCATCGCCCATCACCGTGTACGAGCGCCGGTAGTGCGGCCCGATCTCTCCTGCGAACACCGAACCGGCATGCACGCCGACCTGCAGCGCGATGCGTGTCGGCTGCTCGACGATGTCGCGCAGGGCGAGCAGCATCCGCTCCTCGTCGTTGCCCCGCGAGGCCGGCGCACCGGCGGTGAGCAGTACCTTGCCACCACCAGCGTCGATGTCGGTCCCGAGGAACGTCACCCCGTGGCGATCCGCGCCCTCCTGCACCGCCCGGATCAGCCCGTCCAACGCGTCGGCCGCCGCGTCCGGACCCTCCGCAAGGAGCACGTCGTCCGTGCCACTGAACCTGAGGAAGGCAACACTGACATGACGGTGCTCGGCGTCCCGACGCTCCGCCGCTAGGTGCTCGCGAAGTGCGGGCGGCAGGGCCGCTTCGACCAGTGTCGCGCCAGCTTTGCCGACCGATGGCGTCTCGACCGCCGTCGAGAGGTCAGGCGCCGCATCCAACAGGTAGCCCGGCCCGACGCGCGCACCGACCACATCGCCATCGACACGCGCTGTCGTGGAAGGGCTGATGACGATCTGTCCGGCTTCGGCCGCAGCCTCCATCGTCACCGTCTCGGTCGCGACCGGACCGGTCACGACCAACTCTCGATGGGAGCCACCGACGAGGAAGAGGGACAGCTCGCCGGTGTGGATCCCGATGGACATCTCGAGGTTGACCGGCCCCGCCGAGGTCTCCAGCGCACCGAGTCGACGCAGCCCCTCGCGCATACCGAAAGCAGCGCGACAGGCCATCGCGGCGTGCCCAGTTCCGGAGTACAGCAGCAGCAGCGCATCGCCACCGAACTTGACCAGGCTGCCGCCCGCCTCGTAGGCCACCTGGAGCAGGGCGGCGAAGCAGGCGTTGATCGTGTCGGTCAGTTCCTCCGCCCCGATGTTCCCGGCACGACCGAGACGCTCGGACAAGCTCGTGAAGCCCGAGAGGTCGACGAACACGAGGGTGGCGTCGACCTGCTTCCAGCGTCGGTCGGGAGTGTCGCGCAGCCACTCACCCAGCAGTCTGGGCACATAGGGACTGGCATCGATCGTTGTGCCCTCCGCCACGGCGGTGCCCATGGCTCTGACTCCCGTCCCGCGGCCGCAGACGTCCCGCCCGAGCCGTCACGCTAGCTTCCGGCCCTGACGTTCGCCCGGGCCACAAGCCACCCCGAGCGGTCCGAGATGCTGCTGCGCTCACGCCCACAGGGTCCCGGCGATGGACGCGGCGATCTCCTCCACGTCCCCGGGCGCATAGGCGCCGGTGGAAAGGTACTTCCATCCGCCGTCGGGCGACATGGCCACCACCGACGAGCCGGCAGGCAGCCGCTTGCAGACCCGCGCGGCGACCTCCAGCGACGCGCCGGTCGACACCCCGGCGAAGATGCCCTCCTCCTCGGCCAGCCGCCGGGTCCACCTCAGCGCCTTGAGCGAATCCACCTTGATGCGGCTGTCGAGCACCGACTGGTCGAGCACCTCGGGCACGTAGCCCTCATCGAGGTTGCGCAGCCCGTAGACCAGGTCGCCGTACTCGGGCTCGGCGGCGAACACCTTGACGTCGGGGTTCCACGCCTTGAGCCGCTTGCCGACCCCGGTGACGCTGCCGCCGGTGCCAAGCCCCGCCACGAACGCCGCCACATCCGGCAGGTCGGCCATGATCTCGGGCGCGGTGGTCTCGTAGTGGGCGAGCGCATTGGCCGGATTGCCGTACTGGAACGGCATGTAGAGCTCAGGGTCCTCTGCGGCGAGCCGCTCCGCGAGCCGGACCGAGCCGTTGGAGCCCTCGCTGGCCGGCGAGTAGACGATGTCGGAGCCGAACATCGTCAGCAGCTGCGTGCGCTCCTCGGAGGTGTTCTCCGGCATCACACACGTCAGCGGATAGCCCTTGACCCTGCACAGCGCCGCCAGCGAGATGCCGGTGTTGCCCGAGGTCGGCTCCAGCACGCGCTGGCCGGGCTCGAGCTCTCCGTGCCGCTCGGCCTGCTCGATCAGGTACTTGGCGACCCGGTCCTTGACCGACCCGGTCGGGTTGTGGCCCTCGAGCTTGAGATACAGCGTGTAGCCCTCGGGCGAGAGCCGCGGCAGGCCCACCAGCGGGGTGTTGCCGATGGCCTGCGCGATGTCATCGACGCGCATGCACCGCCGCCTCCGCGCCTCCGGCAGAATCTGCTGCGCCGTGCGTGCTCGGCGGCTCCGCCGCCTCCGCGCCTCCGGCAGAATCTGCTGCGCCGTGCGTGCTCG
>SKSM01000134.1 GCA_007122985.1 Nitriliruptoraceae bacterium | reverse complement strand
CCTGGGTGATCCCGCGCACGTCACGGCCGTTGACCGCATCGCCGGATGCCTCGTAGCGGACCTCGCCGTCCGACATGATGAAGATCTCCAGGCCGAGCTCCTCGATCGTGTCCGGCGCACCGGAGCCACGGTCGGTGTTCTCCATGGTCTCGCCGTCTGCCGGCGGAGAGAGATCGCAGTCCATGTGCGAGTCGCCCGGGCTCTCCTCGTCGTAGACGGGCACGCAGACGTCCTGCTTCTCCGCCTCCTGGATGGTGATGATGTCCGGGGCGTCGAGCGTGACCAGGATCTGCTCGGCGATGGCCTCGCGCTGCGCGTCGTACTCCTCCTGGGAGCCCGGCGCGTAGCCGAACGGTGGCGTCACGTCGCTGCCGCCCGGCTCGTCGGGCGTGCACAGCGACGTCTCCGTCTGTCCTTCGGGAACGTCGTCGGGGTTCAGGTCGCAGCCGCTGAACGGATCAGAGCGGAAGTCGTAGAGGTTCTCGACGTTGTAGACCATCGTCGAGTACTCCTCGGCAGGGTCGAAGCCCTCGATGGCACCCAGGCTCGACGCCGACGGGTCGGGCCCGCGCTCGAGCTCCGGCTGCTCGTCGACCATGACCTGGTACTTCTCGAAGGAGAAGTACAGCCCGCCCTGCCGTGGCTCGGCCAACGTGTCACCGCTGCGTGCTGGTGTGATCAGGGTGGTGGGATCCCCTTCGGTGGCCTTGACTCCGAACGAGCCCAGCAGAATCCGGAAGCCGTTCTGGTCACCGGGTGCCTCCGGGTCGCTCGGCAGCACCTGCTCGTTCGCGAGTGGGTGGTAGTCGCGGAACACGCGTCGCGCGTCTGGGTTGTCGCGCTCTGCGACCGGGTGGTCGCCGCGGATCACCCAGAACTCGCTGGTCGACGGGGAGAAGAAGTCGTTGCCGCTGACCACCACGCTCTCAGCCGGCACCTCGACCTGCATGCCGGCCAGCCGCTCCCAATACACCGACGCCTGCTGGACGTCGTCCGGTGGATCGGCGACGGGCACCTCGATGTCGGTGTCCAGATCGACGCCCGACTCCTCAGGCGTGACGACGTCGACCACGAACGGGCTCTGCATCTGGGTCTGCTGGAAGCTCTCGACGACCGGGCCGCGCAGGGTCACGACATCGCCGGGCTCGGCGAAGTAGTCGCCGGGGTCGTCCTGATCGGTCCGGGCGGTGGAGAAGGTGCCGGTCGAGACCCACAGGCCGTCCGAGGTCTGCGGGTCGCCGTCGGCGAACACCGCGTCGCCCTCCTCGAACCCGTCGATCGCGTCCGGGTCGGCATCGAGGCTCTGGATGAAGAAGCCTTCGTAGTCGAACCACCCGGGGTTCTCCTCGAGCGTGCGCTGGGTCACCACGCCGCTCACGGCGACCGGGTCGCCGGGCGTGAAGATGGGAGTGCCGAGCGCGTATGGCGAGACGTGCTCGCGACCGTTCGCATCGTCGGGCACAACGCCGCGTAGTGTGCCGATGTCGAGGTTGGGTACGACGCGGACGTCCACGTCGCAGGTGTCGGTGGCCTCGGTCTCGTCGCTGACCTCGATCTCCACGGTGTAGAGGCCGTCGGTCTCGGTCGGGTCGAGCCCGGGCACGTCGTCGGAGAAGCGGACCTCGGCCGTCGCCCCGTCGACATCGATGACGGTCACATCACCGGGGTCCGGGGACGGGTCGACCTCGGTCACCGCGAACTCGAGCTCGCCCTCGAAGTCCGATGCAGTTGCCGTGATCGCCTTGCCGTCGACGAAGTCGCTGTCCTCGGCGGCGAATCCCTCGGTGATCGTCTCGGGCGCCTCGCAGGCCAGCTGCAGCTCTGGCTCCGGCGGCGGCGCGTCGGGATCGAACTCGCTGTTGCGCGGTGTGGTTGCGACGTTCTCGAAGTCGTCCGCGTTGTTGCCGGTCACCTGGGTTGCATCCTCACGGTCACCGATTCGTGTCAACTCGAACGGCTGCGACCCTGGGAACGAAACTGGGTCGCCCTCGGTACAACTAGGCGCACCCGTGGCACCGACGGATGAGACGACGTCATCGGGCGAGGCACTGCTGCGCAGTTGTACGCCGCCGCCATCATTGATACCGATCCCAAACGTCTCGTCACCAGCCACCGAACCGGAGTAGGGCCCGCCTCCGGCTGTCGAGGTGCTGGTGAAGAGGAAGTAGCCACCTGGTTCGACAATCGTCCCGTCTTCCACACCCGTGCGTCGGCTCACGCCGTCGGTTTGATTGCACGCCCAGAGTTCATAATCGCTGATGTCAACGGCTGCGCCGCCGACGTTGCGAATCTCGATGTACATGTCTCCTGCGCCCGCAGGCCCCCGCAACCGAAGCGAGGAGACCACCAGTTCGCCCTCGTCAGCCTGAGCGGAGACGGAGAGGGCGGGCAGGAGCGCCAGGAAGAGCGCGGCGGCACTGAGCGCGGCGAGAAGTCGCCGCAAGGGATAGTGGGTCAGTTCCATCACCTAGCTCCAGTTCGTAGACAGCAGGGACCACGGGTCCTGCTGAACGGTGGGTTGACGTGCCTAGAGCAACGCGTCGTGCACCAGCTTGATCGGGCGTGCACCGAGACGACGGGGTGGTGTGCACAGAGGCGAGGTCGTCGGTCCGCTGCAAGAGCCGCAGTCGGCCCGGCGGACTGGCCAGCCGAGGGTCCCACCTTGCTCGCGTCGACGCCGTGCCGGTAGAGGCCCCGGTCCCCGAGCTGGCCAGAGACCCGAGCCAACCGCGAGCGGCTCGTCGCCAATGACCAACTCGAGCGCGTGTCGACGCTCGTCCCCCGCCTCGGCACTCCCCCGAGAACTAGCAGAGCGCCTGCCGACGTCAACGGCGAACGGCCAGTCGGTCCGCCGACGACCGGCCACCGGTCACCGCCGTGCGCCGTGCAGACCCCGGCTCACGCTCAGTGATCCGGCCCGCAGCAGCCTGTGGGCACATCTCGTCCGGACACGGTCGGGTCGACCGGCCGTGCCCGCCTGCTCACCCCAGCGACAGGATCCGGGTGCCGCTGGGGACCAGGTCGTAGAGCTCGATGACGTCCGAGTTGAACATCCGCACGCAGCCGTTGGACGCGGCCTCGCCGATCGACGCCTCGTTGGGTGTGCCGTGGAAGCGGATCAGCGTGTCGCCGCCGCCCATCCGGTTCCAGTTCAGGGCGCGCACGCCCAGCGGGTTGTCCGGGCCGGGTCCGATGCGCTCGGGCATGTCCTCGCCCCACCGGTCGGGGGCCGGGTTCACCCACGTCGGCTCGAACCGCTTCGCCCCGACCGAGAACGAGCCCGTCGGCGTCGGGCTGCCGCCCGTCCCGACCGCGACCGGCCAGGAGCGCACCACCTCGCCGCCGCGCCACAGCTCGACCTCCCGCCGCGACTGGTGGAGCACGACCACCTGCTGGAACGCCGCGCTGGTGACCGTCGGGCTGATGTCGTACGACGACAGCTCGACCGTGGCAGGGCCGCGGTGGTGCTCGTCGAGCGTCTCGGCCAGCCCGGCGGTGGCGGCCTCGCGGTCGAGCGCCCTGCCGGTCTGCGCGGGGGTCACCGCCGGGCGGCTGCCGTTCCAGCCGACGTCGGCGTTGCGGGCGGGGACGTCGACCTCGCCGGCGATCGACGCGACGAACGCCGTGAGCGTCTCCTCGTCGACGTCGAGCGGCACGGCCAGGTCGTCGACGGTCGCGTCCAGGTCGATCGCCGTGGTGACATCGGTGTTCCCGAGCGAGGTCTCGGCGGCACGCACCGTGGCGAGCGCCGCGTCCAGCACGACCCCGGTGTCCGGGTCCGCCTGCAGCTCCCGGGGGGTGGTCTCCCACCGACGCTCGTCGAGCTCCAAGGTGACGGGGCGGTCGAGCGCACCGTGGACCGCTGCGGTGGCCGCCTCGGCCGCCACCTGTGCCGTGGCCGTCGCAACGTCCGGCTCGACCACCTCGACGGGCAACGATGCCGTCACGGGATCGTCGCCGTCGCGGCTGAGCAGGTCCCCGGCCAGCTCGCGGGCCGCCACCTTGTCGAGGCGCTCGCCGGTCTCCGACGCCTGCGCCTCCGCGCCGCCGTCGACCCAGTCGAGCTCCGCGTCCACCGCGTCCCGGTCGATCTCCGCGGCGATCCCGGCGACCAGTAGCTCCACCGCGTCGTCCGGAAGGGAGATCTGGACGTCGAGGTGGTGCACGGCGGCCTCGCTGCCCACCCGTGCCTGCGCCAGCGCGAGCACCGAGGCGTCGTCCAGGCGGGCCAGTGCGGTGTCGATGACCTCGTCGAGGTCGGTGGTGGCACCGAGCTCGTCCAGCGAGGTCGTCCAGGTCCGCCCGTCGTGCTCGAGCGCGACCGTCCGGGTCAGCTGCGCGGCGAGCTGCGACGCGACCCGGTCCGATGCCGCGGACGCGGTCAGCCCACCCACCTCGACGTCCGCGACCGCGGTGCCAGGCAGCAGCCGGTCCTCGGCACGGTGCGACGCACCCCACGACAGCACGACCAGCAACGCGGTGGACGCGGCAACGACGACGGCCACGGCCCCGAGCAGCCACCAGCGCATCGCACCGGTGGGTAGCCACCCGCGCGTGTCCCCCGTCAACTCCACGCTGGCTCCTCGTGTCCCCGCACCGCCCCGGCCCGGTGGAGCAGGCGAGACTATGGTGCGGCCTTCACGGCCACCAGCGGTGCCCGCTGGCTGCACGGTGCCGGGCTGCCGCGTTCGGCTGTCGGGCGCAGCCGGTGTCGGGGGCGCCGACGGTCCGGCGGCAGCCGGTACGTCGCGGTCGCCGGTTCGGCCGTCGCCGCCGCAGCGTCGTAGGCTGGCCGGGATCAGCCGCTCGAGCGTGGAGGCATCAGGTGTCGGAGCAGGTCGTCAGTGCGATCCATCAGGTCGGCGTGGTCGGCTGCGGCACGATGGGCGCGGGCATCGCGGAGATCGTCGCCCGTCACGGCATCCCCGTCCGCTTCGTCGAGCGCGACGATGCGGAGGTCGAGGCCGGCAACCGGCGCATCGCCGCGGCGCTGGAGCGGCAGGTGCGGCGCGAACGGATCAGCGTCGACGACCGTGACACCATCCTGGGGCGGATCGAGGGCAGCACGGACTTCGCCGACCTCGGCGACTGCGACCTGGTCGTGGAGGCGGTGCCCGAGATCCTCGAGGCCAAGCAGGACGCGTTCGTCAAGATCGACGCCCACGTCCGGCCCGACGCGCTGATCGCCACCAATACCTCGTCGCTGCCGGTGATCGACATCGCGGTCAGCACCACCCGGCCGAACCGCGTCCTCGGGTTCCACTTCTTCAACCCGGCGCCGATCATGAAGCTGATCGAGCTGGTCCGCACCGTGGTGACCGACGATGCGGTGGTCGAGGTCGCGCGCTCGTTCGCCGAGTCGATCGGCAAGACGCCGGTGGTGGTCGGCGACCGGCGGGGCTTCATCGCCAACCAGCTGCTCTTCCCCTACCTCAACCAGGCCGTGTGGATGGTCGAGGGCGGCTACGCCACCAAGGAGGACGTGGACGCGGCGATGCGGTTCGGGGCGGGGCTGCCGATGGGCCCGATCGCGCTGACCGACCTGGTCGGGATCGACACCTTCGTCGGCATCATGGACGCGATCCACTCCCAGTTCCAGGACACGCGCTTCGCGCCCCGGCCGATCCTGGGGCAGTTGGCCGCAGCCGACTTCAACGGTCGCAAGTCCGGTCGCGGCTTCTACACCTACGAGGAGCCCGGATCGTCGCGCACGCTCCCCGACGGGGACTCCCGCAAGCCCGCTGACCCGCAGGTCATCAGCGGCTGGAACACGGTCGGTGTCGTCGGCACCGGGACGATCGCGTCGGGCATCGTCGAGCTCTGCGCACGCGCCGGCTTCGAGGTGGTGGTCCACGGACGCGCCCGGGAGAAGTCCGAGGCCGTGGCCGCGACGGTGTCGAGGTCCCTGCAACGCGAGGTCGACAAGGAGCGGCTCAGCGAGGAGGAGCTGGTCGCGGCCGTCGGTCGGATCCGGCCCACCATCGATCTGGCCGACCTCGCCGACGTCGACCTGGTCGTCGAAGCCGTCACCGAGGACCTGGACGTCAAGCGGGACCTGTTCGCGCAGATCTCGCGCATCGTCAAGCCCGACGCGGTGCTGTCGACCACCACCTCGTCGCTGTCGGTGATCGAGTGCGCGATGGCGACCGAGCATCCCGAGCAGGTGGTCGGCCTCCACTTCTTCAACCCGGCCCCGATCATGAAGCTGGTCGAGATCGTCACGACCGTGCGCAGCGACGAGCACGTGGTCGAGCAGGCACGGGCGTTCGTCGACCGGATCGACAAGGTCGGCGTGCTGTGCGGGGACCGGACCGGCTTCATCGTCAACACCCTGCTGTTCCCCTACCTCAACGACGCGGTGAAGATGCTCGAGTCGCACTACGCGACCGCGGAGGAGATCGACACCGCGATGAAGCTCGGGTGCGGCTACCCGATGGGTCCGTTCGAGCTGATGGACGTCGTCGGGCTCGACATCACGCTGACGATCATGGAGCGGCTGTTGGCCGAGTACCGTCAGCCGTCACACGACCCGGCCCCGCTGCTGCGTCACCTGGTCAACGCTGGCTTCCTCGGCCGCAAGTCCGGTCGCGGCTTCTACGTCTACGACTGACGCATCCGCCGCACGAGGTCGGCCCGGGTGCGGTGCCGCAGCGGTGGTCGGAGAAGGCGGTGAGCGCAACGATGAGCACGGGCGATGGTCGCGCAGCGGCCCCGGCGTCCCCGGCGACCGGCCCGCCGGATGTGCCGGTGCGGCCTGCCGCCGGCGGTGCCGACGTGGTCTACTCCCACTGGGGGACGCTCCGGGAGCTGCTGCCACATGTTCCGTCGCTGCTGCGTGCGCTGGCCGCAGACCCGCGGGTTCCGGTGCACGCCAAGGTGATCACCGGGGGGGCGCTGCTCTACGCCGCGCTGCCGGTGGGGCCACGGCTCGGCCGGCTGCCCGGCACGCCGGTCGCGCTCAGCGGTCTGCTGGCCCTGCTGTTCGCCGGCCGGCACCTGATCGCGGCGGCCGGCTATGAGCTGGTCCGTGAACGGTGGACCGGGACCGACGCGGGCTTCGGGCTGCTGATCGTGTTCGCCGGCGTCCACCACTGAGCCGGCGATGGACCTGCTGCCGCCCCCGCTCGAGGGCTACGTTGTCCGGCGCGTTTCTGCGGTCGCCGCGGACAAGGCCTACCGGTGCCCCGGCTGCGACAATCCGATCGCCCCGGGCGTCGGCCACGTCGTCGCCTGGCCCGAGAGCCGCCCGGAGGACCGTCGCCACTGGCATCTGCACTGCTGGCGTGTGGTGGCCCGCCGGGGACGGATAGCCTGAGAGGCACCGTCGTGCTGGTCGGGGCGCTGACCACCAGCCTTCGTCGGCTGCCGGCCGTCGTCGCCCGGCCTGCAGCGTGACGGCCCCCGATGCCAACTGATCGTCCGGCTGCGGTGCCATGTCACCGCCGACTCGCCGCCCATCCAAGAGGTCGCCGTGAGCAAGCGCTCGTCCCCCCGTGGCCGCGACGCGATGGAGCGTCGTGCGGCCCGCAACCGCGTGATCATCGTCATCATGGCGGTGCTCATGGGCCTGTCGTTGCTGGCCATCCCCCTCTCCTCGTTGCTGGACGCCGGCACCGGACAGCCGCAGGTCGACGAGACCGACCCGTTCGAGGACACCGAGCAGGCCGCTTCAGGACCGGGCCCCTGCGGCGAGACGCCCGACGACGCCCCCGAGCCGGACAGCGAGTTCTACGACGCGCCGTTCGACCGGACGATCGACGAGGACGGCGACTACACCGCGACCATCCAGACCACCTGCGGCGACGTCGTGATCGAACTGAACGCCCGGGCCGCGCCCGAGGCGGTCAACAACCTCGTCAACCTCGCCGAGCAGGGCTACTACGAGGGCGTGATCTTCCACCGGGTCGTGCCCGGCTTCGTGGTCCAGACCGGCGATCCGGCCGGGACCGGGTGCGGGCAGGAGGACTGCGCGAACTTCGATCCTGACGAACCCGCCTACCCCGGCTACACCTTCGAGGACGAGCTCGACCACGCCGAGCAGCTCTACGAGCAGGTCGTCGACGAGCAGCTCGAGCAGCTGCAGCAGGGCGGCCAGTTCGATGACGTCGACGAGGCCGAGCTGCGTGAGCAGCTGCCCGGTGGCTACCCCCGCGGCACGGTCGCCATGGCCAACGCCGGGCCCGACACCAACGGCTCGCAGTTCTTCGTGGCGCAGGGCGACCCGGCGCCGCTCGGAGAGCCCGCGTTCACCGTGTTCGGCACCGTCGTCGACGGCATGGACGTGATCGACGACATCGCCGCCTCACCTGCCGACGAGCTCGGACTGCCCGACGAGCCGGTGGTGATCCGCTCGGTCACCATCGACGCAGCCTGAACGAGCGCATGGCGGCCGCAACGTCGACCGCCCCGCGTACCCCCGCACGACGAGCCACCTCGTCGGCCGACCCCTGGAGGATCCGTGAGTCAGCAGTACAGCAGCCCGCCCGACATGGTCATCGACACCTCGAAGGACTACACCGCCACGATCCGCACCTCGAAGGGCGAGATCACCGCGGAGCTGTTTCCCGCAGAGTCGCCCCGGACCGTCAACAACTTCGTGTTCCTCGCCAACGAGGGGTTCTACGACGGCGTGATCTTCCACCGCGTCATCGACGGCTTCGTGCTCCAGGGCGGTGATCCGACCGGGACCGGACGCGGTGGCCCCGGCTACCGCTTCGAGGACGAGCTCGAGGCCGCCGAACGCCGCGGCTACCACAAGGGAACGCTGGCCATGGCCAACGCCGGTCCGAACACCAACGGCTCGCAGTTCTTCATCATGCACGACGACACCTCCCTGCCGCCGCAGTACGCGGTGTTCGGTCAGACCACCGACGGCTTCGAGGTCGTCGAGGCGATCGGCAAGTCCCCGACCGGCACCGGTGACCGCCCCGTCGAGGACATCGTCATCGAGACGATCGACATCACCGAGGCCTGACCGCGGTCGACGCTCGCCGTGTCCGTGCGCTCGGCGTCCGCCTGCAACTCCCGCGCCCCCTCGTGCGTCGTTCTCGGTGACGGCACGACCAGCAGCGAGGTGGAGCACCGGTGGGGCGGACGGGAAGGATGCGGTGTGCTGCCGCCGTGCTGGGGCTGCTCGGGGTGCTCGGCACCGCTTCGTGCGCCTCGCTGGACGCGCCGGCCGCCAACCCGTCCGACGACGGGCGCGCCGACGACAGCGAGGTGGACGACCCGGCCGACGGCGGTCCGCGTGCCCGCATCGACGGATGGACCATCGAGCTGGACGGCCCCGACGGTCCGGTCCCCGTCGCCGCGGTGAGCCCGGCGGAGGGAACCCCCGTCCACGTCGCTGCGCGACCGGGCGACGGGCCGACGGCGACCCTGCTGGTGGTGGTGCGCAGCGCCGTCGTCCCCGGACCGCGCTACGTGCTGCGCTACCTCGACGTCGACCTGGCGGCGTTGGACGCCGATCGCGCCGGATCGCCGCCGGAGTTGTGGTGGTTGCCGTGGCGCCTCCAGATCGACGCCGAACACGGCGCCGGTCTGGACACCGCGCCTCGACCGGTGTGGTCACCCGACGGGTCGACGGTGGCGTGGGTCGAGTGGGATCCGGACGGCACCGTGCTGCGCCTGCTCGACTGGAGCGACGACGGTCCGACCGCGACCACGAGCACACCGCTCGAGCAGGTGCCGCCCGGGCTGTCGCTGCAGGCATGGCAGCAGGCCGAGGACGGGCAGGACGTGCTGCTCGGGGAGCTCGACGGCGAGCCGATCCGGCTCGAGCTCCAGCTCGCCGCGGGTGGCAACCGCAGCGCATGAGCTGGCCGACGACGCGCTGACCGTCAGCCGAGGTCGGTGACCACCGTGCGGACGGCGTGGCCTTCGCGTGAGCCCAACCGCCGCAGTTCGTCGGCGGCCGCGTTCAGTTCCACCGTCGCGGTCACCGACCGTCCGAGGTCGAGGCGGTCGTCGGCGACGAGGTCGACCACCTCGCCGACGTCCTGGACGGTCGGGGCGCCGGAGCCCACGATCTCGACCTCGTCGCCGGCGAGCTGTGCGATCGCAGCGGTGGTCAGCGGCTCGGGGGTGTGGCTGACCAGCACCGCCCGACCGCCGGGAGCGACGCTGCGCACGGCGTGGTCGGCGGCGACGGCGATGCCCGACGCCTCGATGGCGCGGTCCGCGCCGCCCCCGGTCAGCTCACCGACCAACGCGACCGGGTCGTCCGCAGACGCGTCGACGACCGCGTCGGCGCCCCAGGCGGCCGCCCGTTCCAGGGCGAGGGCATCCACGTCGACGCCGATGACGTGCGCACCGGCGAGCTTGGCCAGCAACAGCACGTGCAGCCCGACGCCGCCGAGACCGAACACCGCGACGATCGAGCCGTCACCCGCCCCGGCCCGCTTGACCGCGTGTGCCGCGGTGCCGACCGTGTCGGCGACGATGGCCCCTTCGTGGGACGGCACCTCCGGCGGCAGCGGTACCAGCCGGTCCGCACCGGCCAGCACGTGGGTTGCCAGCGCCCCGTCATGATCGACGCCCGCGACCCGGCGGTCACGACACAGGTTCTCGCGGCCGATGCGGCAGTACCCGCACGCACCGCACGGGCGATCGGGCAGGACCGCCACGCGGTCCCCGGGCTGCCAGTCCAGGAGCTCCGAGCCGACCGCAGTGATGGTGCCGGCGGCCTCGCGCCCCAGGGTGACCGGTAGCGACGGCGTCTGCCCGGCGCCGGAGGTCGCGGCCTCGACGTCGCGCGCGCCCAGCCCGCAGGCATCGACGGTCACCAGCACGTCCACGGGGCCCACGTCCGGGCGGGGGACGTCCTCGATCACGAGCACGGCGTCGTCGATCGACGCGCCCACCGTGTGCAGTCGCAGGGCTCGCATCATCGACGCGGTCGGCGCAGCCACCTCGACGTCAACGCATGGTCGGGGGTGGTGGTGGGCCGTCGGGATCGTCGTCGTCCCCGTCGGCGTCCACGTCGGCGTCGTTGCCGGCCGAGTGGTGAAACGGATCGGGAACGTCGTCGCCGGGCCACTGCGACGGGTCGGGGCTGTCCTCGCCCGGCCACGGCGGCAGGTCGTCGAGCGAGACGCGGTCCGGAGCGCGGCCCTGGTCCCAGTCACGCATGCGCTTGGGGTAGCCGACCTTCTTGGCGTCGTAGAGCGGGATGTTGACGTCCTTGCAGAAGGCGCCGGCCTCGCGGCCGTCCTTGACGGGACGCCGCAGGTACTCGCCGTCGTCGGCGATCAGCAGCAGCGTGGTCGAGTACAGCGTCGTCTTGGGCTCGAGGAACGCCTCGACGCCGAAGCGTGACTGGGCGAACTCTTCGAGCTCCTTGGTCGATGAGCGCGACGCGCGGTCCATCGACGGGGTCGGCGCACGCCGCTTCGACTCGCCGCGCAGCCAGGCGCGCAGCCGGTCGGTGAAGCCCACGGTGTGCCTCGGGTCGTGCGGGGACGGGTCGCCAGGCTATCGGTCGGCGGGTCCGTCGTCGGTTGCGGCCACGTCCTCGACCAGTTCGACCAGGACGCCGCCGGTGCCCTTGGGATGGACGAACGCGATCGTGTGGCCACCGCCGCCGGCCCGTGGCGCCTCGTCGATCAGGCGGACGCCCTCGTCGCGCAGGTGTTCGAGCGCATCGCCGACCGACGGCACCCCGAAGCCGAGGTGGTGCAGGCCCGGGCCGTTGCGCTCCAGGTAGCGCGCGATCGGGGAGTCGTCGCGGGTCGGCTGCAGCAGCTGCAGCCACACCCCGCCGATGTCGATCATGGCCTCCTCGACGCCGTCGGAGTCGACCACCTCGCGGCGCGACGCCCGCAGCCCGAACGCGCGCTCGTAGAGCTCCAGGGTGGCGTCGAGGTCCTCGACGGCGATCGCGATCTGGTCGATACGGGTCACGTCCACGCAGGTCTCCTCGGGGCGGGTCGGGCTCGGCATCCTGCCAGGTCGTCGTCGCCTCGGCCGCAGCCGGCGGTGACATCCTCGGGACGGGCGCCGCCCCGCCGGTCGCACGACGGGCCCGAGTCGCGCCTACCCTGCGGTCAGTTATCACCTGCATCGAGGAGCGCGGCATGGATGAGGTTGTCGTCGTCGGGTACGCACGGACCCCTGTCGGTCGGTTCGGAGGCGGGCTCGCCTCGTTGTCCGGCATGCAGCTCGGTGGTCACGCGATCAGCGGCGCGCTCGCACGCGCCGGGCTGCCGGCCTCGCAGGTGGACTACGTGGTGATGGGCCACGTGCTCCAGGCGGGCCAGGGCCAGATCACCGCGCGGCAGGCGGCCGTGGCCGGGGGCATCGGCATGGACGTGCCGAGCGAGACGATGAACAAGGTCTGTCTGTCAGGGATGACCGCCGTCGCGCGGGCGCGCGATCTGCTGCGCCTCGGCGAGTTCGACGTGATCGTCGCCGGCGGGATGGAGTCGATGTCCCAGGCGCCCTACCTGCTGGACAAGGCCAGGTTCGGCTACCGGATGGGTGACGGCACCCTCACCGACGTGATGATGCACGACGGGCTGACCTGCGCGTTCGACGGCTGCGCGATGGGGCTCGCCAGCGACCAGTACCAGCAGGACAAGGGCCTGTCGATCTCCCGCGAGGAGCAGGACGCGTGGTCGGCACGCTCCCACGCCCGGGCGGCCTCGGCCTGGAAGGACGGTGGGTTCGACGCCGAGGTGGTCCCCGTCGACGTACCACAGCGCAAGGGGGACCCGGTGACGGTCGCGCAGGACGAGGGGATCCGCGCGGAGACCACTGCAGCCTCGCTCGGTGAGCTGCGTCCGGCATTCAGCCGGGATGGCACGATCACCGCCGGCAACGCCTCGCAGATCTCGGACGGTGCGGCCGCCCTGGTCCTGACCACGCGGACCCGGGCCGACGAGCTCGACCTGCCGGTCCTGGCCACCATCACCTCCTGGGGAACCGTGGCCGGCCCCGACCCGTCGCTGCACCTGCAGCCGGCCAACGCCATCCGCGCGGCCGCCTCGCGCGCCGGCGCCGACCCCGCAGGCTACGACCTCTACGAGATCAACGAGGCCTTCGCCTCGGTGGCGATCGCCTCGAGCCGCGAGCTCGGGCTGGACGAGGACCGGGTCAACGCCAACGGTGGCGGGGTCGCGCTCGGCCATCCGATCGGCTGCTCGGGCGCCCGGATCCTGGTGTCGTTGATCAACGAGCTCGGCCGCCGCGGCGGCGGCACCGGCGCGGCCGCGCTGTGCGGCGGTGGCGGCCAGGGTGACGCGCTGACCGTGGAGGTCTGAGCGGGCCGGCGTCCGCGTCGCCCCGCCGTCCGCCGATCGGCGGTGGGCGGTCGGTGGTCGGTGGGTGATCGGTGGGGCGGGTTGTCCGGTTGATCCGGACGAGGTGTCCCGACCGTGGCGGGTGGTGGCTGGCGGCGGGGTTGGTTCGGGTCGGCGGTCGGCAGTTGGCGGTCGGTGGGGCGGGTTGTCCGGTTGATCCGGACGAGGTGTCCCGACCGTGGCGGGTGGTGGCTGGCGGCGGGGTCGGGACCGTTGTGTGCGGGCTAGGCCGCGGTGCTCGCCTGTGCCACCGACTGCCGCAGTTCGGCGACGAACCCGTCCCAGTCGTCGCGCAGCCGATTCCAGCCGATGCGCAACACGATCCAGCCGGCAAGCGCGTAGGCGTTGTGCTTGCGCTGGTCGAGGTCGAGGCTCCGGCGTGACGCATGGGCGCCGAAGCCGTCGACCTCGATGGCGACGGCCAGGCCGCGGAGGGTCAGGTCCGGATGCAGGGTGCGTCCGGGCACCTCGACTGTCTGCGCCGGGACGTCGAACCGGAAGCCGATCGCCCGTAGTCGACGCTCCACCTCGGTGACCAGCGCGGAGTCCGCGGCGCTGTCGTCGGCGAGCCGGCAGGCCTCGATCAGCCGGCCACGGCCGGGGACCGGCGCAGCGGCCCGGGCGCGGCTGAGAACGTCCGCTGGGTCGGCGATGTGGCGCTGCCGTGCATCGACCAGCCAGTTGCGCAGCCGGTCGGTGCTGCTGCGGGCGGCCGCGTCGAGCAGTGCCCGGCACACGTTGGCGACCTGGACACCAGCATCGTGACCGGTGTCGTCCGGCAGGAGGGTGGTCGTGCGCGCGACGTCCAGGCCGGTGAGGCGGGGGCGCCGGTGCTCCCAGGGGACGATGATCTGCGGCCGGAGCGGGGGCCGGTCGGCCACTCCGTGCAGCAGCAGCGCCGACCCGCCGGTGACGACCGCGTGTGGACCGATGGCCAGGGCGGCGGCACGGGCGCGGGTGGCGGGGTCGACGGCGACGCCGGGCGGGACCGCGACGCCGCGGAAGGGCCGAGTCCAGCCTTCGCCGGTGATCCGGTCCTGGACGGTGCTACGTGGAATGCCGAGCGCCACGAGCTGTCGCAGCGCGACGGGACCACCCTGCGCCGCGGCGAGGTCGAAGGCCGCCTTCCAGCGTCGTCCGGTTCCCATGGGGCCACGTTCGCACGTGCCGCGACCACCGCGGAGGTGGATCCGGTCTCGCCTGTGGACAGTGGCGGGTGGCGGGTGGTAGGTGGCGGCACGGCGGTCGGTGGGGTCGGTCGGCGGTCGGTGGTCGGTGGGGCGGGTTGTCCGGTTGATCCGGACGAGGTGTCCCGACGGTGGTGGCTGGCGGCGGGGTCGGTCGGCGGCGGGTGGTCGGTGGGGCGGGTTGTCCGGTTGATCCGGACGAGGTGTCCCGACGGTGGTGGCTGCCGGCGGGGTCGGTCGGCGGTCGGTGGTGGGTGGGGCGGGTTGTCCGGTTGATCCGGACGAGGTGTCCCGACCGTGGCGGGTGGCGGCGGGGTCGGCCGGCGGCGGGTCGGTGACCCTCGGTGCACTAGCCTCCGCCCGCCGGGTCCGACGCGGATGAGGAGGCAGAAGGTGGCCGTCGACGTCGATGCGCTGCTCACGGGCCTCGGACGCGGCGAGCGCCGTGCGCTGGCCCGCCTGCTGACCGTCATCGAGGACGGCCGGCCGGAGCAGCTGCGACAGGTCGTCGCGGCGCTGTTCCCCCAGACCGGTCACGCGAGGGTGATCGGTGTGACGGGTTCGCCGGGCGTCGGCAAGTCCACGCTGACCGACGCGGCCGCCACCCGGCTGCGCGCCGCCGGGCGCAGCGTCGCGGTGCTCGCGGTCGACCCGTCGTCGCCGTTCTCCGGGGGTGCGCTGCTCGGTGACCGCGTGCGGATGCAGGGCCATCACGCCGACCCGGACGTGTTCATCCGCTCGATGGCGTCGCGGGGGCACCTCGGCGGACTCGCGTTCGCGACGCCCCAGGCGGTGATGGTCATGGACGCCGCCGGCTTCGACGACGTCATCGTGGAGACCGTTGGCGTCGGTCAGTCGGAGGTGGAGGTCGCCGCCAACGCCGACACCACCCTGGTCGCGATCGCTCCCGGCATGGGCGACAGCATCCAGGCCGCGAAGGCCGGCATCCTCGAGGTCGCCGACGCCTTCGTGATCAACAAGGCGGATCACGGGGGTGCCGGCAAGCTCGAGTCGGAGCTGCGCGGCATGCTCGAGCTCGGCCACGCGACCGCCGGGGAGGACGACGAGGTGTCGGCGTGGTGGCCGCCGATCGTCCGCACCGTGGCGGTGCGCGGCGAGGGCATGGACGAGGTGATGGCGGTACTCGATCAGCACACCCAGCACCTCGACGACCGGGGGGAGCGCGAACGTCGGGTCCGCGCGCGGGCCGTGCACGCGATCCGCGAGATCGCGCTCGAGCAGGTGCGGCTGCGGTTCGCACGCTTCGACCGCGGCGGCGACCCGGTGCTCGAGGAGCTCGCCGACCGGGTGGTGGCCCGGGAGCTCGATCCGTACGCCGCCGCGGACCGGCTGCTCGACGCCCTCGAGGGTGGCGAGGCCTGAGCCGAAGCTGCGGGCGGCGTGCTCCCCGCCGGCGGCTGCCGCCGAGCGGCGCCCGCCGACGCGATCAGTGACGCCGTGGCCCGGCTGCGACGCACAGCCAGTCCGGTTGGCCGCGGGGGACGGCGACGTCGTGTTCGTCCACGCGCTCGAAGCGCTCGTGCAGCGCGGTGGCCAACGCGGGGACCCGCCGGTCGCTCCAGATGCTGAACGCACCGTCGGCGGTGAGCCGATCGCTGACCACCTCCAGGAACGACGGTTCGTAGAGGCGGGCGTTGGCCGGCCGGATCAGCCAGTCCGGCCCGTTGTCGACGTCCAGGGCGATCGCGTCGAAGGGCTCGCCGGTTGCGGCCAGCACGTCAGCCACGTCGCCGATCCGTACCTCCACGCGTCCGTCGTCCAGCGGGCCGCCCCGCATCGGCCGCAGCAGGCTGCGGTGCCACTCCACGATCGTCGGTTCCACCTCGGCGACCACGATGTGCGCGAGCTCCGGGGTGCGACGGGCCTGGTCGAGGGCCAGCCCGAGCCCGAGCCCGCCGAGCAGCAGCCGGCGCGGTGAGCGTGCGGCGGCGAGGGTGAGGTCCACCTGCCGGCGCTCGGAGGCGCCGTCGAGGTGGTCGGACATGGCGAAGGTGCCGTCGATGACCAGTTCGTGGACGTCGCCGTGGCGGCGGAGGACGAGCTCGCCGGCCACGCCGGGACGACGGTCGAGCACGACCGGGCGTGCGTCGGCGGCGTCCCCGGAGGTCACGGACGCTCGCCCGCCTCCGACAGGCCGACGAGGTGGTGGTCGATCAGCTCGCAGGTGGCATCGAGGTGAGCGTCGGTGGTGCGCAGGTTGCCGGTGGCCAGCCGCAGCACGACCCGGTCGTCGAGCACCGTGTGGGAGAGGAACGCCCGGCCGGAGGCGTTGATGCGCCGCAGCAGCTCGCGGTTGAGCTGGTCGCGGGCGGCGCCGCGTCGTGCCGCGGCGTCGGCGTCCGGGTCGTCGGCGGCGTCCACCTCGGCCGGGTCGGGCTCGTCGACCACCAGCCAGTCGGGATCGGCGCTGAAGCACACCGTCGACATCGGCACCGGGGCGGCCAGGCGCAGGTCCGGGTGTGCCTGGACCCAGGCGGCGACCCGCTGTGCCTGGGCGACGTGCTCGCGCAGGCGTGCAGCCAGCCCGTCCGCCCCGAAGTAGTGCAGCACCAGCCACAGCTTGAGCGCCCGGAAGCGGCGGCCGAGCTGCACGCCCCAGTCCATGTAGTCGGTCACGCCCTGGTCGTCGGTGGTCAGGTACTCCGGCACCAGGGAGAACGCCCCGGTCAGCGCCTGCGGGTCGCGGACGTAGAGCGCAGAGCAGTCGATCGGGGTGAACAGCCACTTGTGGGGGTTGGTGACGAACGAGTCCGCCCGGTCGACGCCGTCCAGCACGGACCGGAACTCCTCGCACAGCCCCAGCATGCCGCCGTATGCGCCGTCGACGTGGAGCCACACCTCGTGGCCGAGCTGCTCGACGAGCTCGTCGCGGACGTCGGCGACAGCTGCTACCGGGTCGACCGACGTGGTCGAGGTGGTGCCGACGGTCGCCACGATCGCGATCGGCCGGTAGCCGAACCGGTCGTCCTCGCGCATCGCCTCGGCGAGCACGTCTGGCCGCAGCCGGTAGCGCTCGTCGACGTCGATGTTGCGCACGGCGTCGCGGCCGAGTCCGAGGGCGATGGCGGCCTTCTCGACCGACGAGTGGGCGTGCTCGGAGGTGTAGACCCGCAGCATGGGCACGTCGGGGCGGCCGGCGAGCCCGCGCTGGCGCACGTCCAGCCCGCTGCGCTCCCGTGCGGCGGCCAACGCCAGCATCGTCGACATCGACGCGGTGTCGGTGATCACCCCCGACCAGCCGTCGCCGAGCCCGAGCAGCTGACGCAGCCAGTCGAGGGTGAGCTCCTCGAGCTCGGTCGCCGACGGTGAGGTCGACCACAGCATGCCGTTGACGTTCATCGCCGCGGTCAGCGCCTCCCCGAGAATCCCCGGACCGGAGCCGGTGATCGCGAAGTAGGCGTGGAACGAGGGGTGGTTCCAGTGGGTCATGCCCGGCAGCAGCACCTCGTCGAGCGCGCGCATCGCGTCGGCGAACGGCTGCGGCGCCCGCGGCGGTGTCGCGGGCAGGCGGCCGCGCACCTGCCCCGGCTCGACCTGGGCGCGCACTGGCAGCTCGTCGATGTCGTCGAGGTAGTCGGCGATCCAGTCGATCACCGCGTAGCCGTGCCGGCGGAACGCGGCGGCGTCCATGTCGCCGACGCCGAGCTGGCCGGCATCCAACGCCCGGTCGTCGAGGTGGTGGGTCCGTCCGTGGTCGGACGGTCCGTCACCCGTCCCGTCGTCGCGGCCTCCGGAGGGGGAGCGGACGCTCACGCGCCACCCCCGTCGCCCGGTTCGTCGTCGAACGGGTCGTCGTCGGCCGGTCCGTCGTCGGCCGGTCCGTCGTCGGCCGGTTCGTCGTCGGCCGGTTCGTCGTCGGCCGGTTCGTCGTCGGCCACCTCGGCTTCGCGCTCGAGCTCGCCCGCGTAGGGCTCGGCGGTCACCTCGGCGACCACGACCGCGGTCGGCCCGCGG
>SKSM01000185.1 GCA_007122985.1 Nitriliruptoraceae bacterium | reverse complement strand
TGACGACCCCGGTGACGACCCGCGAAGGGCAGCGCCATGAGCCAACCCCCAGCCGACGACACGGGCCGACGTCGCCGACGCCTCGGCGAGTTGCTGGTCACCGCCGGGGCGGTCGGCGCCGCCGAGGTCGAGGACGCGGTCGACCGGGCCGCACCGGGCGAACGGCTCGGCGCGACGCTGCGGCGCCTCGGGCTCGTCACCGAGCCGGACCTCGCCGATGCACTGGCCACCCAGCTGCGCCTGCCAAGGATCGACCTGGAGCAGGAGGAGGTGGATCTGGGTGCCGTGGCGCTGCTGCCGGAAGGGCTCGCCGAACGCTACGACGTGCTGCCGCTCGCCTTTGACGGAGACACGCTGTCGGTGGCGATGACCGATCCCTCCGACGTCGATGCGCTCGACGGCATCCGCCTGGCGAGCGGCGCGCGCACCGTCCGCCCCGTCGTCGCCACGGCGGCGCCGCTGGCTTCCGCACGGCGCCGCGCCTACCGGGCGACCACCACCCGCGAGCTGGTCCGCCAGCTCGATCCGGGCCGGACCGCCGTCGCGAGCAGGCAGCCCTCGCCCGAACCCTCCGTCGCGGCCGCGTCGACGCCGATTGGTCAGCTGGTCGAGGCGCTGATCGCCGACGCGCTGACCGCGCGCGCGAGCGACATCCACCTCGAGCCCGATCGTGACGGCGTCCGCGTCAGGCTCCGGGTCGACGGCCAGCTGCGCGAGACGGCCAGGATCCCCGAGCAGCGCGCCGCCCCGCTGCGGTCACGCCTGAAGCTGCTGGCGCAGCTCGACATCGCCGAGCGACGACTGCCCCAGGACGGCCGTGCGCTTGTCCGAGTGGGCTCCCGCGAGCAGGACCTCCGGGTCTCGGCGATGCCGACGCTCCACGGGGAGACCATCGTGCTGCGGCTGCTGCCCCGCCATGCCGACCTGATGGGCCTCGGGGAGCTCGGGTTCTCTCCGTCCGACCACGACCGGCTCGCCGCGGTGCTGGCGCGACCGCAGGGGCTGGTGCTGTTGACCGGCCCCACCGGGTCCGGCAAGACCACCACCGCCTATGCCTCGCTGGAGGCGGTCGATCCGCACCGCCGCAACGTCCTGACCCTCGAGGACCCGGTCGAGGTCGAATGGCCGGGGGTGAACCAGACCCAGGTCGATCCCGACATCGGGCTCAGCTTCGCCCACGGGTTGCGGCACGTGCTGCGTCAGGATCCCGACGTGCTGCTCGTCGGCGAGGTCCGGGACCGCGAGACCGCGGCGCTGACCGTCGAGGCCGCCTCGACGGGCCACCTGGTCCTGGCGACCCTCCACACCAACGATGCCCCCTCCGCTGTCGCGCGGATGGCCGACCTCGGTGCTGACCGGTTCCTGCTCGCCTCCGCGCTGCAACTGGTCGTCGCCCAGCGGCTGGTGCAGTGCGTCTGCGAAGGGTGCGCCGAGCCCGATCCAGCGGCCGTCGATCAGCTGCCCCGCCTGCCTGGAGACGCCCTCGCCGGCGCGACCCCGCGGCGTGGGCGCGGCTGCGAACGTTGCGACGGGCTCGGCGTCTACGGCCGGACGGCAGTGGCCGAGACCCTGCCGGTCACCCCGCAGCTGCGTCAGCAGCTGCAGTCCGGTGTCGACGAGCTTCGCGTGGCCCACACCTCCTTGGACGCGGGCTGGCGTCCACTGCGTGCCGACGCGGTGGACCGGGCGATCAGCGGGCAGATTACCGTCGCAGAAGCCGAACGGGCCACACCAGAGCCCCCGGTGCCGTGGCTCGCCGACCCGCCCGCGTAGCTGTACAGGGGCCCGAGCCGTCGCGTCCCTCAGCCGGAGCCGTCCCCCGCAGGGTCCGTGTCGGTCCGCGGGCGGGACTCCAGGGCTCGGTCGAGCTCCCGCAGGTCTTCGACCCACAGGTGCAGCGGCCGGCGGCCCTCGACCGCGACGACGACCACGCCGTCGCGGCGGCCGCGTCGGGTGGCGACCCGGTGCACGGCGTCGATCGCGTCGAGGTCCACGTCGGTGTGCCGACGGGTCCACCACCCACCGCGCGGTGGCTGGAGCTTGAGCTCGTCCCCGAGGCTGAGGGCGAGCTGGTCGACCGCGTCGTCGTCCAGGTCGTCGAGTTCGAGCGGGCCGACGTCAGTAGCGGCGCGAAAGCGCAGTTCACGGCCGCAGACGGAGAGAAATCCGGGTGTGCCGTCCACCCGCCACGACCAGCGTGCCAGTGCTCCGTGTCCACGGCCGGCACCGGCGTTGACCGCGGGGATCGCGTCGGTGTCCGCGGCGGCTGCCGACGGTGGCACGGCGATGCGCGTCCGTGCCCAGCCGGGCAGCAGCCACCGCGGCGGTGCGACGGTCAGCCACACCAACGGCACGCCGTAGACGCCGAGATAGATCGCCGCCGTCACCGCACTGCCCTGGTCGGGGTCGGTGCCCACTGCCGCCAGTGTCTCCGCCACCGTTCCGGCAACGAGCAGCACCACCAGCGCGACGAGCGGTCCCGGCCAGGCCAGTGCGACCCATGGGCTCGCCTGGCCGAACCAGAGACGGAACCGGCCACGCCACACCAGCCAGGCGTAGACCACGATCGCGACGATGATGCCCAGCAGGAGCGGATCCAGGAACAGCACCGCCACCGTGCGGCTCCCCTCGTCGAGGTCTCGAGCGTGAACGGTACCGGCCGCCGCCCGCCGCGCAGCGCCGCCGGTCAGACCCAGCCGGTCAGTCCCAATCGGGTCCGTTGGCGGGATCGACCAGACGGTGACCGCGGTCGAGGGCGTCGATGCTGGCCATCTCGTCGTCGCTCAGCTCGAAGTCGTAGACCTGAGCGTTGGAGCGGATGCGCTCCTCGGTCCCGGACTTGGGGATCGTCACCACGCCCGGACGCTGCAGCATCCACCGCAGCGTGATCTGAGCCGGGCTGACGCCGTGGTCGGCAGCGAGCGACCGGAGGGTCGAGTCCTCTGCGACCTCGCCCTTGGCCAGCGGCGAGTAGGCGGTCAGGAAGCCGCCGTGCTGCTGCAGCACCCGCTCGATCGGGGTGACCGCGAGGAAGGGGTGGTGCTCGACCTGATCGGTCACGAGCGGGGCGAGATCGAAGGCACGGGCGAGCATGGCCGAGGGGAAGTTCGACACCCCGATCGCCCGGGCGAGACCGGACTCGCGAAGCTTGGTCATCGCCTCCAGGGTCTCCGCCAGCGGCGCGACGTGCTCCGCCGGCCAGTGCAGCAGCAGCAGCTCGACCCGGTCGGTGTCGAGCTCACGCAGGCTCTGCTCGGTCGAGGTCCGCACGTCGTCGGCCGCGGCGTTGCTCGGCAGCAGCTTGGTGGTGACGAACACCTCGTCCCGGTCGACCAGCGCGTCGCGCAGCGCGCGTCCGACCTCGGCCTCGTTGGCGTAGCCCTGCGCGGTGTCGACGTGGCGGTAGCCGGCGTCGAGCGCGGTCATCACCGAGTCGTAGGCCTGCGCGCCGGACAGCTGGAAGGTGCCGAAACCCAGGCGGGGTATCGCAAGCCCGTCGTCGAGGTGGATGGCAGTCTGCACGGTCGCCTCTCTGGTCGCGGAACACTTAAGCTGCGTCCACGTGGACGGTACCGGCGGCGCCGCACGACCTTGCAGTGGGGTCGCATGGCACGCCGCCCGGGCCTTGTGTCCGAGTCCGGGAGCGTCGGGGGTGGGTAGGGTCGAAGCGGTCAACGACACGAGGAGCCGACCCCCTATGGCACATCCTCACGGAAACGACGCCCGCCACGAGCGCCCCGGCGCCGCCGCAGACCAGCCGGCCCCTGAGAGCGCGACGCACGGCGAGCAGTCCGCCCCGTCCGTCAGCTCCCCGAGCCACGCGATCCGACTTGCCGCGATGACGCAGGCGCTGCTGGCGCAGGTCCGGGACCTCGAGCTCGACGACGCCGCGCGCCAGCGCCTGGGCTCGGTGCACAACACCACCGTCGAGGAACTGCGCGAGCTGCTGTCCGAGCCGCTGCGCAGCGAGGTGGAGCGGCTCGAGCTCAGCCTGCCGGACGAGCCCACCGACGCAGAGCTGCGGGTCGCGCAGGCCCAGCTCGTCGGCTGGCTCGAAGGCCTGTTCCACGGCATCCGCTCGACCATGGTCGCCCATCAGCTGGCGAGCCAGGAGGAGCTCGCCCGTATGCAGCGGCAGGGCCTGCCCGGGGGCGACGACGGCAAGACGCGGCCCGGTGGCCAGTACCTCTGACGCGTGCCGGTGGCAGCACGCAGCGACGGGCAGGCGGTGCCAGTAGCTTGGCTTGGAACCCAGATCCAGCGACACGGGGTGTCCACCAGGTGGCGACACGCGAGCGAGTCAGCATCCAGCGGGTCAGGCCGGCCGTACTCGACGGCCGCTTCCCGGCCAAGGCCATCGTCGGCAGCCCCGTGGACATCCGGGCCGACATCGTCTGCGACTCCCACGACGTGCTGGGCGCGGTGGTGCGCCACCAGGCGGTCGGCCAGCGTGGATGGTCCGAGGCGCGCCTGAGCCACCTCGGCAACGACCGCTGGTCCACCGCCATCACGCCCCGGTCGCTCGGCATCCACCGTTTCACCATCGAGGCCTGGGTCGACCACACCGGGACCTGGCGGCGTGACCTGCACAAGAAGGCCGACGCGGAAGCGGTCGAGCCGGTCGACCTCGAGGTCGGGGCGCAACTACTCGCCTCCCTGGCAGAGCGGGCCAAGGGTGCGCAGCGCCGGCGGTTGGACGAAACGATCGCCGCGCTGACCGACAGCTCACTGCCCCTGCCCGAACGCATCGAAGCGGGCCTGTCCGACGAGGTCGGCCTTCTGACCCGACAGCTCGACCCCCGGGCCCACCGGGTGACCTTCGATCGTGTGCTCGAGCTGCACGCAGACCGGCCCCAGGCAGGCTTCTCGACCTGGTACGAGCTCTTCCCCCGCTCCACCTCCACGACGCCCGGCACGCACGGCACCTTCCGCGACGTCATCGACCGTCTCGACCACGTCGCCTCCATGGGCTTCGACGTGCTCTACCTGCCGCCGATCCATCCGATCGGGACCACCAACCGCAAGGGGCGCAACAACGCCGTGGTCGCCGGTCCGGACGATCCCGGATCGCCGTGGGCCATCGGGTCCGCACAGGGCGGGCACAAGAGCCTCCATCCACAGCTCGGCAGCTTCGAGGACTTCCGTACGCTGCTGCAGGCGTGCGAGGACCGGGGCCTGGAGCTCGCGCTCGACATCGCCTTCCAGTGCTCGGCCGACCACCCCTACCTCACCGAGCACCCCGAGTGGTTCCGCCCGCGCCCCGATGGATCCATCCAGTACGCGGAGAACCCGCCCAAGAAGTACCAGGACATCTACCCCTTCGACTTCGAGACCTCGGACCCGGAAGGGCTGTGGGCCGAGCTGCTCTCGATCTTCCGCTTCTGGCTGGCTGAGGGCGTGCGGATCTTCCGGGTGGACAACCCGCACACCAAGTCCTTCCCCTTCTGGCAGTGGTGCCTGGCCGAGCTGCGTCACGAGCACCCCGACGCGATCTTTCTCTCGGAGGCGTTCACACGCCCCAAGGTCATGTACGAGCTCGCCATGCGTGGTTTCACCCAGTCCTACACCTACTTCACCTGGCGGCGACACAAGTGGGAGATCGAGGCCTACTACACCGAACTGGTCCAGACCGAGGTCAGCGACTTCTTCCGACCGAACTCCTGGCCGAACACCCCCGACATCCTCACCGACCAGCTCCAGCACGGCGGACGACCGATGTACGTGCAGCGACTGGTCCTGGCTGCGACCCTGACGGCGAATTACGGCATGTACGGGCCCGCCTTCGAGC
>SKSM01000104.1 GCA_007122985.1 Nitriliruptoraceae bacterium | reverse complement strand
TCGCCCGAGACCACCGCGACCGCCGTCAGCTGCGCCGGGCCCCCGGTGCGCCGCACCCGGTCGGCGTCACTGGCCGCGACGGCCGTGCCCAGGTCCACCACCTCGATGCCGCTCGGCGACCCGTGGGCGAGCCCGGCGTCGATGGCCGCGCCTACCGCTGCGGTGTGCACGTGCACGTTCAACAGCCCGCCGGCGGCCACAACGACCACGGACTCCCCGAGCTGCTCGAGGACGGCACGCAGCGCCGATGCCGCGGTGTCGTCGGCGTCCAGCAGGTACTGGACTTCGTAGGGGTGGCGCAGCGACCCGTGACAGGCATCGTCGGGTGTCAGCGCGAGGTCGCGCGGTGCGTCGAACGCCACCGGCGGCGTGCAGCCGGTGAGGTGGCCGTGCACCGCGGCGAGCAGCACCTCGAGCCCGCGGGCGCCGGCGTCGACCACCCCGGCGTCGCGCAGCACGTCGAGCTGCTCGCGGGTGCGCGTGACGGCCGCGGACGTCGCCTCGCACACCCGCGCCGATGCCGCCGTCAGGTCGCACCCGTCGGCGACCGCTGCCTCCGCCGCCTCCGCCGCGTCGGTCAGGGCAGTGAGGATCGTGCCCTCGACCGGCTCGGCGACCGCTTCGTAGGCAAGCTCCCGCGCATGACGCAGCGAGCGGGCGTACAGCGCGGCATCGACGTGGTCGTGGCCGGCGACGACCTCGACGACGGCACGCACGACCTGGCTGACAATCACCCCGGAGTTGCCCCGCGCACCGCGCACGGCTCCACGGATCACGGCTCGTGCCAGTTCCTGCGGATCCCGGATGCGGTGCTCGCGTCGCGCGGTGTGCAGCGCGTCCAGGCCCGCGCGGACGGTCAACGTCAGGTTGGTGCCGGTGTCGCCATCGGGCACCGGGAAGACGTTGAGATCGTCGATCGCCTCGCGTCGTTCGGCGAGTTCGGCGTGCACCCGGCGAAACAGCGTCGGCAGTTCGCGGGCCGCGAGCGGCGCACCGACGTCCTGGGTCACGTCCGGCCTCCCAACCACCTCCGGGACTGCGGCCGCACGGTAGCCGCCCGGTCCGACACGACCGCGGCGGTAGGCCGGTGCGCCCGGGCAGGCCCGCTGGTAGGCTTGCGCCTCTCTGGGATCGCTGTACGCGGTCCCGTTCAACGGTCCGACCGCCCGCGCCGCGCCGCCGTCCTCTTCGTATCGAAACGCGCGCCGGCCCCGTCACGAAGGCTCTCACGATGGCGTCCGTGTGCCAGATCTGCGACAAGAAGGCCTGGACCGGCAAGCAGGTCTCCCACTCGCACCGCCGGTCGAGCAAGCGCTGGAAGCCCAACGTCCAGCGCGTCACCGCCTACATCGACGGTCGCACCGTCAAGGTCGACGCCTGCACCGGATGCATCAAGGCCGGCAAGATCACCCGGCCGCCGATGAAGGCCTGACCGACCCGGCGCACCGAGGCGTCGCACGCTCCGCTCCGTGCCCCGGGGCGGAGCGTCGTCGTGCGCGGCGCCTGGGGCACGCCCGGGCCCATCCGCCCTGTTGCCGCGACCACGGACCCACTACCGTCGCAGGGAGGGACGGTGGAGGAGCCACGCCATGATCGCGGCCTACATCCTGGTACAGACCGAGCTCGGCAAGGCCGCCGAGGTCGCACAGGCGGCGGCCGACCTGCCCGGCGTCTCGACCGCAGAGGACGTGACCGGCCCCTACGACGTGATCCTGCGCGTGCACGCCTCGGACGTGGACGAGCTCGGCCGCATGGTGGTCTCCGCGGTCCAGGCCATCCCCGGCATCACCCGAACCCTGACCTGCCCGATCGTCAACCTGTGAGCACGGCCGGCGCGCGCTGGACCCGCCGTCCCGTCCGACCGCTCAGACGGTCGCGTCGGCCAGCAGCCGGTCGACCAGGGAGCCGTAGTCGATGCCTTCGGCGGCCCACAGCCGTGGGAACATCGATGCCGGGGTGAATCCGGGGATGGTGTTGATCTCGTTGAGGACCACCTGTCCGTCGCGGGCGACGAGGAAATCGACGCGGGCCAGCCCACGGCAGCCGATCGCGCGGTACGCCTCTCCGGCCAGGTGGATCACGTGCTCGCACACGTCGTCCGGCACGTCCGCGGGAATGCGCAGCTCCGAGGCGTCGAGGTATTTGGCCTCGAAGTCGTAGAACTCGTGGGACGGAACGACCTCGCCGGGGGCGGTGATCTGCAGCTCGGACGCGCCGAGCACGCCGACCTCCAGCTCACGGGGACCGTCGATGCCCTGTTCGATCACCACGACGTCGTCGTGCTCGAGCGCGAGCGCCATCGCCTCGGCCAGCTGATCTGCGGCGCCGACTTTGCTGATCCCGATCGAGGAGCCCTGGCGGGCCGGCTTGACGAACCACGGCAGCTCGAGACGCTCGGCGAGCCTGGCCGCGACCTGCTGCGCGTCCGCGCTCCACGCGGAGCGCTCGACACGTTCGTAGGGCAGCTGCGGCAGCCCGCGCGCCGCGAACGCCGCCTTCATCGCGCCCTTGTCGATGCCGATCGACGACGCGGTGACATCCGCCCCGACGTAGGGGACCCCGACCGTGGCCAGCAGCCCCTGCACGGTCCCGTCCTCGCCCCACGGCCCGTGCAGCAGCGGAAACGCCACGTCCACGGCCCCGAGCAGGCGTGTGGTCCCTGCGTCCTCGTCGACCGCGATCAGTTGCGGGCCTCGGCGGGTGCCCACCAGCGCCACGGTCGGCCCGTCGTCGGACACCTGCGGCAGCGACTCGCCGGGCGCAGGCTCGATGCGGCCGTCGCTCAGAGTCCAGCGACCGTCGCGGGTAATGCCGACGGTCACCACCTCGTAGCGGTCCCGGTCCACCACCTCCAGGACGGAACGCGCCGAGAGACACGAGATCTGGTGCTCGGCCGAACGGCCGCCGTACAGCAGTAGGACACGGTCCACGGGGCGCTCCGGTCACGGATGCGAGCGCCCGGAGCCTAACGCCCGGGGCGGTACCGACGCCCTGGATGCCCCCCGGGGACGCGGATCGGCAGCTCGAACGGTTCCGATGCGTGCGTTCCACGGCGGTAGGGTCCTGACGAGCCCGCAACCGCGGGCGCGACGACATCCGACGGCTCGGAGGAACGACGTGGCGCAGATCGACTTCGACGGGCGGGTCGCCGTGGTGACCGGTGCCGGCGGTGGCCTGGGGCGGCAGCACGCCCTGCTGTTTGCCGACCGGGGCGCCAAGGTCGTGGTCAACGACCTCGGCGGCAGCCGTGACGGCTCCGGCGGCGGCTCGGAGATGGCCGACCAGGTGGTGGCAGAGATCATCGACGCGGGCGGCGAGGCAGTCGCCAACTACGACGGCGTGCACACCTGGGACGGCGGCGAGCGGATCATCCAGACCGCGCTCGACGCCTTCGGGCGCATCGACGTGGTCGTCAACAACGCCGGAATCCTGCGTGACGTGTCGTTCGCCAAGCTCGACGAGCAGCAGCTGGACCTGGTCATCAAGGTCCACCTCTACGGCGCCTTCCACGTCACCCGGGCAGCGTGGCCGCACTTCCGTGAGCAGGCCTACGGCCGGGTGATCAACACCACCTCCGGCTCGGGGCTCTACGGCAACTTCGGCCAGTCCAACTACTCGGCCGCCAAGCTCGGCCTGGTGGGGCTGACCCGGACGCTCGCACACGAAGGGGCGAAGTACGACATCAACGTCAACGCGATCGCACCGGTCGCCAAGTCGCGGATGACCGAGGACGTCATGCCCCAGCAGTTTCTCGACCGAATCGAGCCCGAGTACGTCTCACCACTGGTGGCCTACCTCGCGTCGGAGGCATGCTCGCAGTCCGGTCAGATCTACGCCGTCGGCGGCGGCTACATGGCGCGCGTGGCCATCGTCGAGGGCGAGGGGATCACCTTCGACGACGTGCCGGACGTCGACGAGATCGCCGACCGGGTCGACGAGCTCAACCGGCTCGGTGACGGGGCCGCGGAGTTCGACCACGGCGTGATGGAGCAGTCGACCAGGATCGCCCAGGCGCTCGGTGTCTCGTTCGAATGAGTCGTGCACGCGGCCGTTGGCGGCTCAGCGGCGCAGCCGCCGGGCCACCTCGGCCAGCACGACCTCGACCAGCTCCTCGGTCGAGGTCTCGCTCGTGTCCAGCTCGATGTCGCGCTGCGGCAGATCACGCATCGCCTCGAGTTGCGCGACCGCGGTCCCCGGCGGTGTGACACCGGCGTCGCGTTCGCGGTCCTCGAGCACGTCCGGGTCGCAGGTCAGGTGCACGTGGAACACCAGCAGACCGGCCAGCGCTGACTCGAGATCCGCCGCGATCGCACGATCGAGCAGCGCGTGGTCGAGCGCCACATCGAAGCCGCCGACCGCCCACGCGGCCGCGGCGCGGTGCATCGCCGGCACGAGCTCGCGTCCAAGCGGACCGAGACGGGCACGACGCCGGACCGCGCCGTCGTCGTCGACCTCGTCGGCGAGCTGCGGCAGGACCAGCTCGGCCCATCGCCCGGCGGTCGGACCGAACGAGGCCACTGCGGCGTCGAGCCCGACCTCCAGCAGCGGCCCGGGACGCACCCGCGGCCACGCCGCCTGCAACCCGCGCAGCGTGGTCGTGCGCCCGACCTGGGCCGGTCCGTCCAGCACCACCACGATCCCGGCGTCGCTCATCTGCCCTCCAACCCCTGCAGCTCCGGCTTGGCCTCGCGGGCGAGCAGCGCCGCGGTCAGCTCGTGCGGATCGGCGCCCTCGTGGCACACCGCCACGACCCCGGCGGTGATCGGCATCTCGACCCCGACGTCCTCCGCCAGCGCCAGGATGGCCTGTGAGGACCGCACGCCCTCGGCGACCATGTTCATCGAGGTGACGATCGCGTCGAGCTGCTCGCCGCGGCCGAGGCGTTCACCGACCGTGCGGTTGCGTGACTGCGGCGAGGTGCAGGTGGCGACCAGGTCCCCGACCCCGGCCAGACCGGCGAACGTCAGCGCGTTGCCGCCGAGCGCGACCCCGAGCCGGGTCATCTCGGCCAGTCCGCGGGTGAGCACCGCCGCCTTGGCGTTGTCGCCGAAGCCCATCCCGTGGGCCATGCCGGCCGCGATCGCGATCACGTTCTTGACGGCGCCGGCGACCTCGACGCCGATCTTGTCGTCGTTGGTGTAGACCCGGAAGTACGGCGCCATGACCGTGCGCTGCACCAGCTGTGCATGCGCCGGCTGCGGACTGGCGGCGACGCTGGCGGCGGGCAGGCGGGCGGCGCACTCACGCGCGAGGTTCGGGCCGCTGAGCACCACCACCCGGTCCGGGTCGCAGTCCAGGGAGCTGGCGACGATCGCGCTGCCGAACCGTCGGGAGGCGACGTCGACACCCTTGATCAGGCTGACCAGCGGAGCGTCGGAGGGGATGTAGCGGCCCCATGCGGCCAGCTGCTCCTCGATGCCGACCGACGGCACGGCCAGCACGACCACCCTGGCGTCGGTGAGCGCCGTCTGCGGATCGGTGGTCGCGGTCAGCTGCTCCGGCAGCGCGACCTCGGGCAGGTAGGCGGCGTTGGTGTGCTCGGATGCGATCTCCTCGGCGACCTCGGCCCGCCGTGCCCACAGCACCGTCGAGGTACCGGCGTCCATGCACATCATCGCGATGGCCGTGCCCCACGAGCCCGCCCCCATCACCGCGACCTCGGCCACCGGCGCACCTCCCAGGCGTTGCCGACGTGCATCTCGATTCAACGGACCCGTCGTGCCCCCCGTGAGGCTAGTGAGCCGAGGGGGTGCGTGAGCTCAGCACCCTGTCAGCTGGCCCGGCTGCGCGGG
>SKSM01000065.1 GCA_007122985.1 Nitriliruptoraceae bacterium | reverse complement strand
GGCGGGCGACGCGAGGTCGGGATCGGCGAGCGCCCGTGGCCGGCGGCGTCCGGACGCCCGGCGGACGGCGTGCCTGCGGGGACGCCCGCCACACCGCCGGTCGCCGGCTGGCGTCGGGCGAGGAGCTCCTCGAGCGGCCCGTCGAACCAGCTCGCCTCGCCGTCGCCCACCTCGACGATGGCATCGGCCGCGGAGCGGATCACGTGGCGGTCGTGGGTGATCAGCAGCACCGTGCCCGGATAGGCGCGGATGGCGTCCTCCAGGACATCGCGCGAGGCGAGGTCGAGGTGGTTGGTCGGCTCGTCGAGCAGGAGCAGGTTCACCGGCGAGACCATGGCCTTGGCGAGGCCGAGCCGGGTCCGCTCGCCCCCCGACAGCTGGAAGATCTGCCGATCGGCCAGGTCACCGGGGAACCCGAACGCTCCGAGCATCGAGCGGTGGTTCAGCGCACGATGCCGGTCGCTCAGGGCGGTGCGGAACTCCTCGAGCACCGTGCGGTCGGGATCCATCAGCTCCGACTGGTGCTGGTCGACCACCGCCGAAGCGACGTTCGAGCCCAGGGTGACCGTGCCGACGGAAGGCTCGAGCTGTCCGCTCAGCAGGCGTAGCAGGGTGGTCTTTCCCGCCCCGTTCGGGCCGATCAGCGCGACCTTGCGACCCCGCTCGATGACGAGGTCGACCGCGGAGAGCACCGTGTTGTCGCCGTAGGTGACGCCGACCCCCGCGAGCTCGGCGACGACCCTGCCGGCCCGGGGTGGCTCCGGGAAGGCGAACCGGGCGCGCACGGTCTTGTCGTCGGGGATCTCGATGCGCTCGATCTTCTCGAGCTGCTTGATCCGGGACTGGACCTGGCTCGCCTTGGATGCCTTGTAGCGGAACCGCTCGATGAAGCGTTCCTGCTGGGCAAGCACCCGGTCCTGCTGCACCTTGGCGGCACGCAGCGAAGCCAGGCGCTCCTCGCGCTGATACACGAACGACTCGAAGCCCCCGAGCTCGGCCGCGACCGTGCCGGTGCGCACGTCGTAGGTGCTGGCGGTGCCGGCGGCGAGCTCCACGATGGTGTCGGCGGTCGCGTCGATGAAGTCGCGGTCGTGGCTGACCAGCAGCAGGCCGCCCGGCAGCTCACGCAGCTTGCTCTCAAGCCAGCTGATGGTGTCGAGGTCGAGGTGGTTGGTTGGCTCGTCGAGCACGAGCAGGTCGGGCCGTGCCAGCAGCAGCCGGGCCAACGCCACCCGCACCCGCCAGCCGCCGGACAGCTCCGAGGTGTCGCGGAAGGCGTCGTCCGGCGCGAACCCGAGCCCGGCCAGCACCCGGTGGGCCTCGGTCTCGAGCTCGTAGCCGCCCAACGACTCGAACTGGTCCTGGATGCGCCCGTAGGTCGCCAGCAGCTGGTCCTGCTCGTCACCAGCCGCGTCGGCCATCCGGGACTCGAGCTCGCGCAGCTTGCGCTCGAGATCGGTGATGTGCCGGGCGCCGTCCAGGACGTGGTCGAGCACGCTGCCGGACGTGCCGACCGCTTCGACGACCTCCTGCGGCAGGAAGCCGATCCGCAGGTCCTTCGGGCGGGTGACGGTGCCCTGGTCGGGCTCGCGCTCGCCGAGCAGCGTACGCAGCAGGGTGGTCTTGCCCGAGCCGTTGCCCCCCACCAGCGCGATCCGCGCTCCCCGGGTGACCCGCAGCGTCACCCCGGAGAACAGCTGGTGCCCGCCGAGGATCACACCCACGTCGGAGCAGCTGAGCACGAACGGGACCTTCGCGAGTGGTGTGAGGGTGGACGGGGTCCGAGGCTACCGCCGCACATCCCTACCCTCGCGGCCATGCACCTGCTGTCGGCGGACCGAGTGACGGCGTCGGTGGAGGGGCGGACCCTCTTCGCCGACGCCTCGTTCGGCCTGACCTCCGACGACCAGGTGGGCGTCGTCGGCCCCAACGGCTCGGGCAAGACCACCCTGCTGCGGATCCTCGCCGGCGACCGCCAGCCGGACGCTGGCAGCGTCGTGCGGCGCTCCGGGCTGCGCATCGGATGGCTCCCGCAGCTGCCGGAGCTGCCGGACGGCACCGCCCGGGAGGTGGCGCTCGCCGGCGACCCGCTCGCCGAGCCGCACGAGGCCGAGCGCCTGCTCGCCCAGGTCGGGGTCGATCCGGACCTGCCGGTGCGACGCTCGTCCGGCGGGCAGCAGCGCCGGGTCGCGCTCGCACGCACCCTGCTCGCACCAAGCGACCTGCTGGTGCTCGACGAGCCAACCAACCACCTCGACGTCGATGCGATCGACTGGCTCGAGGAGGAGCTCGAGCGCCGCAGTGGGGGGCTGGTGATCGTCACCCACGACCGCTACGTCCTCGAACGGGTGACCACCCGCATGCTCGACCTCGACCCGCCGGCCCCGGGACGGCCCGCCGAGGTGGTGTGGCACGACGGCTCGTACGCCTCGCTGCTCGAGGCACGGGCGGAGCGGGCCGCACAGCGCGAGCAGTCGGCGGCCCGCGCGCGCAACCTGCTGGTCAAGGAGGCAGCCTGGCTGCGACGGCGGCCCAAGGCCCGGGGCACCAAGCCCAAGGCACGCGTCGATCAGGTCGCCGAGCTCGCGCAGGCGGCCGCGGGCGACCCGCAGTCGCGACCGCTGGAGCTCGGCACCGGCCGGGTGCGCCTCGGCGAGAAGGTGTTCGAGCTCGAGGGGGTGCGGCTGACCCGTGGCGACCACACCGTGCTCGACGGGGTCGACCTCGGCATCGGCCCGGGTGAGCGGGTCGGGGTCGTCGGGCCGAACGGCAGCGGCAAGTCGACCCTGCTGCACGTGCTGGCGGGCCGGCTCGAGCCGGACGCCGGCACGGTTTCGGTGGGCCGCACGGTCCAGCTCGCGCTGTACGAGCAGGAGGCACAGGCGCCCCCGCAGGGCGTGACGGCGCTCGACACCATCACCGACGTCGCCGCGTACGTCCCGCTGCCCTCGGGCGAGACGCTGTCGGCGAGCCGGCTCGCCGAGCGGTTCGGGTTCGAGCCGCCGCTGCAGCACACGCCGGTCGAACTGCTCTCCGGCGGGGAGCGTCGGCGGCTCGCGCTGCTGCATGTGCTCGTCGCAGCACCCAACGTGCTGCTGCTCGACGAGCCGACCAACGACCTCGACTTGGACACCCTGGTGGCGCTCGAGGACCACCTCGACGGCTTCGGCGGCACGCTGGTGGTCGCCTCCCACGACCGGTACGTGCTCGACCGGCTCACCGACCGCACCCTGGCCGTGGAGCACGGCCGGGTGACCGACCACCTCGACTGGTCGAGCTACCGCCAGCACCGCGAAGCCCGACAGGCAGTGGGCGCTGCCCAGCGGTCCTCGCAGGGCGGGCAGCCGGGCTCGGGCGGCGCCGACGGCAGCGCCGACCGCTCCGCCGAGCACAACCGCCGACGACAGGCGGCCCGTCGGCGGGCACGCGCGCTCGAGCAGCGGCTCGAGAAGCTCGGCCGGCGGCGCGACGAGCTGCACGCCGCGATGGCCGACGCGGCCGACGATCCACCGCGGCTGCTCGAGCTCCAGCAGGAGCTCGACGACGTCGACCGCGAGCTCGCCGAGGTCGAGGACGACTGGCTCGAGCTGACCGTCGACTGACGGTGACCGACACGGCGCAGGTCCGACCCGAGGGCGTGTACTGGCCACCGCCCGCCTCGAAGCGTCGCGATCACCGATCGGCCGCTACCGTGCTGCGGCGTGCCACGTAGGGGGAGCGGACAGCTCCGGCACGCGAGCCCGTGGGGAGGTCACGGTTGGCCAGCCAGACGCACGTCGAGCGCCACGAGCTGCGCGAGCTGCTGACCCGAACCGAGGAGCGCGGCTACGTGCTGCTCTCCGAGATCCACGACCTGCACGAGCAGCTCGACGGCCACCTCGACGACGCTGCCCGCTCCGTGGAGGAGGTGGCGGCGGCCGCGCGGGATCGCGGGATCGAGGTGGTCGACGACATCAGCGACACCGACGCGGTTCCCCCCGAGCCGGTCGCCAACCCTTCGACCACCGACGGGGTCCGCCAGTACCTCAATGCGATCGGCCGGGTCGAGCTGCTGACCGCAGAGGAGGAGGTCGACCTCGCCAAGCGCTTCCAGGCGGGGAGCACGGCGCGCGAGCTGCTGGCCGCCGGCCAGCTCCCCGCGCAGCAGGCCGCCCGGCTGCGTCGACTGGCCGCCGACGGCTCGCGGGCGCAGGAGCGGCTGGTGACGGCCAACCTGCGGCTGGTGGTCTCGATCGCGCGCCGCTACCTCGGCCGTGGCCTCTCCCTGCTCGAGCTGGTCCAGGAGGGCAACCTCGGTCTGATGCGCGCGGTCGAGAAGTTCGACCACACCAAGGGCTACAAGTTCTCGACCTACGCCACCTGGTGGATCCGGCAGGCCCTGACCCGCGGGACGGCGAACAAGGCGCGGTCGGTGCGCCTGCCGGTGCACGTCCACGAACTGGTCGCCAAGGTGCGACGCACGGAGTTCGAGCTGCTGCAGGTCCTCGGGCGTGACCCCACCGACGACGAGATCGCCGACACCCTCGGCCTCGGCGTCGACCGGCTGCGCGAGCTGCGCATGGCCGGCCGCGAGATCACCTCGCTGGACCGCACGGTCGGCGAGGACGGCGACACCACGCTCGGCGAACTGGTCCGCGACGACGACGCCCCCGACCCGCAGGTGAGCGCAGAGTCCGAGGTCGCCCGCGAGCAACTGATCGCGACGCTCTCGCAGCTCCACGAGCGTGAGCGCGGCGTGATGGAGCTGCGCTACGGGCTCAACGGCGACGAACCGCGCACGCTCGAGGAGATCGGCGAGCTCTACGGGGTCACCCGTGAGCGCATCCGCCAGATCGAGCGCACCGTGATCGCCAAGCTGCGCCACCCCGCCCACGCCGACCGGCTGCGCGACCTGGCCAGCGACCGGTGAGCCGTCACGTCCGTCGGCGGCAGCGCCCCGCTGCGGCCGACACGGCCGATCCCGGGCTCTAGCCGCAGACGGCAGCTGCCGATGCACAGGTGAGAGGTCCCGTACGCCCTGTGATCCCCGGAGGTCGTCGTGCGCCGTTTCGGCCGGACGTGGGCTCTGGGTATGGCGCTGGTGCTGCTGACCGCTGGCACGCCGGTGGTGTCGGCGCTGGCGAGTCCCGCTGGTCCCGCCAGCACCGGCATCGACGACCTCGAGGACGCCCGCCAGGAGCTCGACGACGCCAGCCGCGACCTCGACGACCTGCGGTCGCAGCTTGACCGCGTCGACGCCGAGGTGGCGGCGCTGGACGCCGACCTGCTCGCCGCCAGCACCGCGCTGGACGAGCTGCGGACCGAGCTGACGCAGGCCCGTGACGCCCACGAACGCTCGCTGGAGGCGCTGGACGACGCCACGGCGACGCTGGTCGACGCCGATACCGAGCTCACCGAAACGCTCGAGGGCTGGCGCGCCGACCGCGACCGGCTCGCGGCACGTGCACGGCACGCCTACGTCCACGGGTCCACCGCTGCCTCCGAGGTGCTGCTGCGTGGGATCGGCGGCGCCGGCGACTGGCACGAGGTGGTGGTGACCCTGGAGACCGTCGGCCGGCTGATCGACGACGACGCGGCGCTGGTCGACAGCGGCGCCCGGGCCACACGTGACACCGCGCAGCTGCGCGCCGTGGTGGCCACCGCTCGACGCGACGCGGTCGACGCGGCCCAGTCGGCGGCGCAGGACGCGCGTGAGATCAGCCGGCTCGAGCAGGAGCAGGCCGATGCGCTCGCAGCGACCGAGCGGGCGCGGGCCGACCGCGCAGCGGTCCTGGCACAGCTCGAGGACGACACCGCGGTGCACGCGG
>SKSM01000294.1 GCA_007122985.1 Nitriliruptoraceae bacterium | reverse complement strand
CGCAGACACCGCTCAGCCCGGTGGCGCCGCTGCTGCGGGTGCGTGACCTGCGCGTCGGCTACCGCACCGCACGGGGGCCGCTGTGGGCCGTCGACGGTGTCGACCTCGACCTCGCGCCCGGCGAGGCGCTCGGGCTGGTCGGGGAGTCCGGCTGCGGCAAGTCGTCGCTCAGCCGCGCCCTGCTCAACCTGATGCCGCCCGGGGGGCTGGTCACCGGTGAGATCAGCCTGGCCGCACCGTCGGACGGCTCGCCGGGTGCCAAGCTCGACCTGGTGACCGCATCGCGCCGGCAGCTGCGGGCGGTCCGGGGCGACCGGGCGACGTTGGTCTTCCAGGAGCCGATGACCCGGTTGGACCCGCTCATGCGGGTCTCCGACCACTTCCGGGAGGCCATCCGCGCCCACCGGCCCGACCTCGCAAAGGACGAGGTCCGCGAGCTGACCGAGACCGCACTCGCCAGGATGGGCATTCCGCCGACGCGCATCGACAACTTCCCGCACGAGTTCTCCGGGGGGATGCGTCAACGCATCATGTTGGCGCTCGGCATCGTGCTCGAGCCCCAGCTGGTCGTCGCCGACGAGCCGACCACCAGCCTCGACGTGATCGTGGAGGCCCAGATCCTCGACATCCTCGACCGACTGCGCCGGGACGCGAACGTCAGCCTGGTCATGGTCACCCACAACCTCGGGATCGTCGCAGAGACCTGTGACCGGGTCGCGGTGATGTACGCCGGCAAGATCGTGGAGCTCGGCACGGTCGAGCAGGTCTTCAACGCGCCGGCGCATCCCTACACCCAGGGGCTACTCGCCTCCACGATCTCGCTGGAGACGACCGAGCTGCAGTCGATCGGCGGGACACCACCGGACCTGGTGGACCCGCCGCCGGGGTGCCGGTTCGCGGCCCGGTGCCCGGTGGTCACCGACCGCTGCACCGAGGTGGTGCCACGGCTGACCGCCCCGGAGGGCGCACCCGTCGGCGGTGCGCACCAGGCGGCCTGCGTGCTGCACCCCGGTGCCGATCCGGCGGACGTCGTCGGCGGTGAACGGACATGAGCGAACACACCGCTGCCGAGACACGTCGCCCGGACGACGGGCGCGAGCAGGGGCCGCTGCTCGACGTGGTCGACCTGCACACCCACTTCCCCGTGCGCTCCGGGCTGCTGTCGCGCACCAGTGAGGTGGTCAGAGCCGTCGACGGGGTCAGCTTCGACGTGCAGCCCGGCGAGGTGTTCGGGCTCGTGGGTGAGAGCGGCTCGGGCAAGACCACGCTGGGACGGACCCTGCTCAAGCTGGTCGAGCCGACCAGCGGCAGCATCGTCTACCGGGGGCGCGACCTCGCGCCGCTGCGCGAACAGCAGATGCGGCCACTGCGGCGCGAGCTCGCCCTGGTGTTCCAGGACCCCAACGCCTCGCTGAACCCGGCCATGACCGTCGCGCAGGGCGTCGGCCATCCACTGCTGATCCATGGGCTCGTCGAGGGACGCACGGCGATGCGCGAGCAGGTCGCCGCGATGCTCGAGCGGGTCGGTCTGACCCCTGGTGAGCGATTCCTGGACATCTACCCCCAGGACCTCTCCGGCGGGCAGAAGCAGCGGCTGGTGATCGCGCGCGCACTGATCACCAACCCTCGGTTCGTGGTCGCGGACGAACCGGTCGCCGCGCTCGACATGAGTGTGCGCGCGCGGGTGCTCGAGCTCATGCTCGAGCTCCAGAAGGACCTCGGCCTGACCTATCTGTTCATCACCCACGATCTGGCCACCGCACGGTTCCTGTGTGACCGCATCGGGATCCTCTACCTCGGCAATCTGGTCGAGTGGGGCGACGCGGACGCCCTGTTCGACGACCCGCAGCACCCCTACACCCAGGCCCTGCTCAACGCCGTCCCGCTGCCGGACCCCGGCCGGCGTGACCGCGACAAGGACCTCCCGGTCGGGGAGATGCCAGACGCCCAGTCGCCGCCCACCGGCTGCCGATTCCACCCGCGCTGCCCGGCGGCGTTCGAGCCGTGCGGCTGGTCCGGTGAGGACCTGATCCAGTTCTTCGAGCGGCGCTGGACCCAGCTCGACACCGACACCGTCCACTCGGAGCTCGATGCGACCGGTGGCCTGCACACCGCGGACACCGACGCGACCGGGGTGCGGTTCCGGGCCGGCAACACGACCGCCCTGGCCAAGCTCCTGGAGCAGTTCCGCGACCAGCGGGTCCACCCCCTGTTCGACGCGGTCACCGGTATCGAACGGCAGAGCGACGGTGTCGCGGTCACCTTCGGTCCGGGCCCGGAACCCGCGCTCCAGCAGGTCGCCGGCCGGCGGGTCGCCTGCCACCTGCACGGCGTCGTTCCACGCGAGCGGTGAGCGGAGCGCACCACGCCCGGGCGCGGATCGGGCACCCTACGGGGTAGGTGCGGCCGTCCGGCCACCCGCAGGAGGACCAGGTGCCGCCAGGGCTGCGTCGGGTCGTCGTCGCGGGCGTGGTCACCGCGGCACTGACGCTGCTCGCCGCGGGTTGCGCGCCGGACGAGGTCCCACCGGCCGACGAGTCGGGCTCGCCGACGTCCGACGAGCCGGACGCAACGGACGGACCTGGCGAGGCAGACCCGTCGCCGACCGAGAACGATGACCCGCCGGACGGGGCTGACCCGGCCGAGGACGACGGGGCCGACGCGGCGCGCCCGGCCGGACCGGATGCCGCCGCCACCTGGATCCACCTGTTCGACGACACGCTCAAGGACGCCGACTCGATCCAGCGCAGTGTCGATGCGGCCGTCGACGCCGGGATCGACACGCTGCTGGTGCAGGTGGTCCGCCGCCACGACGCCTACTACCCCTCCGAGGTGCTGCCGCCCACGCCCGACGACGAGCTCGCCGACGGCCTGGACGTGGTCGCCGAGGTGCTGGCAGCGGCCGACGGCCGTGCGTCGGTCCACGCCTGGGTGGGGGTCGCGCCCGCCTGGCACGGGGCCTACGAGGGACTCGACCAGCCCGACGGGTGGGTGTGGTCCGACCACGGGCCCGACGCCCCGGTCGACGACCGCTGGGTGACGCGCACCGCCGACGGGTCCTGGACCGACTACCTCGACGTCGGGTTGGAGGCGGTCCACGCCCACGTCGCCGCGGTCGCCCGGGAGCTCGTCGAGCGCTACCCGCTGGACGGGATCCACCTCGACTACGTGCGCTACCGCGACGCCTCCTCCGGCTACCACCCGGACGCGGTGGCCGCCTGGCAGCAGGCGGCCGGGCGCGACGACACCCCCGCGCCGGACGACCCGTCGTGGTCCGACTGGCGCCGTGGGCGGCTGGACGTCCTGCTCGACCGCGTGGTCGGCGCGGTGGACGCGGCCGACCCGGACGCCGAGGTGTCGGTCGCGGCCGTGACCTGGGGGCAGCCGCCCGCGGGCGACGACCTCGCGGGGACCCGTGGACACGACGACGCGCTGCAGGACTGGGCGTCCTGGGTGCGCGACGGACGCGTCGACGTCGTCTACCCGATGAACTACTTCCGCGCGTTCGAGCCGGAGGCCGCCGCCTGGTTCGACGGCTGGATCGACTACCAGGCCGCGCTCCAGGCGCCTGACCCGGTGGACGACCGAGCTCGGATCGTTCCCGGCATCGGCGGGTGGCTGAACACCGGCGACGACGTCGTCGAGCAGGTGGCCGCGGCGTGCCGCGTCAGCGACGCCGTGGCGCTCTACTCCTTCCAGCAGCCGGCCGACGACGACACACCGCTCGCACAGCTGCTGCGCGAGCGCTGCCCGGCGTGAGGAGCCACCGGTGAAGGTGCTGCGGATCGTTCTCGGCGGCGCGCTCGCGCTCGTGCTGGTCGGCTGGCTGGGGCTGCGCATCCCGCCGCGAGCGTTCTCCGAGGAGGCCACGGGACGGGACGAGCCGGCCACGGTGGCGCTGCCGGACGACCTGCCCGCACCGGTCGCCCGCTTCTACCGGGAGCTGTACGGCGACCGCCTCCCGGTGGTCGAGACGGCGCTCATCACCGGCCGGGGCACGATGCGGGTCGCGGGGATCACCCTGCCGGTGCGCTTCCGGTTCAGCCACGTCGTCGGCCGCGACTACCGGCACGACATCGAGGCCACGTTCTTCGGGCTGCGCTTCCTCACCGTCGAGGAGACCTTCGTGGACGGGGCCAGCCGGCTCGAGCTGCCCTTCGGGGTGAGCGAGGGGCCCGAGGTCGACCAGGGCGCGAACCTCGGACTGTGGGCCGAGTCGGTGTGGATGCCCTCGGTCTGGGTCACCGACCCGCGGGTGCGCTGGGAGGCCGTCGACGAGCACACCTCCGTGCTCGTCGTCCCGTTCGGTGAGCTCGAGGAGACCTTCGTCGCCCGGTTCGACCCGGAGACTGGGCTGCTGTCGATGCTCGAGTCGATGCGCTTCAAGGGCGAAGGCGCACCGATGCGGACCCTGTGGATCAACGAGGTCGTCGACTGGGGCCGACTCGAAGGTGAGCTCCTGCCGATCACCACGACCCTGACGTGGGCGGACGACGGCGAACCGTGGGCGAGGCTGACCACCGAGCAGGTCGCCTACGACGTCGACGTCGACCTGGCGCCGGCCGAGCCGTAGACCACCGGCGTCCGTCGGGCCGGTCTCATCAGGTCGTCACAGCCCGGGCGACCCGGCGCACGCGGCGCTGCTCACGGGACGCCACCACCCCGGCAGCGACGAAGATCACGACCGTCAGCGCCCACGCCGGTCCGTAGTCGTCGGTCCGATCGACCAGCGCACCGACGGCCGCCGGACTGACGACGTTGCCCGCGAAGAAGCCGGCGAGCACGTTGCCGGACACCCTGCCCATGGTCGTCCCGTCGTTGCCGTCGATGACCGCGAGCATGCCGACCGAGTTCCACGCGGCCGCGCTGGCGCCCACGAGCACGACCGCCGCCCACAGCACTGCCTCCCCACCCAGCACCGGCGCGAGCCAGAACAGTGCGGAGGAGACGGCCGCGATGCCGGCGATCTGCACCAACGCCCCACTGGGATTCGCGGTCCGCTCGGTGCGTCGGGCCCAGACGATCCGGGCGACGACCGACGCGGCGCCGAGCACCCCGAGCGTCCGCCCCGCCCAGGCCTCGGACATCGCCAGGCCCTCGTGGGCGAAGAGCACCACATAGGTGTTGGCGACCGCGACCCCGGCGCCCATCAGGAAGGCGTAGACGACCAGCCAGCGCACGCCGGGCCCGGCCCAGCGGACCGGCTCGCGTGCGACCACCGACCGGGCGCGGTGCGGCGCCGGCCGGACGAGCCAGGCGATGACGGCCAACAAGCCCGCCGCGACCGCACAGACCAGCAGACTCGGCCGCCAGCCGAGCAGCACGGCCAGTGCCGGCAGCGCCAGACCCGACAGGGCTGCCCCTGCCTGCACGCCGGACTGCTTGACGCCGACGATGACGCCGCGGCGGCCCGGCGTGACGTGCGCGCCGATCACGTGGTTGGTCGTCGGGTTCACCAGCGCATTGGCCAGGCCGGCCACGGACATCGCGACCAGCAGCCACAGATAGGAGGGCACGCCGGCCATGACCAGGAACGACGCCACGCTGATCAAAATGAGGACCAGCATCATCGACCAGCCGCCGATGCGGTCGACCAGCGATCCGATGGACGGGGAGACGAGCGCACCGACCAGGAAGTAGACGGTGATCAGCGAGCCGAACTGGGTCCGGCTGAAGTCGAGGTCGCTGAGGATGAACGGTGCCAGCGCCGCCAGCGCGAACGGCGCGAGCGTGCCGACGGCCATCGCAGCGGTCAGGACAGCGCCGAGCACCACCCGGCCGGGGGCCGGGCGCCCCTCGTCGGTGTCCGTGCTGTGGTCCAT
>SKSM01000153.1 GCA_007122985.1 Nitriliruptoraceae bacterium | reverse complement strand
GCAGAACCTCTCACCGGGTGCAGAACCTCTCACCGGGTGCAGAACCTCTCACCGGGTGCAGAACCTCTCACCGGGTGCAGAACCTCTCACCGGGTGCAGAACGACGCAGATCTGCGTCGATCTGCACCCGGTGCGACAAAACGCACCCGCTGCGACAAGACGCACCCGCTGCGACGAATTGCACCCGCGGGTGGTCGGAGCACGCGTGATGTGCACCCGCTGCTGCGCTGATCGGGGGACGAGCCGGTCAGCGGCTCACAGGGTCGCGTCGAACCAGTCGCGCACGACGTTCAGCGCGTGCTCGGCGACGGCGCGGTCGCTGAGCAGGTGGTCGGCGTCGAGCAACGGGTAGAAGCCCTTCGGCTGTGCGGCCGCGGCGAAGATGCGCTCGCCCTCGCTGACCTCGACCACCGTGTCGTCGACGCCGTGGACCACCAGCAGTGGGCGCCCGAGCTGCGCGACGGCGCCGTGCTGGTCGTGCTCCTCGAGCTCGTCGAAGAACCGGCGCGCGACCTCGAAGTCGCGTCCACCGATCCGCACGGTGACCGTGTCTGTCCCGTCGTCTCCCGGGCCGTCCGGGGTGTCGGGCAGCAGGTGTTTGACGTGCGCCGGCGTCGAGGGAGCCGCAAGCGTCACCACCGACCGGACCGTGTGCAGCTTCGGGCTCGCGAGCAGCGTCGCGGCGCCACCGAGGCTGTGGCCGAGCATGCCGCAGGGGCCGAACCCACGCTCGATCAACGCGGTGGCGGCGGCAACGACGTCGCGTACGTCGTTGGCGACGGTGGTCGTCGCGAACTCGCCCTCGCTGTCACCGAGTCCGGTGAAGTCGAAGCGCAGCACCGCGTAGCCGGCGTCGGCCAGACCCCGCGCGAGCCGGGTCATGGTGTGCAGGTCCTTCGAACAGGTGAAGCAGTGCGCGAGGAGGATGCTGCCGCGGGCGGTGCGCTCCGGACGGTGCAGCACGCCCGTGAGCTCCGCGCCGGTGCTGCCGGGGAAGGTGAGTGGCTCGGTGTCCACGTGCAACTCCTCGAGGTCGCGGGATGAACGGGTGCCCGCGGCGGTCGATGACCTCGACCTCAGGCTAGACCCGTCGCCGCCACCGCACCCAGCCGGTGCGATGGCCGGCACGGATGGAACAGCGCGCGCGACCCGCGGGTTGTCCCCAGCATGCGTACCAGCCCGTCCGACTCTGACGACCGGCCGCGTGCCAGTAGCCTGGCCGCTGTGACGGAAGATGGAGCTGACACCCGCTTCCGCGAGCAGGTGCTCGCGGAGCTCGACGTGCTCTACCGCGTCGCGCGCCGCCTCACCGGTGACTCGAACGACGCCGAGGATCTGGTCCAGGACGTGCTGGTCCGCGCCTACCGCGCGTTCGACCGGTTCGACGGACGCTATCCACGGGCCTGGCTGCTGACGATCCTGCGCAACACCCACGTCAACCAACTGCGCAAACGCCGGCCGGACCTGCTCGACGACGAGGTGGCGCAGGGGCTGCCGGCGCGCGGCCACGACGGACGGCAGGACGGGACGCCCGAACAGGCCTTCCAGGACGAGCTCGATCCGATCGTGCGTGACGCACTGGCCTCGCTGTCACCAAAGCACCGCTCGGTGATCGCGCTGGTCGACCTCGACGAGCTGACTTACCAGGAGGCCGCAGACGTGCTGGATGTTCCCGTCGGCACGGTCATGAGCCGCCTGCATCGCGCACGACGCAAGGTCCGCGACCAGCTCGAGGAGCACGGCATCACGGAGGTGCCCCGATGAGGCTGCACCGCGGTCTTCCGATCCCGTTCACCGAACCGCCGGACTGCTCCGAGGTCGCTGCGGTCCTGCAGGCCTACCTCGACGGTGAGGTCGGGCCCGGGGACGCGGAGTACGTCCGCGACCACCTCGACCACTGCGAGCGGTGCGACATCGAGGCTGACACCGTCAGCCGCGTCATCGGAGCGATCCGCCGTCAGCGCCCGGACCTCGCGCCCGAACCGGTGGAGCGGCTGACCGGGTTCGTCGATCAGCTCACCGAGAGCGGTCCGCCGACGGACGACTGAGCACGTCCTCCTGGTCGCGTCCGCCGCGACGGCGCGAGACGACCACGGCGGCGAGCGCGGCCGCGACGACGATCGCGGCGACCACGCCCAGCAGCGCCGCGTTGTCGCCGGCCAGGTTCGTCGCACGCGCGGAGACCATCTCCACCCAGGTGACCGCGACCGGCTGCGAGGTCGGATCGCCGCTGAGTGTGGTGACCCAGAAGAACACGATGTAGCCACCGGCGACGGCCAGGATCCCCCCGGCCAGCCGCTCGATGAACCGGCCGGAGGCCCGCAGCCGGTCGACGATCGCGCGGCGGCCGAGCGCGAGGGCGATGGTGACGACCAGGAGCATCGCGGCCATGCCGAGCGCGTAGACCAGGAAGGTCACCAGACCGGAGACGAACCCGAGCTGCGGAATGGTCCCGGCCACCACCACCAAGAAGACCGGCAGGGTGCACGACAGCGACGCGACCGCGTACGACACGCCGAACAGGAACACCCCGCCGACGCCGCCCCGCTGCTGGCCGCCACCGGCGAACCGCGGCAGACGGGCGCTGAGCGACACCCCGGCGACGACCGCGATCCCGAGCCCGAACAGCCCGACCCCGACCACCAGCGCGATCCAGGGCATCAGGTCGATGACCGCCTGGACCCCGGCGCTGATCAGCAGCCCCGCGACCCCGAACACCACCAGGAAGCCGGCCGAGACGATCCCGCCGACCTGCAGGGCACGCGCGAGCGCACGGCCGCCTGAGGCGTTGGCCTGTCCGTCGAGACCGACGAAGTACGACAGGTAGGCCGGCAGCATCGCGAACCCGCACGGATTGAGGGTGGCCACGAGTCCGGCGGTGAACGCCAGTGCGAAGGGAACCTCCATCACGCCGCCTCCGGGTCGAGCAGGTGGTCGTCGACCAGGTCGCGCAGCTGCTGCTCGGTGATCAGCCCCGCCTGGCGGTGGACGATTCTGCCGTCGGCGTCGACGAAGAAGGTGCTGGGCATCGAGGTGACCCCGAACGCGCGGAACAGCTCGCCGTCGGGGTCGAGCCCGAGGTCGTAGGTGACCCCGGTCTCGACGACCAGCTCCTCGGCGGCCGGCAGGCTGTCCTGGGTGTTGAGGCCGATGAACCTGACCTCGTCCGCGACATCCTGGTGGACCCGCTCGAGATCTGGCATCTCGGCGATGCACGGCGGACACCACGAGGCCCAGAAGTTGACCACCAGCGGCTCGCCCGCGTAGGCCGCAAGGGACGTGGTCTCACCCTCGAACGTCTCGAACGAGTCGTCGGGAACCGGTGGACCGGCCGCCTCCTCGTCGCTGCCGCAGGCGGCCAGCACGACTGCGGCAACCAGGACGGCGGCACCGCGTAGACGGCCGAGGGAGACAGATGAGCGGCGCATCGACAGACTCACTCGACGGGGGGGCTTCACGGCGGTGACGGTGCGACGACGTCGCAACCGACCGTTCGCAGATGGCAACGTCGACCGCCCTGCGCGGCTTCCACCGACGACCCTGCTACGGCCCCGACTGGACACCGGCCGGGCATGGAAGAGATGGACGGGCCCGACAGTTGCCACTGGCGAGGGGGTGTGGCCGGCGTGCCGGCCGCAGCGGTGGCAGCCTGGCCGGGACAGCGGCCGGGACCACCCGACCCCGACGCCACCACGCAGGAGTCGATGCATGCGCCGAGCGCCCGCTCGCCCGCCCCGACCCATCGTCACCGCACTGACGCTCGCGCTGCTTGCGGTGGCGTGCAGCGACGATCCGCAGGACGCGGTCGGCGGTCAGCTGCCTTCCGACTGGAGCACCGAGGTGGTGGACGACGACCGGGAGGGCGACTTCGTGTTCTCCCACCGCGACGACGCCGCACTGTGGCACATGGGTGACGACCCCGACGACGTCAGCGACGCCACGGAGGGCACCCCGTGGGCGGGCTTCTGGATCCCCCAGCTCGCGGACGCGACGTCCGACCGTGACAACGTCCGGGCGCTGGCGGTGGTCAACGACGACGAGGGGGTGGTCTCCTGGCAGGTCAACGTCGGTGCCACGAGCGACGACGCGACGAGCGACCCGGACGAGCTGGCCGCCGCCTGGGGCGACCACTTCCGCTCGCAGGAGCTCGACGTCGAGGTGGAGACCACGGCGCAGTGGAACGAGCGCACCATCGCGCAGGTGGAGTTTCGGGTCCCGGACGGGGTGTTCGACGGCGAGGAGCGCTACGTCCGGCAGTGGTTCGTGCTCGACGAGGCCAACCAGCGGTTGTGGTCGTTCGTCTGCGACGGCCCGGCGGACGCCGCCGCCTCCGCGGAGGTCTGCCGGACCGCGCTGGACGGCTTTCGACCGAGCGACCACCCGGCGGGCGTGGACACCTGAGTCCCGCCACACCGTGACCGGGTCGTTCCTGCCGCCCCCCACCAGGCCACCCGGCCGCGCTCATCCTCCCGCGTCGGCCAACGGCCGCAGCCGGGCGGTGAAGTGGCGCAGCATCGCCGGCTGCGAGACGATCTCGAGCCCCCGCAGCTGTTCGGCGCGGGTCGCCACCTCGGCCAGCACCTCCCCGACGTAGTCGACGTGGCTCTGGGTGTAGGTGCGCCGCGGCAGCGCCAGGCGCACGAGGTCGTAGGGGGCCGGCTCGTCCGTGCCGTCGGCGCGGGTGCGGCCGAACATCAGCGTCCCGATCTCGACCCCGCGCACACCACCGGTCAGGTACAGCTCGCAGGCGAGCGCCTGTCCCGGATAGGCGTGCGGCGGAATGTGTGGCAGCAGTCCCCGGGCGTCGAGGTAGACGGCGTGGCCACCGGGCGGTCGGACCGTCGGGATGCCGGCGTCCCAGGCGAGCTCGGCCAGGTACTCGGCGGTGCGCACCCGGTAGCCCAGGTAGGCGGGATCGGTGACCTCGATCAGCCCCTGCGCGAGCGCGTCCAGGTCACGACCGGCGAGCCCTCCGTAGGTCGGGAAGCCTTCGGTGAGGATCAGCATCGCCCGACACCGCTCGGCAAGCTCCGGGTCGTCGAGCGCGAGCACCCCGCCGATGTTGCCCAGCCCGTCCTTCTTCAGACTGATCCAGCAGCCGTCGGCCAACCGGAACAGCTCGCGGGCGACCTCCCGAGGGTCGCGATCCTGCTGCCCGTCCTCCCGGCGGGTGATGAACCAGGCGTTCTCCGCGAACCGGGCGGCATCCAGGAACAGCGGCAGCCGGTGGTGGTCGCACACCTGCCGCACGGCCCGGACGTTTGCGAGCGAGACCGGCTGGCCGCCGCCGGAGTTGTCGGTGACGGTGATCGTCACACACGGGATCCGGTCGCGTCCGACCTCGGCGATGGTCGCCTCGAGCGCGTCGACGTCCATGTCGCCCTTGAAGGGCAGCTCGGCGGTCAGGTCCCGTGCCTCGGGGCGGATCAGGTCGCGCGCCTCGGCCTGCTGATACTCGACGTTGGCCCGGGTGGTGTCGAAGTGGCGGTTGTTGGGCACGACGTCGCCGGGTCGCGCCAGCTCGCCGAACAGGATCCGTTCGGCGGCCCGGCCCTGGTGGGTCGGGATGACGTGCTCGAAGCCGGTCAGCTCACGCACCACGGACTCGAACCGGTGGAACGACGCCGATCCGGCGTAGGCCTCGTCGCCGCGCATCAGCGCCGCCCACTGCTCGCTGGACATCGCACCGGTGCCGGAGTCGGTGAGCAGGTCGACGAGCACGTCCTGCGAGTCCAGCCCGAACAGGTTCCAGCCGGCCGCCTCGAGCGCAGCACGGCGTTGCTCACGGGTCGTGGCCCGGATCGGCTCGACCACCTTGACCTTGAACGGCTCGATCACCGTGCGCATCACTGGCCTCCCTCGCCGGACGGCCGGCGGTCGTCGGCTGGCACCGCCTGCGTCGTCACCCCGGCACGGTAGGGCCAGAGGCCGACCACCAGCGTGGTCGCCAACGTCGCGCCCACCAGGATCCAGCCGATCGCAAGCAGCGGCGGACCGTCGACCAGCCGGGCTCCGCCGACGGCCGCGACCAGCACACCGAGGTTGAGCACGCCCGCACGGCTGCGGGCGCCGACCTCCAGCCGCTGGCGGATGACATCGCGCGCCTCGGTGGTCCGGCCGCGCAGCATCGGAGCCAGGTAGACCAGCGTCGCCGTGATCGCCTGCGCCAGCACCCCGGACAGCGCGACGATGCCCAGTGCGTCGAGCCATGCCCAAGCCCCGGTGGCCACCACGACGACGTCGGCCCAGACCACCGTGGGCAGCCACACGCACACCCCGAGCACCAGCGGCCGCGCCGCGGTGACCCGCGCGCGGTAGACGGCGCGGAACACCGGTAGGCAGACCACGCCGGCAGCGACGGCGAGGACGGCGAGTCCCGCGGCGGCCCCCAACCGCGCGACCACGGCCCAGGGGCTGTCCAGCCCCGTCAGCAGCAGGACGAGCACGGCGACGGCCAGACCGGTGGCGCCGTGCCGCAGCGCCCGTGCCGACCGCTGGTCGGCGCCCGGCTCGATCTGGCAGCGCGCCATCGTCGGTCCGAAGAACACCAGCGTCGCCAGCAGGGTCAGTCCACCCCAGCCGAGGATGTTGGCGTGCAGGTGTGCGAGCCGGACCGGCAGGTACCAGGCACCGGTGACGACCCCGACGCCGAGCAGCGCGCCGAAGACCGCACCGTGGATGAACGCACCGTGGGCACGTTCGTAGATCCGCACGATCCAGGCGAACCGGGCACCGAGCGCCTGGCGGCGCATCCGACGCAGCCGCCAGTAGGCGGCGAACACCGATCCGGTCACGATGGTCGCGCCGACCGCGAGCGCGGGCAGCCAGCCCGTCGGCAGGCCCAGCAGGGTCAGTGCGATGCCGACGTTGGTGATGATCGGCCACCAGGCGGCGCGCTCACCTGCCGTGCGCGTCACCGTTCGGGCGAAGTGCTCGCTGAAGGTCAGGATCAGGTTGGTCAGCACCCCGAGGGTGAACAGGTGGATCGCGAACCACCGCCCCCCGGGCAGTCGGTCGCCGACCACCAGCCAGATGCCGAGCAGCAGCGCGTAGACCAGCGCCAGGGTGATGCTGGGTGCGGCCGCCCCGAACGGCGAGCGACCACGGGATCGCTGCCCGTGCCCCTGGCCGACCACCGGTAGCGACCTCGCCTGCTCGCTCACCCGGCCACCTCCGCGGCACGGCGCCCCCGTCGCACCGAGCGCACGGTGAGCACCACGAAGAGGGTGAGCGCCGTGACGTTGCCGTGCAAGGCGATCTCACGCCACCACATCGAGCCTGCCAGGTCCGCCCCGACACGCAGCAGCACCGACGCATGCAGCACCACGAGCGGGGCGTAGGCGATGCGTCGGAACTCGAGCGGGGTGCGCAGCACCGCGGGCACGATGATCGGCGCGTGGCCCATCACCATCGACAGCACGAACCCGACGAACAGCGAGTGCACCAGCGCATCGTGCAGCAGGTGGCCGCCGGCGCCGAGGCCCATGGCCACCCACAACCCGCCGCTGACGGCCATCCACCCGTAGGCCGACAGCACGCAGACGGCGATGTAACGGGTCAGACCGGTCCGGCGGACCGTCCTGCGCGCGAGATCGTGGCGTGCCAGCCACACCGCCTGTCCGAGGAGGCCGACGCCGCCGAGCAGCAGCCCGGAGGAACGCCAGAACGGCGCCAGCGCAACCCCGACGACGAACACCGCAACGGCGAGGAGCAGCCAGCGTCGATGCGCCGGCGACGGCAGGGTGAGTCGGCTGAGCTCCAGGCGCTCACCCACGATGGTCAGCACCAGGAACGCGGCGAGCAGCGGCGTCACCCGGATCGGTCCGAGGCCGTCCAGCCACAGGGCGGCCGCCGCGACCCACGCCACCGCCCCGAGCCCCATGATCACCAGGTGGGTCTGCCGCCCCGCCCGGTGCAGCAGGACCAGGTAGGTGGCGGTGACGACCGTCCCGCCGAGGACGAGCAGGACGCCACCGGCCGACCGGGACACCGGCAGGACCAGCGTCGCGGCACCGGTGAGCCCTGGGCCGAGGTAGCCCCACGACGCTCCGAGGGCGACGGCCCGCTCCAGGGCGATCACGGTCCCGAGGAAGCCGAGGACCATGATCACCGCGTGCAGGTCGGCTGCGATGAACCGGTGCTCGATGCCGGCACGGCCGAGCCCGGTGTAGGTGCCCTGTGCGAGGCCGATGCCGCCGAGCAGCAGGAGCAGCAGCCGGCGACGTGGCAGCCGGTGCGCGACCGACGCGGATGCTCCCACGGCCGTCGATGCCCCCGCGGTCACCTGCGACGCTCCAGCCGTGCCGTGCACCGTCCCGCCGACCGCCGGGGGGTGAGCTCAGCCAGGTCGAAGGGCCGCTCAAGCGCGTCCAGGATGCCGCGGGTCAGGCCACGGTGGACCGCACAGGCGATCTCCGGATTGGCCGTGGCCACCGCGTCCAGGGGACAGCGCCGGAACCACAACGTCACCGCGCCGTCGCGTTCGTCACCTGCGGGGTCGTCGGCGCTGGCTGCGAAGCCCCACTGCTCCAGGGCCGCGAGCACCCGGGCGATGCCGTCGTCGGCGTCCGCCGGCTGTGCTGCGGTGCTGCGACGGCGGGCCCACTGTCGGGCGGCGTCCTCGGCGAGCGGCGCCACCTCGGTGTCCCTGCTGTCGAACCGTTCGGCCAGCAGCGCCGCGAGCAGGTGGTTGGCGTCCCCGCCGTCGCTGGGCTCGGCACCGGACGCCTCGTCTGCCTGCTCGTCTGCGGGACCGGTGGGGGCGGAGCGGAACAGTGACCGCGGCCGGCCCGGGCCGTCGGGCCGGTCGGTGTCGTGCTCGACCAGCCCGGCGATCTCCAGGATGCCGAGGTGGCTTCGCACGGTGTTGCGGTGGAGCTCGAGCCGGGTCGCGAGGTCGTCGATCCCCAACGGGGCGTCGGCGGCCTGCAGCTCCTCGAGCAGTCGCGCACGCACGGGGCTCGCCAACGCCCGGTGCACCGTCACCTCACTGGCCACGAGCCCACCTTCCACGCGCGACGGGCCCGCGGCGGCGGCCGTCGCCGGCCGCGCCGCGGCGGACGGTCAGCTGACCTCCAGGGTCCCCTCCATGCCGGCCTCCCGGTGACCGGGGACGTCGCAGTAGAAGGTGTAGGTGCCGGCCTCGAGCTCGATCGTGCCGGTGTTGGTCTCGCCGGGGTCGCTGTGGACGACCAGCTCGTCGCCGGCCTCCTCGACCACGAAGTCGTGCTCGACCCCGCCGACGTTCTCCAGGGTGATCTCGATCTCCCCCGCCGGGGCGCTCAGCGCGTCCGGCTCGAAGTACATGTCGCCGGCCTCGAGGTGGTGGGCGTCCCCGTCGGCGGCCGCCGCGCCGTCGTCGCCGTTGTCGCCGCAGCCCGCCAGCGCGAGCGCCGCGCCGGCGGTGGCGGCGACCAGCCAGGTCGTCCGGGTCTGACGCATGCTCATGTGTGCTTCCTCCTCCGTCCGGCCCGCGGTGGTCGGTTGTGCCATCTCGCGTCGATGACCGGCTCGTGTCTGGGTGATGTCGCGGCACCGGTGTGCCGGGAGCTGCTGTCAGAACGTTTTGTACTAGACTAAAGGTTGAAAGGCAAGTCGGGGGCCGGCCGTGGCCGTGCGGCGCACCCGCCGATCACCCGACGCGGTCAGTGCACCGATCCCGCGACGGCCGGATCGACGCCTGGCTCGCCCACGGACGGCAAGCGCAGCGCACTGTGGATCACCACCGCGGTCACGACCGCCTGGAGCAGCCCGAGCGCGACGGTCAGCCGCACCAGGCTGTCCGGCCACACCGTCGGGAACCCGGACGCGAACAGCATCGGCAGGTGGACCAACCCCTGGTGGTAGAGCACCGAGCCCGAGGCGATGCCGAGCGCCAGCACCCGTCCGGAGTCGACCCGCAGCGCCCAGAGCGCACCACCGATCCCGCCGATCAGGAACGTCGAGGTGTGCAGCAGCCCGGACAGCTCGTCGAGCGGATCGGACGGCCAGGCGGCCACGTCGTCGACCAGGTGGATGCCGTTGATCACCGCAACGGCCCCGACGAGCAGGGCGGCCGGACGGATCACGCCCAGGACGTCGGTGCGCCGCAGGCCGAGCAGCGCCGGCAGCACCAGGACGCCGGCCAGCAGCAGCCACGGCAGGGCGCTCGGCGGGTCCTGCCAGGTCAGCTCACCGCGCAGCTCGTGGCGCTCGCCAGCCACCTCGAACGGGATGGCCCAGGTGGAGAAGGTGCCGGCGTCCTCGTCGGCGACGCCGATCACCCCCACCAGACGCATGTCCATCAGCGTCCGAGCGAATCCGCCCGCAGCGACGAAGTCGGGCGGCTGTGGCGACATCCAGTGGGTGCGGTGGTCGTGCCAGACGTGGCGTGGACGATCGTCGAGGTGGACCCACTCGGCCGGTGCCTGCGGATCGACGTCCGGTGGGATCGCGACGTCGCCGAAGCGTTCGTCGTTGAGGTAGGTCGCGGGCGAGCGTCGGTTGCGCTCCACGCCGGCAGGGCCGATGCGCAGGTAGGGCTCGCCGTCGTAGCCCTCGACCACGACAGGCGTCGTCCCGTGGTTCTCCAGCTCGACCGCGAGCCCGCCGGTGTGCACAATCCAGGTCAGCGCGGGCAGGTCGGGCTCGTGGGTCACCTCGCTGACGACGTTGGTCGTCTCCTCGGTGCGGGTGTGGGCCTCGGCACCGTCGGGCGCCAACGCGAGCCCGGCCAGCGCCGCGACCGTCAGCACCAGTGCGCGCGCAGCCGGGCGCATCCACACAGCGCTCACCACCAGCCGGTCACGGCCACCAGCAGGAACAGCACGGCGAGGTAGACGTTGCAGCCGTGGAAGGCCCGCCAGGCGGACTCCGGCTCCGGGCGACGCAGCAGCCCCCGGGTCCGCACCAGGAAGGCGACGCCGAGCACGGTCGCACCGACCGCGTACCAGACGCCACCCACTCCGGTCAGGGGCAATAGCAGCGATGTCACGACCGTCGCGAGCGCGTAGCCCATGCCATGCCGGGCCGCGACCGCGGGGCTGCGGACCACGGGCAGCATGGGCACCGATGCCCGGGCGTAGTCCTGGCCGGTGCCGATCGCCAACGACCAGAAGTGGATCGGGGTCCACAGCACCACCACGGCGAACAGCACCAGCGCCGGTGCCCCCACCCGGCCGGTGACCGCCGCCCAGCCGATCATGGGCGGTGCCGCGCCGGCGACCCCGCCGATGACGATGTTCTGGGTGCTGCGGCGCTTCAACCACAGCGTGTACACGCCGACGTACCACGCCCAGGCCCCGACCGTGAGCGCCGCCGCCAGCCACCCGGCGATCAGCAGCAGCAACCCGGTGCCCACCGCCAGCAGCACACCCGCGAACACCAGCGCCGCGGTCGGCGAGATCCGCCCCATCGGCACCGGCCGGTGGGCGGTACGGCGCATTGCTGCGTCGATGTCGCGGTCGATCACCATGTTGGTCGCGTGCGCAGAGCCCGACACCAGCGCGCCGCCGACCACGGTCGCCGCGATGAGCGTGCCGCCGGGCCAACCACCGGCGGCCGCCAGCATCGCCGGAACGGTCGTGATCAGCAGCAGTTCGACGATTCGCGGCTTGGTCAGGCTGGCGTAGTCGCTCGCGACCCGCCACGCGGCGGCGAGCGGGACCGTCGGACTGGTGGTGACGGAGGTCGTCATGCGGTCAGCCGACCGGCCACGACATCGACAGGTTCACGTGGGCGACGAGGTAGAGCACGACGAACCAGGCCAGGAACACCAGCACCAGGGCGTAGGTCCCGGGTGCCTCGAACTTCGCCCACCGGCCACGCAGACCACTGGAGTGGCCGGAACCACCCGAGCCCTCGGTCGGCGGCGGACCGTCCCCGCCGGCCTCGTCCGGCCGGTCCTCGGTCAGGGTGGTCGTCGCCGACGGCTCGGCGCCCTCCGGCTCGTCGGACGTTCGCATCCGGGGGCTGAGCGTCGAACCCTGAGCGAAGGCGAAGGTCAGGCCCGCGTCGGGCTGGTCGCTGCGCTGGCCGCTGATCAGGGTCTTGGCCATCACCCAGATGAACTGCACGCCGCCGATGACAGCGAGCACTGCCCCGACCGACACCAGGCCCATCACCAGCGGGATCGGCGCCGCGGAGTACATCTCCACACCGACCTGGGCGCCCTCGTAGTCGAGGTCCGCCACCCGGCGTGGCACCCCGAGCTGGCCGGCAAGCAGCATGCCGAGGGTCAACACCGCGACACCGACACCGAACACGTAGGGCTGCTGGCGGGCCATGCGCGGGTTGGCGAGCTCGCGCTGGCTGAGCAGCGGGATCAGGTAGTAGGAGATCCCCATGAACGCCAGCGTCGTGCCGGAGACGACCGTCGCGTGGAAGTGGCCGACCACGAACAGGGTGTTGTGGATCAGCATGTTGAGCTGCATCGTGCCCATCAGCACCCCGCTGGTGCCGGCGATGAACCCGAAGTAGACGACCGAGAGCACTAGTGCCGACACCCCTGGCTCACGCCACGGCAGCTTCTTCAGCCACGTGAACAGCCCGCGTTTGAAGCCGCGCTCGCGCTGGGCGACCTCCATCGCACCGGGGATCGAGAACGCGTGGATCAGGCTCGCCAGCACCGCCAGGTAGAGCATGTAGCTGGTGTTCATGATCCGGTGGCTGGTGCCGAGTCCGGGGTCGACCAGCAGGTGGTGGACGGCGCCGAGGTGGATGAACGCGATGTAGAGCAGGAACGCGACCCGGCTCAGCCCCTCGTTGAGCGGCCGACCGCCGAGGGTGAAGCCGATCAGCGCGTACCAGACGGCAACCATCACCGCGAGGTTGACCTGCTGGGCGCCGTGGCCGATGCCCCAGAAGAACAGCCGGTAGGTCGCCGGATCGACCGTCTCGAGCACGCCGATCGACTGCAGGAACAGCATCCCGTAAGCGATCGCCCCGCTGCCGAGCGAGTACACCGCGATGACCGCGGCGGCCACCAGGCCGTAGACGACCAGCGGCAGCGACCCCTCGTAGGTCCCCTCGCGCTTCGCGGCGATGACGTTGGCCAGGAAGAACACGCAGGCGAGCAGGAAGCCCACGGCGAACAGCAGCACCCCGAGGTAGTAGAGGGTGTGGGCCTCCATCGGTGGGTAGGCGGTGAACATCACCGTCGCGTTGCCGCTGAGCATCGCCCACTGCGCCAGCAGGATTCCCACCACCATCATGGCGAAGTTCGCCCAGGCGAGCCGCGGCGCGCGCATCCGGGTGTTGAGCAGCATCGTCGAGCCCCAGTAGAGGGCTCCCACCTCGAACAGGATCAACCAGAACAGCAGCATCGTCGCGCCGTGGCTTGCGACGAGCCGGTACCACCAGTCGTCGCTCAACGGCAGACCCTGCCGCTGGAGCGCGATGAGGATCGCCTGGAACCCACCGAATGCCAGCATCACGAAGCCGGCGATGATGTTGGCCAGCGCGAGGCGCTGCCCCTCACGCTCGACGACGAAGCCGGTGACGTTGCAGGTGCGGGACGGGGCCGGGGCGGCGGGGGCTGTCACGTGTCTGACCTCCGGAGCTCGCTGGTTCGTGGACTGCGCTCGCCGAGTCAGTCGTCGACGACGATCAGGCCGGTCATCAGGTGATGGCCGAGCCCGCAGTACTCGTTGCAGACGATCGGGAACTCGCCGACCTCGTCCGGAGTGATCCGGATCACGTAGAGGTAGCCGGGGAGCACCTGGAAGTTGAGGTTGGTCGGTTGCAGTGACAGCCCGTGCTGCACGTCGGTGGACGACACCAGCAGCCGGTACTCCTCGTCCTTCTGCAGTTGCAGGACCGGGCGGAAGGCGAACTGGTTGGCGTGGAGGTAGACGTCGCTGCCCGGCGGAGGCGCCACCACGTCCGCGCCGTCGACCTCGTCGACCCGGTGCTCTTCGACGAAGCTCTCCACCTCGGCGCGGAAGTCGTCGGGATCGATGCGGTAGGACTCGATCGGCGTCTGCTGATCGCCGATGCCCATCCACACATACATCCCCGTGAACAGGATCAGGCACCACACGAACGCGATGGTCAGCCATCGCCGCTCGTCAGGTCCGATCCGACCCCACCACTGCCGCCTGGGCGGCAGCAGCGTGCTCAACGGTCGGCCGTGCTCGTCCCGGTCCTCCGCGTGGCCGGGTGTCCCGTCCTCGTCACGCATGCCGTCTCCTCCCGCGCCTGACGCGCTCGTTCGTCGGCCGCCGGCTCATCCGCCGCCCCACGTCGGAAGCTCCGCGAGCTCCCACAGGCCCCAGCCCAGGTAGAGCACGCCGGGGACCACGACGCCGATGGCCACCAGCAGCCAGATGTTGTCGAGCAGTCGCTGCTGCCATGGCGTGTCCTGCGGTTCCTCGCTCACCGCACCACCTCTCGCTCGGGTTCACCGCTCGGTCGTGTGCCCGGCCCGGTCGGGCCGGCGGAATCCAGGGACGTCTGCGTGCCCGGTGTCTCCGGCGTCGGCGCACCCGGCACGCGGGCCCGTCGCCACCCGAGGGCGGCCGCGAGCACCAGCACGGTCCAGAGCCAGCTGGCGACCGTGAGATGCGCGATCCCGCTCCACACCGTGGCCCGCGTCAGCACGTTGGTGATGCCAAAGCCCACCTGGATCAGCACCAGCACCACCGCGAGCTGCGGCAGCCGCATGGTCCACGCGGGCACCCGGCCGTCGGCCCGACGTGCCCTGCGCAACGCGCGGACCGCGTAGACGACGACCGCAGCCGCCACCAGGTAGCCGGCGAACCGGTGGGTGAGGTGCAGCACCTCGCGCGAATGACCGGTCCACTGCTGGTCGGACAGCCAGATCGGCACGGCGTTGTAGACGTAGGCCGCACCGCGGCCGGTCGCCTGGCCACCGAGCAGCCCCTGCAACAGCACCAGCACGGCGACGACCGCCGAGTCGCGCGCGACGAGGCGCTCGTGACTGCTCGCCTCGGGCGCCGACCGTGGGTCGCGTGCGGCGATCGCCACCACGACCAGGCAGGCGACGATGATCCAGGACATCCCCAGGTGGGAGGTGACCAGCCCCGCGCGCAGGTGCAACAGCACCACCGCGGCGCCCAGGCCGGCCTGGATGACCACCAGCCCGAGCGCGACGGCACTGAGCCGCCACAACCGCGGCACGTCACGGTGACGCCAACTCAGGACCACCAGCGCAACGATCGCCAGCCCGACCACGCCCGCCCACAACCGGTGGCTGTGCTCGAGCCACATGTTGAGATCCGCCGGCGGGATCCACTGCCCGTAGCAGGCCGGCCAGTCCGGGCAGGCGAGCCCCGAATCGGTCGCGCGCACCGCGCCGCCCATGGAGATCAGGACCAGCGTCGCCACCGTGGTCGCGACCGCGAGCCGCCGCACACCACGGCGTGGATCAGCGGGCAGCATCCCGCCGGGTGCGCTCGCCTCGGACATCCCACGGCCTCCCGGTCCCGACGCTGGTGTCTAACAGAAACGCTGGTCGCTCGCTAATGAATAGTAGTTAACTAAACGTTTTGCCCGAACACAAGCGAGGCCGTCAACTGGCGCTGCCGCAACCGGGCACGGTCACGCACGACGGCGTCGGAGCACCGCGAAAGCGGCCAACCGGTACGCAGGCCGGGGTCGCAGGCGGACGCCGACGACGTCCGTCGGCACAGTGTCAGTCGTGATCGCGCTGCGCGCGCATCACCGACGGTGCGCGCTCGTCCGTTGGCCGTCCACCTCGCGGCGGCAGGCGACGATCGCGCCGAGCGCCTGCTCCAGGGTCAGCTCGACGTCGTCGAGCAGCTGCGTCGCCGGCAGGCGCGCCTGCAGCAGCCGCAACTCCCGGGCGGCCTGAGCGAGCCGGTCGTGGATCGCCGCAGTGCGCAGCCCGATCTCCCGACGCTCCCAGGCGGACAGCTCCAGGTCCGCCGCACCGACCGACGACTCCCGCTCCTCGTGCACATCCACGCTCATCTGGCACACCCCCGAACGCCGCGCACGGACGCGGGCGACCCACCCAACATGCCAGCGGGACGTGGCTTGTGGCCAGGGCCCTTCGGGCACATCCGCGGACGGTTGCACTCCTGGGGCGGGCCGCTGACAGGGTCAACGGTCCTGGGCGAGTTCGCGGGCAGGGCGCCGCAGATCCTCGGGGACCTCGAAGGTGCCGGCCTCCAGCGCCTGGTCATTGGCCACCAGCTCCGCCAGGGAGGTCGCCGCCAGCGAGTCGAGCATCGCGAACTGGGCCCGGGCCCACGGGATGTGCACCGCGCACATGTCGTCCCACCGGCACGGACCACCGCGCAGGACACAGGCGGTGGAGACCAGCTCACCGTCGATCGCCTCGACGACCTCGAGCAGGCTGACCTCGGCGGGCTCACGCGCCAGCGCGTAGCCGCCGCCGGGGCCGGCGACCGAGACCGCGATGCCCGCACGGACCAGCTCGGCGAGGATCTGTGGCACGTAGCTGGCGGGAATCGCCATCTCGTCGGCGATGGCCCGCGCCTTGCGACGCTCGCCGTCGCGCACGTGGCGTGCGAGGTCGACCGCGGCGCGAACCGCGTAGTCGGCGCGCTTGCCCAGCTCCATCCTCATACCCGTAGCCTACCGCTCATAGTTCAACCTCCCGGGTTCAGCGCCCCAGAGCACCTCGACCGAGGCGGCCGGCATGTGGCCACTACGGTGGTCCAGGCCCGGTTCGACGCGAACGCAACGGCCCGGGTCGCGGCGAACGAGCGGGAGGACCGGGGATGATCGACCTGGCCGTCTTCGACGTCAACGAGACGCTGTTCCCACTGGACCCGGTCGCTGACCGCATGGGGCACGTGGGGTTGGCCGGCCAGTTCGAGCGCTGGTTCGCCCGGGTGCTCCGCGACGGGGTCGCCTCCGGCGCCGCCGGAGCGTTCGTCACCTTCCACGACCTGCTCAGCCACCACCTCGACGTCCTGCTGGAGTCTGCGCAGGCCGACGCGTCCGGTCCCTTCGCCGACCGCGACGAGACCATCGCCCACGTGCTCGCGGGCTTCGACGAGGTCGCCCCGCACCCCGACGTCGCCGCGGGCCTCCAGCAGCTGCACGACGAGCTCATCGAGGTGGTCGCACTGACCAACGGGTCAGCCGATCAGACGACCACCTTCCTCGAACGAGCCGGGCTCGAGCACCTGGTCGCCGAGGTCCACGACGTGTCGGTGGTCCGGCGGTGGAAGCCCGCACCCGAGCCCTACCGCTGGGTACTGGACCGGTTCGGGCTCGAACCGCAGCAGGCGGCGATGATCGCCGTCCACCCCTGGGACGTGCAGGGCGCACAGCGGGTCGGCATGGTCGGCGCGTGGCTCGACCGCGACGGTGAGCGCTACCCGACGGGCTTCGTGCCCCCGGACGTGACGGCCGGCGACCTGCCCGGGCTGGTCCGGGCACTGGTGGAACGCGCATGAGGGACCCGCGCGGCCACAGGTGAGGGGCCCGCGCGTGCACGGGCCCCTCGTGGCGACGGTCTGGACTCAGGCCTTGTTCAGCTGGACCTCGAGCAGGATCTGCACGGTCTTGCCGACCAGCAGCCCGCCGGACTCGAGCGTCGCGTTCCAGGTCAGGCCGAAGTCCTCGCGGTTGATCTCGGTGCTGGCCTCGAAGCCGGCCTTGACGTTGCCGAAGGGGTCGGTGTCGACGCCGAGGAACTCGGTGTCGAGCTCGACGCGCCGGGTGACGCCGCGGATGGTCAGCTCGCCAGAGATCGTGTAGCGCTGCCCGCCCTCCGGGCGGATGTCGGTGACCTCGAAGGTCAGCGTCGGGTGGGTGTCGACGTCCAGGAAGTCCGCGCTCTTGACGTGGCCGTCGCGGTCGTCGTCGCCGGACTCGAACGAGGCGGCGTCGATGGTGATCGAGGCGGACGAGGCGGTGACGTCCTCGGCGACGTCAACGGTGCCCTCGAAGCTCGCGAAGCCGCCCCGCACCTTGGAGAAGCCGAGGTGGCGGACGACGAAGCCGACCGTCGAGTGCGAGGGGTCGACGGCCCACGTGCCGGTGGACAGCGGGGCGATGGTCATGGTGTCGGTCATGGTGGAGCCTCTCGTGGGAGCGGTGTGCCGGGGTCCTGCGGTCGGGTGCCGCGTGGTGCCGGCGGGGTGCCGGCGGGGTGCCGACCGCTGCGGGCAGGTGGCCGGCCGCAGCTTGGTTGCTCTTGCAACGTGTGAGACAGCATGCCGGACTATGCGTGACATGTCAAATAATTCCGTGGTAACATTCTCGACGAAGCGCCTAGCGCGGGCGCCGGGGGGCCGCCACCGCGGGCCCGCCGAACGATGCGACCGACGCCGCGGGCCGACCGCGCCACCACCCGACCACACGCCGCGACGCGACCAGTGCCACGAGACGACCGGAGCCGAGGTGACCACCGCCACCCCCACCAGCCGTGAGCCGTCACCGACGCCACCGCCGACACCACCGCCGGACGGACCCGCCACCCCCGCCGAGGTGGCCGGCCTCGACGACCCCGGGATCTCGACCTACGGCCGGCTGCTGGAGACCGTGCGCCGGCTCGACCGGGTGTTCCACCGCACCATCACCGAGCGCTGCGGCATGCCGGGCCCGCGCTTCG
>SKSM01000249.1 GCA_007122985.1 Nitriliruptoraceae bacterium | reverse complement strand
GCGACCGCGGCCAGCACCAGGCCGGGGTCGTGGGCACGCAGCTCGTCGAGCTCCTCGCGCGGGGTCGGGCCGAGGTGCTCGGTCGCGGCCCACAGCGCCAGCGCCGCGTCGACATCGTCGTCCTCGAGGGTGCGCACCACCACCTCGGCGGCGCCATCCGGCCGGTTGCCGCTCACAGCAGCGGCCACGGGTAGGGGTAGGGGCCGGTGGGCTCGGGCAGCGCCGACAGCGACAGGACCCGCGCGACCCGCTCGCGCAGCCGGCGGACCTCGAGCCCGCTGAGCAGCGCGGTCAGCCGGGCGCCGAGCTCGCCGTCCAACGCGTCGCACAGTCCGGCGATGTCGCCGAGCAGCCCGGTAGGGACCGGCTCGCCGGCGAAGTCCCATGCCACGGTCCGCAGCTTGCGCTCCTCGTTGAAGGTGACCCCGTGGTCGATCAGGCGGACCGGCAGCACGTCGGCACCGCGCTCGAGCAGCACGTGGCCGGCCTTGCGGTCGGCATTGTCGATCATCAGGTCGAACACCACCATGCGCCGCAGCTGCTCACCGATCCGCGGGTCGCCGCGGTCCAGCAGGGTGAAGTAGTGGTCCTCCGGGTCGTGCGCGACGAACCGCTGCAGGCTGCCCGCCCCGAACGGCGCGTCGTCGCGCGCGACCGTGGCCGGCACCAGGTCCCAGCCGAGCGCGTCGGAGACCAGCGCCGCGGCGACCTCCCGGCGGTGCAGGCTGCCGGGAGGGAAGTCCCAGAGCGGGCGCTCGCCGCGCTGCGGCTTGTAGACGGCCAGGTCGCCCGGGTCCAGATCGCCGACGTCCGGCTCCCGCCCGAGGTCCTCGGCCACCTCGTCGAGCCCCCGCGGATCACGGTCGGTCAGGCGCACCAGCAGGGTCGCGTTGGACGCGTTGGCGAACCGGCCGACCACCTCGAGCGGTGCCTCGCACAGCCGCGTCGCGTGCGCACGCTCACGGGCGGGGCCAGCGGTCATCAGCGGGTCAGGTGCCCGTGGCCGTTGGTCGCCGGGCACACGTGGTCGCCGTCGACCGCGGTCGGTCGGCCGCACAGCTCGCAGCGCGGCCGGCCCTGGCCGACCACCTCGCTGGCGTGCGCCGCCAGGCGGCGCGCCTGATCCCGGTCGCACCAGATCCGCGCGAACTCCGGGTCGGCGTCCTCCGCAGCCACCACCTCGGTCACCTCCAGCGCGAACCGCTCGACATCGGGGTCAAGGCCGAGCGCGATCTCGCCGACCTGCCACGCCGGCACGACCGGGGTGCGCAGGTCCATCGCCTCGCGGTCCCAGTCGGTCGCCGGCGCGTCGTCGACCCGGGCGAGCAGCTGGCCGAGGAGCTCGCCGAGCCCCTCGACCTGCCCCTTCTCCATCTGCAGGGTCAGCAGCTGCTCACCCTCCTGGGCCTGCAGGAAGAAGGTGCGCTCCCCCGGCTCTCCGGTGAAGCCAACGGTCACGTGGTGCGGCTCGGAGAACTCGAACTCCATCACGCACATCCCTTGCCGGCGCGTCCCTTGCCGTGGGCGGGCGCCGGCAGCGGTCCGGTGTCGTTGCAGCGCAGCAGCACCGGGTGACCCTCTGTCGGCAGCTCCAGCACGGTGACCGAGGCCGGCTCGATCGTCAGCCGCTGGAAGGTGTCCAGCGGCATGCCGAGGTGGTGGGCGACCACGGCCTTGATCACGTCGGCGTGGCTGACACAGACGATCGTCTCCTTCGGGTGGTCCGCCGCCAGCGCTTCGGTGGTGTCGACCGCCCGCGCCTGCGCCCCACGGATCGATTCGCCGCCGGGGAAGGTCATGCGTGAGGGCGTGCTCTGGACCACCTTCCACGCCTTGCGGCGCCGTAGCTGCCCGAGTGGCTGGTCGGTCCAGTCGCCGTAGTCGACCTCGCCGAGCCCCTTGCGGACGCGCACCCGCAGACCGTGTGGCCGGGCGACGAGCCGGGCGGTGTCCCGGGTGCGCTCGAGCGGCGAGCTGTACACCGCCACGACCGGCAGGTCGGCCAGCCGCCGCGCGGTCGCCTCCGCCTGCTCGACCCCGCCCGCGTCGAGGTGCACGCCTGGCGTCCACCCGCCGAGCCGCTTGCCGGTCGCAGCGGTGGTGGCGTGCCGCACGAGCACCAACGTGGCCACAGCGAGCTCCTGCGGTGGTCATGGGCCACGACGGCGTGCCGTGGCCTGGCCCACGACGGTAGCGAGGTTGCCAGCGTCACCCGAGCCAGCGTCACCCGAGCCAGCGACGTCTGAGCCGGCAGCGGACGACCCGGCCGCTTGCCGCGCTCCCCTGGCGTTCAGGACGTGGCCCGGCTACCAGAGGCAGCCGGGCCGGCGAGGTGGTCGGACGCGCCGGGGTCACTCCCCGGCGGCGTCCTCCTGGGGAACGATCGTCAGCTGCGCGCCTTCGGGGGTCTCCTCGACGTCGAGCTTGCTCTCCGCGAGCGGTTCGGCGAGCTCCGGAGCGACGTAGAACTCCGTTCCGGACTGCTCGGTCACCGCGTCGCCCTCCGCGGGCTCTTCGGCGAAGGCGAGCGCAAGCGCGGCCTGGCCGGACTCGTCCGGCTGGGCGAACACGCGCACACCGTGCGACTCGGGGACCTCCTGGGCTTCACGTGCCTCGTTCAGGGCACTGACTGCGGACGGGCTGACCTTCAACAATGCAACACCGAGGATCGGGGTCGGGTTGCGGGGACCGTACAAGCGCTACCCGGTGACCGCACGGGCGACGCCGACCATCGACCACGGCCGCGCACGACCGCGCGCTGCCACCCCGGCGGGCCGACGGGCCCGGCAGCCCACGGTCAGGCGGGCGCGGCACCGTGCTTCGTCCGCTTCGCCATGCGGCCCCGTGCCGTCGCCGCCAGCTCGACCTTGCGCATCCGCACATGGGACGGCGTCACCTCGACGGCCTCGTCCTCGCGGATGAACTCCAGGGCCTGGTCCAGCGACAGGTGACGGTGCGGCGCGAGCCGCACGAGCTCGTCGGCGGTGGCCGAGCGCACGTTGGAGTGCTTCTTCTCCTTGGCCGGGTTGACGTCCATGTCCTCCGAGCGGGCGTTCTCGCCCACGATCATGCCCTCGTAGACTTCCGTGCCGGGGCCGATGAACAGCTGACCCCGCTCCTGGAGGTTGAGCAGGGCGAACTGGGTGGCCGTCCCCGACCGGTCGGCGACGAGCGACCCGTTCGGCCGGGTGCGAAGCTCGCCCTGCCACGGCTCGTAACCGTCGAACACGTGGTGGAGGATGCCGGTGCCACGGGTCTCGGTCAGGAACTCGGTGCGCAGCCCGATCAGCCCGCGCGCGGGCACGCGGAACTCCAGCCGGCTCCACCCCGCGGCGTCACCGGAGGCCGAGCCCGCCGACGAGCTGACCATCTGCTGGAGCCGGCCCTTGCGCAGGCCGATCAGCTGGGTCACCACGCCCACGTAGTCGTCGGGCACGTCGATCGACAGCTGCTCGAACGGCTCGTGGACCGCGCCGTCGATCTCGCGGGTGACCACACGCGGCTTGCCGACCGTCAGCTCGAAGCCCTCCCGACGCAGGTTTTCCACCAGCACCGCGAGCTGCAGCTCCCCGCGGCCCTGCACCTCCCAGGTATCCGGACGCTCCGTCGGCAGCACCCGCAGGCTGACGTTGCCGACCAGCTCCTGCTTGAGCCGCGACTCGACCAGCCGGGCGGTGAGCTTGCTGCCGTCACGGCCCGCCAACGGCGAGGTGTTGACGCCGACGGTCATGCCGAGGCTCGGCTCGTCCACCGTCAGCACTGGCAGCGGCCGGGGATCGGCGGCGTCGGCCAGCGTCTCGCCGATGGTCACCTCGTCGATCCCGGCGATCGCGATCAGGTCGCCCGGCCCGGCGTCGTCGACCGAGACGCGCTCCAGCGCCCGGGTGCGGTACATCTCGCTGAGCCGGACCTGCTCCACGCTGCCGTCGCGCCGGCACCAGGCGACGGTGTCACCTCGCCGCACCGTGCCGTGCTGGACGCGGCACATCGCCAGCCGGCCGAGGTAGGGAGAGGCGTCGAGGTTGGTGACCAGCGCCTGGAAGGGGTGCGCAGGATCGTGCTCCGGGGCGGGCACATGGTCGATGAGCACGCGGAACAGGGGTGCGAGGTCGCTGCCCGGCTCGGCCGGGTCCAGGGTCGCGGTGCCGTCCTTGGCGTTGGTGTAGAGCACCGGCAGGTCGATCTGGGCGTCGTCGGCGCCGAGGTCGATCAGCAGGTCGTAGGTGGTCGCCACGACCTCCTCGATCCGGGCGTCGGGGCGGTCGATCTTGTTGACCACGACGAACACCGGCAGCCCGCGCTCCAGCGCCTTGCGCAGCACGAACCGGGTCTGCGGCAGCGGCCCCTCGGACGCGTCGACCAGCAGCAGCGCGCCGTCGACCATCGCAAGAGCACGCTCGACCTCGCCACCGAAGTCGGCGTGCCCCGGGGTGTCGACCACGTTGACGGTGACGTGACCGCCGTCCTCGGTCGGGACCTCGACCGCGGTGTTCTTGGCCAGGATCGTGATGCCGCGCTCCTTCTCCAGGTCGTCGGAGTCCATCACCCGCTCGGCGACGTCCTGATTGGCGCGGAACACCCCCGACTGCCACAGCATGGCGTCGACGAGGGTGGTCTTGCCGTGGTCGACGTGCGCGATGATGGCGACGTTGCGGAGATCTGAGCGGAAGGCCACAGCGGTCCTCGGGGCCGGCCGTACCGGCGATGGGTGGGGCGAGAGGTGGTGGGAGGGGAAGCCGGCGAGGGTAGCCCGCCGGAGGCGCGGGCCCGGCCGACGCTCCGAGCGCGGACGATCATCAGGATGTCACAGGGTATCTCTACGTTGATTCGCATCAGCCGAGTCGACATGAGGGGAGCCACCGATGCGTGACGAGGACCAGGGCTTCGACGACCACACGCGCCCCGACGGGCAGCCGGGCGCCGACGGCAGCTCGCTCACCCCCGAGGTGGCGGCGGCGCTGGCACAGCCGGCGCCCGCCGGCACCACCGTCCGCGAGCCGTCGTGGAGCGAGCTGGTCGAGCTGTCGCGACAGCTCGGTCCCGACCCGGCCTTCGCCGGCATCTGCGACGCGGAGCTCGAGCGCCGGATGAAGGTCCAGGCGGCCCAGATCACGGCGCTGACCTGCCGCTGGATCCAGCTGCTCGGCGAGCTCGTGGTGCGTGGGGTCTGGGCTGACCAGGGCGCCAGGACCCCTGCCCACTGGCTGTCGTACATGGTCGGGCTCGCGCCGTCGACCGCACGGGACCACGTCCGGGTCGCGCTGCGGCTGCGCGAGCTGCCCGCCATCCGCGCGGCCTTCGCGGCAGGTCAGCTGTCGTACAGCAAGGTGCGGGCCCTCACGCGGATCGCCCACCCGGATCTTCAGGACCTGCTCCTGCGCTGGGCCCACCACGCCACCGCGGCCGACATCGAACGCATCGTCCGCGGGGCGGCGCGGTGCGAGCGCAACGCCGCCGACGATCCGGCGCAGCGGATCGCAGACCACGGCCTGCGACTGTCCTACCTGGACGAGCACACCGCCGTCGTGACGCTGCACCTGCCGGTCGACGACGCGCTGGAGCTCGTCGAGGGCGCCGCCCGGATCGTCGAGGTCGACAACAGCGGCGCCGCGGCCGATCGTGACGACGAACGCGCCACGGAGGACCCCGACCACTGCCTGGCCCCCGACGGCCCTGCCGCGGACGATGCCGCCGTCAGCACCCCGACCCGGCGGCCGACCGGGCAGGCGCTCGCCGACGCGGTGCTCGCCTCGGTGCGCACCGCGGTCGACGCAGGCCCGGCCGACACCACCGGCGCGGACCGGACGACGCTGGTCCTGCACATCGAGGCCGACGTGCTCGGGCCGGAGACCCCTG
>SKSM01000139.1 GCA_007122985.1 Nitriliruptoraceae bacterium | reverse complement strand
GGCAGGAGCGATCAGCGTGAGCGATCCCGCGGCGAGCGACCCCTCGCGCGACGCGGACGCGCCCGGCCGGCCCGACGCGGACGCTGACGACCGGGACGCGGCGGCGACGGAGCAGGGTGCACGGCTCGAACGGTCCGCGATCGACGAGCTCGGCGCCTACATCCGCGACCAGCGCGAGTCCGCGCGGCTGTCGCTGCGCAAGCTCGCCAAGCTGGCAGGTGTCAGCAACCCCTACCTGTCCCAGATCGAACGGGGTCTGCGCAAGCCGTCGGCCGAGATCCTCCAGGCGATCGCCAAGGCGCTGGAGATCTCCTCCGAGACGCTCTATGTCAAGGCCGGGATCCTCGACGAGCGCGAGGCCCCCCGGGAGGTGGAGGAGGCGATCGCCGCCGATCCGCACCTGACCGACGCCCAGCGCCAGGCGCTGACCGAGATGTACCGCTCGTTTCGACGCCTGACGGAGCTGCAGCCGGCGCGCTCGAGCCGCCGGCGGGCACTGCTCGACGCAGTGACGACCGGTGGCGTGGACGACGCGGCCGTCCGGGCCGCCACCCCGCCCGAGGAGGCCGACACCGAGGTGTGAGCTCGGCTGATCCGCCGGCTGGTTGCATCGACTACGATCCGTGCGCAGATGGAATCGACGGCGCGCGGCCGGCGTTGCCGACGGCAGTGCCGGGCGAGCCTCTCGCCCGCACCTGCCTGTCCAGGCCCTTCCTTCAGGTTGTCCCCGACCAGGCCGCTGCGAGGCCCGGACCCGCGAGGTCACACGTGATCGAGTTGCGCACGCACCGGGGCGCGCTGCCCGCCGACCTGCGCGCAGACTGGGAGCTGCTGCTCGACGAGGACCCCAACGGCACCGTCTTCCACGGCCCCCGCTACCTCGGCGTCTGGGCCTCGACTCTGGGTGCCGGCACACCGGTGCGCATCCACTCCGTGCACCGCGACGGGCGGCTGATCGGGGTGATCCCCGACGCCAACGACCTGTCGGGAAGCGCCGAGGGCCCGGAGGAGATCCGACGCTTCCAGGGCGGCACGGAGGTGACCGACTACCTCGGCCCCGTCAGCCGGCGCGAGGACCGCTACGACGTCGCCGACGCCTATGTGGCCAACCTCGCGAGGGACGTCGACTGGGACGAGTTCGTCGCCGGTGGGCTGGCTGACGACAGCGGCTGGCCGGATGCGTTCCGGTCGGCCTTCCGGGTGCACGGTCTGCAGGTGCTCGAGGACGAGCGTGAGGACGTGTGTCCGGTGGTGTGGCTGCCCGGCAGCGGCGCGGCCTACTTCGAGCAGCTGCCCGGCCGGACCCGCCAGGAGCTCACGCGCAAGACCCGCAAGCTCGCCCGCGACGCCGGCGAGATCGAGCTGGTGAAGGTCGCGGCCGACGAGGTGGTCGGGCGGCTCGACGCGTTCCTCGACCAGGCGGCGGACGCGGTGCCGGAGAAGGCCGGGTTCTTCCGGCGCCAGGACATGCACGACTGGTTCAAGGCGCTCGCGTCGGAGTTCGTGGACGACGACGTCTTCCGCCTGGACGAGCTCTACGTCGGGGGGCTCTTGGCCGCCTCGACGGTGTCACTGGTCCGCGGAGGGCACTGGGGCCTGTACAACTCCGCGTTCGACCCGAGCCTCGGCTCGCTCGCGCCGGGCATGGTCATGGTGACCCTGCTGATCGATCGGGCCGCCGACGAGGGCTACACGCAGTTCGACCTGCTCCGCGGCGACGAGGCCTACAAGTACCGCTTCGGTGCGCAGGACCGGGTCCTGCGCCGACTGAGCGTCGCGCGGAGCAGCACGTGAGGCGGGTCGGCCTGCTCAGCGTGCACACCTCGCCCCTCGACCAGCCCGGAACCGGCGACGGTGGCGGCCTCAACGTCTACGTGCGCGAGGTCGCGCGCCGGCTGGCCGCACGGGGTGTGGAGGTGGACGTCTTCACCCGTCGCAGCGATCCGGACGTGCCGGCGTCGACGCCGCTGGACGACGGGGTCACCGTCCACCACGTGGAGGCCGGCCCGCCCCGGCCGCTGGACAAGCACGAGCTGACCAACCACCTGTGCGGCTTCGCGTTGGCGCTGCAGGGCCATCGGTCGGCTGGGACCCACGACCTGCTGCACGCGCACTACTGGTTGTCGGGATGGGTCGGCCGCCGCATCGCCCCGCGCTGGCGGGTGCCACTGGTCCAGACCTTCCACACCCTCGGGGTGCTGAAGAACGCCACCCTCGCCCCCGGCGACGACCCGGAGCCGCCGCTGCGGCTGATCGCCGAGCGGCAGGTCGCCCGCGACGCCGACCGGGTCCTGGTGCTGACCTGCGGCGAGGCCGGGCTGTTGCACCGCGTCCATGGCCTGTCAGGCGAGAAGCTGACCGTGGTACCTGCCGGGGTGGACCTCGACCGCTTCCGGCCCGGGGCGGCGAATCGGCCCTCGACGGCGCCGGAGCTGCTGTTCGTCGGACGGCTCCAGCCGTTGAAGGGCCCGGACGTGGCCGTGCGCACCTTCGCGGCCGTCCGTCGGCAGCTGCCGCAGGCGCGGCTGCGCATCGTCGGCGGCGTGTCCGGCACCGGCCGGGGCGCCACCGGACCCGCCGAGCTGCACGAGCTCGCCGCACAGCTCGGCGTCGCTGACGCCGTCACGATCGAGGACGCGGTCGAGCAGGCCAGGCTGGCCGACCGCTACCGCGCGGCCGACCTGCTGCTGGCACCGTCGCGCAGTGAGACGTTCGGGCTGGCCGCGCTGGAGGCACAGGCCTGTGGCACACCCGTCGTCGCGGCGGACGTCCCGGGGCTGGAGGCGGTCGTCGGCGCCGGCGGGACGCTGGTGCCGGGGCACGACCCCGACCGTCACGCAGCGGCGGCGCTGTCGTATCTCACCGACGCCGACCGGTGGCGCTCGGCCGCGCGTGCCGGCGTGGTCGCGGCGCGGGCGGCGTCGTGGGAGCACACCGTCGACCGGCTCGAGGCGGCCTATCGCGACGTCCTCGACAGCCACGACCGCGACGCCGTCGCGTCGCAGGCACTGGTGGGCTGAGCGCCCGCACCATTGGTGCAGGCGCTGGCCCGCAAGCGGCTCAGCCCTGGTGCGGGTAGCGCCAGTCGGTGGCCGGGACGGAGGTCTCCTTGACGACCCGCGGTGACACCCACCGCTGGAGGTTGAGCACCGAGCCGGCCTTGTCGTTGGTGCCGGAGCGGCGGGCGCCGCCGAACGGCTGCCGTCCGACGATCGATCCGGTCGGCTTGTCGTTGACGTAGAGGTTGCCCGCGGTGTGGCGCAGCGCGTCGGTGGCCCGACGGACCGCGTCACGGTCGTCGGCGAAGATCGAGCCGGTCAACGCGTAGTCGGTGGCGGCATCCACCTCTGGCAGCAGCTCGTCGAAGTGGTCGTCCGCGTAGACGTGGATGGTCAGGATCGGGCCGAACAGCTCGGTGGTCATCGTCGACGACCGGGGGTCGTCGGTGACCAGCACCGTCGGGGGCACGAACCAGCCGTGGGTGTCGTCGAGGTCGCCGCCGACGAGCAGTTCGGCGCCCTCGTGGGTCGCGCGCGCGATCGCCTCACGGTGCTTCTCGAACGCCCGCCCGTCGATGACCGCTCCCATGAACGTCGACAGGTCGCCGCCCACGTCACCCATCGTCAGCTCGCCGGCGACATCGGCGATCCGGTCGCGCAGGGTCGGCCACAGGCTGCTGGGCAGGTAGGCGCGCGACGCCGCCGAGCACTTCTGACCCTGGTACTCGAACGCGCCGCGCGCGAGCGCGACGACCAGGCCGTCGACCTGCGCCGAGGAGTGGGCGACCACGAAGTCCTTGCCACCCGACTCACCCACGATGCGCGGAAAGCTGCGGTAGCGGGCGACCTGGCTGCCGACCCGCTCGAACAGCGACGAGAGCACCTGCTCGGAACCGGTGAAGTGCAGCCCGGCGAACCGCGGATCGGCGGTGGCCGTCTCGGCGGCGACGGCACCGTCACCGTGGACGAGGTTGATGACGCCGTCGGGCAGCCCTGCCGACTGCAGTGCCTCGAGCGTGACCTGGGCGGCGAGCGCCTGCTTCTCCGAGGGCTTCCAGACCACCGTGTTGCCGAGGATCGCCGGGGCCGTCGGCAGGTTGCCCGCGATCGCGGTGAAGTTGAACGGTGTGATGGCGAGCACGAAGCCGTCCAACGGTCGGTGGTCGACCCGGTTCCACTCACCAGGCACGGAGATCGGCTGCTCGGCGTAGAGCTGCTCGGCGAAGGCGACGTTGAAGCGCAGGAAGTCGACCAGCTCGCAGGCCGCCTCGATCTCGGCCTGGTGCACCGACTTCGACTGGCCGAGGATCGTCGCGGCGTTGATCCGGTCACGCATCGGCCCGGCCAGCAGGTCGGCTGCCCGCAGGAAGATCGCGGCGCGGTGCTCGAAGGGCATCGCCGCCCAGTCGTGCTTCGCCTCGCACGCGGCGTCGATCGCCTGCGAGACCTGCGCGGCTCCCGCCGCGTGGACGGTCGCCAGCGTCAGGTCGTGCCGGTGCGGGGCTCGCTGGGTGAAGGTCTCGCCGGTGTGCGCCGGCTCGCCGGCGATCACGCACGGCAGCTCGGCCGTCCGGCCGGCCATCGCGGTGACCGCAGCCTCGAGCGACGTGCGCTCCGGGCTGCCGGGCGCGTAGCCGCGGACCGGCTCGTTGTACGGGGCAGGAACGCAGAAGGTGCCGTCGCTCACGGGGGACTCCTCAGGTCGTGGGACTACCAGGACGGCTTCGAGGCCGTCGGGGCGGGGAGGGCATCACGGTCACGGCCGCGCCGTGGCGCGAGGGAGCGCAGGAAGAACAGCAGGTTGGCCGGGCGCTCCGCGATCCGGCGGGTGAAGTAGGGGTACCACTGGGTGCCGAACGGCAGGTAGATCCGCAGGCGGTAGCCGTCGGCCACCAGCGCCCGTTGCATCTGCGGGCGCACGCCGTAGAGCATCTGGAACTCGTAGGTGCCACGGTCGCGTCCGATGACCGCGGCCTCACGCTTGATGGCGGCGATCAACCGGTGGTCGTGGGTCGCGAAGCGCGGCTCGGTCCCCTCGCGCAGCAGGTAGCGGGCGTCGTCGAGGTAGGCGCGTGCCACCTCGACGGGTCGTTGGTGGGCGAGGTGCGCCGGCTCGGCGTAGGCGCCCTTGCACAGCCGGATGCTCACGCCGAGGCGGGTGAGGCGACGGACGTCCTCTGGCGTCCGGTGCAGGTAGGACTGCAGCGCGCAGCCGACGTTGGCCGCGCCGGCAGCCCGGACCTGCTCCACGAGCCGCACGGTCGTCTCGGTGACCGTGTGGTCCTCCATGTCGAGGGTGAGGTGCACCCCGGCGGCCGTGGCGCGTTCGGCGAGGTCCTCGATCAGCCGGGCACACCCCTCGTGATCGATGTGCAGGCCGAGCTGCGTGGGCTTGACCGACACCCCCGCGGGAAGTGAGCGCGCCTGGACGTCTGCGAGCAGCCGGCGGTAGACGTCTGCCGCCAGCTCCGCGTGCTCGACGGAGTCGACCAGCTCGCCGACGTGGTCGATGGTCAGGTCCATCCCCTCGGCGGCGAGCGCCGTCGCGACCGCGAGGCCGTCGTCGATGGTCTCACCGGCGATGTAGCGCGCGACCACACGGCCGACGGTCGCGCTGTCCCGGGCGAGCCCTGCCATCCGGTCGCTGTTGGCGGCTCGCAGCAACGTCCACCGCAGCATGCGTCTGCCTCCTCGGGCCACCCGCGGTGGCTCCCGCCGGCGACCGTGCCAGGATGCTGGTGGCCGCGGCCCGCCAGCGCAACCAGCGGTCGGACATGGTTGGTGGGCCGTTCGGCCCCCGTGGCCCGTCCGCCGCCCGCGGTCGCCCGCACGGCGGCGCGCCCAGCGATGTCGACGGGGGTGCGCGGGGCGCT
>SKSM01000255.1 GCA_007122985.1 Nitriliruptoraceae bacterium | reverse complement strand
GGCAGCGCCGCCGCGAGCCGGGCGGCGCGGGCCTCCAGCTGCGCGTAGGTGGTCGCCTGCCCGTCGGCGTCGATGGCGATCCGCTCCGGGGTGGCCACCCGGCGGTCACGGATCCAGCGTCCGAGCGTCAGCTGCCCGTCCATCGCGCTCATCCTCCTGGTCCGGGCGCGGTGGTGGCTCCCGCGCCGGTGGCACCCCCACCGGTGAGGTGGTCGACGACCAGCGCGGCCACGTGCTCCGGGTGCTCCCAGAACGCCAGGTGGCCGCCGCGTTCGATCCACGCCAGCCGGCTGTCGGGGATCCGCTCGTCCAGCAGGGTGGCGTTCGCCGGGGCGACGACCACGTCATGGGTGCCGTGGACGACCAGGGTCGGTGCGGTGATCGCGGACTCGCGGCCACCGCCGTCGTAGGTCGTGCCGGCGACGGCCTGGGCCTGCCAGCCGTCCGTCGACTGGGCGGTGTCGGTGCGCAGACGCACGATGCGCTCCACCAGCGCCGGGTCGGCGTCCGGCCCCAGCGCGTTGGCGACCAGCCGCCGGAGGGCCTCCAGCGGCTCGAGCTGCGCCACCTCGGCCAGCAGTGACCGGGTGGGCTCGGGGATCGGGCTTGCGGCGTCGCCACCGGGGGTGCTGGCCAGCAGGACGAGCCGGTCGACCCGTTCGGGGCAGGTGATGGCCAGCTCCTGGGCGATCATCCCGCCCAGGCTGGTGCCGACCACGTGCGCGGCGCCGATGCCGAGGTCGTCGAGCACGGCCCTCACGTCCCCGGCCATCTGCGTGGCGTCGTAGGGCCCCTCGGGCACGTCCGAGCCGCCGATGCCCCGGTTGTCCACCAGCACCAGCGACAGGTGCCCGCGCAGCGCGTCGACCAGTGGTCCCCAGCCCTGGCGCGGATAGCCCAGGCCGTGGACCAGCACCGTCCACGGCCCGTCGGGCCGCGGATGGGTCTCGTAGGCGATTCGCACCCCGTCGTTGTCAGCGATCCGCGCTGTGGCCATGTGCTCCACCCTGCTCACGAGGTCGTCGTCCGGGCAGTGTCGGTGCCTGCGTCCAGCCGGGCCAGCGTGGCGTCGACGTCAACGTCCGCGGCGAGCACCAGGGCCCGGCCGCGGCCGAGCTGCCGACCGCGCCGGTCACGGCAGGTGGTCGCGAGGTCGACCAGGCCCTGCTCCGGACGGACCCGGCGCACCTCGACGTCGGCCCGCAGCGCTCCGGGGGCCGGCAGCTCGTCCAGCGCGAAGGACTGCTTGAGGTAGTTGGTGCCAGGACCGGGCAGCCGGGTCCCCAGCAGGCACGAGAACAGCGCGGTGACCATCGGCAGCGGCACCGCCGTGACATCGGTGGCGTCCACGCCGGCCAGCTGCGCGTACGCCGCCAGGTCATCGGCCGTGACGTCACGCTCGAGATGTGCGCTCGTGCCCGTGAGTCGGCCGAGGGACCCGTCAGGGGCAGCAGCCGAGGGGACGTCGAGCACCCCGTCGGCAAGGCCCGCCACGTCGGTAGCAGCTGCACCCTCGCAGCCCGAGGCGCCGTCGGGCAGCCGTACGTCGATCGTGGCACGCCGGCCCGAGGGCCTGAGGTGCAGCTCCACCTCGCTGCCGACCGGTGTCGGGGCGGGGAAGGTCAGCGCCATCGCCCGCCAGGGCCAGTCGACGCTGGCGCGAAGCGCCCCGTCGCAGACCGTCGCCAGCAGCATGCCGTGGGCCACGGTGGTCCCGAAGGTCAGCTGCGCCGCCCGCTGCGGATCGACGTGGATCGGGTTGTCGTCACCGGACAGCGCGGCGAACGCATCCAGGTCCTGCTGGGCGATCGTGCGGCGGGTGACGTTCACGCCGAATCCCCGGTGCCGGTCGCGGCGAGCTCACGCTTGAGGATCTTGCCGGCGGCGTTGCGGGGCAGCTCGTCGGTCAGCTCGACGTGACGCGGGACCTTGTAGCCGGCGAGCCGGGCCCGGCAGTGGCCGAGGAGGTCGTCGACGTCGAGCTCGCCCTCCCGATGCGGCACGATCACCGCCTTGCCGACCTCGCCCCAGCGGTCGTCGGGCACACCGACCACCGCGGACTCGGCGACCTGCGGGTGCTCGTCCAGCACACGCTCCACCTCGGCGGGGAAGACGTTCTCCCCACCCGAGATGTACATGTCCTTCCAGCGGTCGACGATCGTGTAGTGCCCGTCGGCGTCGCGGCGGGCGACGTCGTCGGTGTGCAGCCAGCCGTCGGGCTCCAACGCCGCCGCGGTGGCCTCGGGACGCTGCCAGTAGCCGGGGGTCACGCCGGGCCCGCGGACCAGCAGCTCACCGGCCTCGCCCTCCGGGACGTCACGGCCGTCGACGTCGACGATGCGCACCTCGGCCAGCAGCTGCGGACGCCCCACCGACCCGGCCTTGGACAGCGCCGCGGCCTCCTCGATGAGGAACACGGTCGGGCCGGTCTCGGTCATGCCGAACCCCTGGCGGATGGTGATGCCGCGTTCGGCGTAGCGGTGGATCAGCGGCACCGGGAGCGGCGCACCGCCCGAGGCCCAGGAGCGCACGCCGGACAGGTCAGCGGCGTCGAAGCCGGGCTGGTCGGCCAGCAGCTGGTAGACCGCCGGGACCCCGAAGAAGGCGGTGGTGCGCGCCTCGAGCAGACCGAGCACCTCGGCCGGGTCGAAGGTCCGCGGCACCAGCGCCGTGCCGCCGACCAGCAGGGTGGGCAGTGTGTAGAGGTTGATCCCACCGGTGTGGAACATCGGCAGCACGTTGCACGTGACGTCGGCGGAGGTCAGATCGATCGGCACCCCGATGTTGACGAGGTTCGCCAGCGCCATCCGCGGGGTCTGGATCACGCCCTTGGGTCGGCCCGTGGTTCCCGAGGTGTAGAGCAGGTACCACGCATCGGTCTCGGCCGGCCAGTGGGGATCGGCCTGCGGCCCGGCCGCGGCCAGGGCCTGCTCGTAGTCGACCGCGCCGTCGATCTGCGCTCCCCGCAGCGCGAGGTGCAGCTCGACACCGGTGGCGGCCGCGACCGCCGTCGCGGGGGCCGCGTTGGCGTCGTCTGCGACCAGCACGGTCGGCTCGCAGTCCTCGACGATCTCGATCAGCTCGGTCGGTGCCAGCCGCCAGTTGAGCGGCACCAGCAACGCGCCGATGCGCGCGCAGGCGAACAGCAGCTCGATGAGCTCGTGCCCGTTGTGGGACAGCACCGCGATGCGGTCACCGCGGTCGACGCCGGCCGCGACCCGCAGGTGTGCCGCCAGTCGGGCGATGCGGTCGTCGAGCACGGCGTAGCTCAGGTCACGGCCGGTGGCGGTGTCCACCAGCGCCAGGGCGTCGCCGGAGAGCTCCGCGCGGCGACGCAGCGGGTCGACGGTGAGCATCAGCGGCCTCCGGTCGTCGGGGTGGTGGCCAGCTCGGCCAGGAAGGCGTGGATGCCTTCCCGGGCCTCCGGGGTGCGGATCTGGGCGCAGAAGGACGCCCGCTCGGCTTCCAGCGCGCCGGCGACGGCCGCGCGGTCGTGGGCCAGCAGCTGTCGGGTGGAGCTGAGGGCGCCGGGCCGCAGCCCGGCGATGCGGTCGGCGGCGACCCGTGCGGCCACGTCGACCGCGTCGTCGGCCACGACCTCGCTGACCAGTCCCCAGTCGGCCGCTTCGCGCGCGCTGATCCGACGGTCGCGGACCAGCGTGTCGGCGACCCGGCCACGGCCGATGAGGTGCGGCAGCAGCGCGGTCCAGCCCCCGTCCGGGGAGAATCCGACCTGCGCGTAGTACGGCTGGATCCAGGCGTGGTCTGCGGCCACCACGACATCGGCGGGGGCGACCAGCCCGATCGAGCCGCCGGTCACCGGACCGCCCAGGGCGACGACCAACGGCACCGGCAGGTCGAGCAGGGCCAGCACGGCGGCGTTGAGCTCGCCGAGCAGGCCGTGGGCGTAGTCGGCGATCGCGTCGGGGCGGTCGGTGTGGCGCGCGAAGGCGGCCAGGTCCCCGCCGGTGGAGAACGACCGGCCCTCGGCACGCAGCAGCACGGCACGGGTGGCGTCGTCGACCCCGTCGAGTCCGGCGCGCAGGTCGGCGAGCAGTTCGGGCACGAGCGCGTTGTGCCGATCCGCACGGTCGAGGCTCAGCACGGTCACCGCGCCGTCGGTCTCGGTGCGCACCAGCGGGCTCACCTCGGCTCCGATCCCCATCGCACGACCGTCGCCGCCCAGGTGTAGCCGGTCCCGGCCGCCAGCAGCAGGCACCGGTCGCCGTCGGCGAGCTGGCCCTGCCGCGCGGCCCGGTCGAGCGCGAACAGCGGATCGACGCCGGACATGTGACCGGTGTCGTCGAGGTAGACCGCCCGCTCGACGCCGAGCTTGGAGACCAGCAGTTCGTGCATCGAGCGCTTCATGTGGATGCCGCACAGCACGTCGATGTCGTCCGGGCCCGCACCCGAGCGCGCCAGTGCCTGCTCGGCGACCTCCAGGAACCGCGGCAACGACACCGGGTCGAGCCGTTCCTTCATCGACTGTGGGTCGGCGACGTCGAGGTAGTGGCGCCGGGTGTCGACGGAGTCGTGGCTGGCCGGTTCGACGCTGCCGCCCGCGGGGACCTTGACGTCCAGGGAGAACGAGCCGTCGGTGACGGTCGCGGAGCCCAGGACCTCCGCCTGCCAGTCGAGTCCGGCGGATTCGGAGGACAGCAGGCCGGCGACCGCGCCGTCCCCGAAGTTGAACATGAACCGGGCACGCTCGTTGGTGTAGTCCAGGAGCGCCGACTCCCGGCAGGCGGCGACGGCCAGCACGGTGCCCAGGTCCGGTTCGGCGACCAGCAGGTCACGGCAGACCCGCAGCGCCACCGGGGTGCCGCACGAGACGTAGTCGAGCTCGAGCGCGAAGGTCGTCGTGCAGCCCAGCCGATGGGCGATGTGCGGCGCGGCCTGCCACACCGGGTAGTCCTTGAAGGTCGATCCGAAGTAGACGACGGCACCGATGTCGGCGGGATCCACCCCGGACTCGGCGACCACCCGCTCGGCCGCGGCCACCCCCATGTCGCTGACGTGCTCGTCCTGCGCGGCGATGTGCTTGCCGCGCAGGCCGAAGCGCTCGACCAGGATCTCCTCGGGGATGCCGGAGAGCTCGCCGAGCTCGGCCGCAGGCATCCACCGTTCGGGCAGGTAGCCGGCGGTGCCGACCAGCCCGATGCGGGTCGTCACGCTCATCGCCGGCCCTTCGACGCGCCCAGGCGTTCGATCAGGCTGGCGAGGCCGCCGGGGGCGAACAGGACCAGGATCACGAACAGGGTGCCGAGGATGAACAGCGGCTCGGTCAAGGGACCCTCGAGCCAGTCCGGAAGGCGTTCGAAGACCCCGGCACGGGCGAGCCCCGGCAGACGCATCGACAGGTAGCCGAACACCAGGCCGCCGAGCGCTGCCCCCCACAGCCGGCCGAGCCCGCCGAGCACCACCATCACGATCACGTTCAGGGTGAACAGCACCGAGGCCACCTGGGGATTGGCGCCGCGGATGACCAGCAGGTAGACGGCGCCACCGGCACCCGCCAGGACCGAGGCGATGGTGAACGCCTGCAGCTTGAAGCCGAACGGCACCAGACCGAGCAGCTCGACGCGGTCCTCGTTCTCCCGCACCGCCTGCCAGACACGTCCGGCGCGGCTGTTGACCGCACGCCAGCAGATGAAGAACGCCGCCAGCGCGAACGCGAGCGCCACCCAGTACACCCAGCGGACGTTGACCACGCCGACGAAGATGTCAGGGATCGACTCGGAGCCGAGCGGCAGACCCTCTTCACCGCCGGAGATGCTCAACGGGTCGGCTTCGACGACCACGTGCAGCGCCTCGGCGAATGCGAGGGTGACCATGGCGAAGGCGACCCCCCGCACCCGCAGCGCGATCGAGCCCAGCACGGTGGCCACCAGGCCGACCCCGATCAGGACCAGCGGTACGGCGACGGCGTAGTGCAGGTCGGTGTGCAACAGCAGCAGATTGGTGCCGTACACGCCGAGGGCGAAGTACAGGGCATGGCCGAGCGACAGCAGCCCGGTGTAGCCGAGCAGCAGGTCGTAGCTCATCGCGAGCCCCGCGAAGACCAGCCCGATCGCGAGGATCTGCAGGGTCCCCGGGGCCGACAGCTCCCCGACGAACACCCCGGGGAGGGGCACGTCGACGAACGGCAGCACGGCGAACACCAGGCCGATGCCGACGACCACCCACGGCAGACGGGACGGTCGGGACGGCACCGGCAGGGAGGCGCTGTCGGCGGTGGTGGGCGCGTCGGTCTGCAGGCTCATCGCGGCACTCCTCCGAGCAGCCCCTGCGGTCGGATCAGCAGGGTGATCGCCAACAGGGCGACGACCGTGAGGTCGCCGACGCCGGCGCCGGCGAAGAAGTTCACGAACTGCTGGGTCAGTCCGACGATCACGGCTGCAAGCGCCGTGCCGGAGACCGACCCCAACCCGCCGATGACCACGACGATGAAGGCGAAGATGAGGTTGTTCAGCCCGATCTCGGGCGTCACGCCGGCGAAGAACACCGCGCCGAGCACCCCGCCGATCGCCGCCAGCAGCCCCCCGATCGCGAACACCAGCGTGAAGCTGCGCTGCACGTCGATGCCGAGGGCCTGGACCATCGCGCGGTTCTCGACCCCGGCGCGGATGATCAGTCCGTGGCGGGTGTACCGCAGGAACGCGAGCAGCGCGAACAACAGCACGAGCGAGGATCCGACCGTGATCAGCCGGCTCAGCGGGATCCGCGCACCGGCGACGTTGATCACCATGCGGAACACCTCGGGCACCGGGAAGGTCTGCGGGTCGTAGGTGAACCAGCCGCCGAGCAGCGCCACGCCGGCGATGCTGATCCCGGCGGTGATCAGGATCTGGGTGACGTGGTCGCCGTAGAGCGGACGGATGAAGCCGCGTTCGACCACGGCGCCGATCAGCAGCCCGGCGACGGTGGCCACCAGCAGGGCGATCGCGAAGCGCAGGCCGACCGACGCCACGCCGACGCGGGTCATCACCAGCCAGGCGGCGTAGCCGCCGACGGTGAAGAACAGGCCGTGGGCGACGTTGAGCACGTCCATCAGGCCGAAGATCAGTGACAGCCCGCTGGCCAGCAGGAAGTACAGACCCGCGAGACCGAGCCCGGTGACCGCCAGCAGTACGAAGACCTCCAGGCTCATTCGCTGTCTCCTCGTCCGGCGACCCCGAGCAGTTGCTGGGTGAGGTCGGGGTCCTCGAGCAGGTCGTCGACCACCCCGTTCCACGCCACCGTGCCGTGGTCGAGCACGTAGCCGTTGACCGCAAGCTGCTGGGCCACGCGCAGGTTCTGCTCGACCAACAGCACGGTGGTGTCCGTCGTCAGCTCCTCGAGGGCGGCGACCACCTCGTTGATCACGATCGGCGCCAGCCCCTTGGTCGGCTCGTCGATCAGCAGCAGCGAGGCCGGCTGCAGCAGTGCCCGTCCGAGCGCCAGCATCTGCTGCTGCCCCCCGGACAGCGTCCCCGCTGGCTGGGAACGGCGTTTGGCCAGCTCGGGGAAGATCTCGTGGACCCGCTCGAGACGCTGCTCGGCCTCGCGGGACTGCATCGCGAGCCGCAGGTTCTCCGCAACGGTCAGCTGGGTGAACACCTCACGGTCCTCCGGCACGTAGGCGATGCCGTGCTGGGCACGCTTGAACGTCGGCAGCTCCTCGAGCTGGCGTCCGTCGAGCCGGATCTCACCGCTGGCGGGGAGCAGGCCGAGCAGGGCGAGCAGCGTGGTGGTCTTGCCGGCGCCGTTGCGACCGAGCAGCGCCGTGACCTGCCGGGGCGCCACGTCCAGATCGATGCCCTGCAGGATGTGGGCCTCGCCGCGGTGGACGTGGAGGTCACGAACCGACAGCAGCGGTTCCAGGCCAGCCCGCTCGGTGGGCAGGGGTCCGTCGACCGTCTCACTCACGACGTCCACCCTCCGGGCACGGTGGAGCGGGCCATGACAGTCCTCCTCGATCACGGTGGCCGCGGGTCATGCGGTCTCACCCAGGTACGCCGACTGCACGGTCGGATCGGCCATCACCTCGGCGGGCGAACCAGTCGTCAGCAGCCGGCCGTTGTGCGTGACGGCGATGCGGTCGGACACGTCGACCACCAGCTCGATGCGGTGCTCGACCATCACCACGGTGCGACCGCCGGCGTGAACCTTGCGGACGACCTCGACCAACGGCTCGACCTCTTCGGCGGAGACCCCGGCAGTGGGCTCGTCGAGCAGCAGCACCTCCGGTTCGGAGCACAGCAGCACGGCGATCTCGAGCTTGCGCTTGTCCCCGTGTGGAAGATCAGCCACCGGATCGTCCGCGCGGGCGGCGAGGCCGACCTCATCCAGTGCGCTCAGCCCGGCGCGGGTGGCGGCATCGCGGGTGGACGGGCGCAGCAGCACCGAGTGGCTGCCGCCCTGTGCCGCCTGGGCCGCCAGCCGGACGTTCTCGGTCACGGTGAGATTGGGGAACAGGCTGGAGGTCTGGAAGCTCCGGCCGAGCCCGCGTCGGACCCGGGCGGCCGGCCGCTCCCGGGTGATGTCCTCGCCCTTGAGCAGCACCCGGCCGCTGCGCGGCCGGTTCAGCCCGGAGACGACGTTGAGCAGGCTGGTCTTGCCCGCGCCGTTGGGGCCGATCACCGAGAGGAACTCCCCCGCGGGCACCGCGAGGGTGATGTCGGAGAGGATGGTGAACCCACCGACGCCCCAGGTGATGTCCTCGAGCGCGAGGATCGGAGGGGCGCCCGCGTGGTGCTCGGGTGCGGGCGCCCCGGTCGTGTCCGCCGTCATCCGGACTACTCCGCCTCGGGCGGCGCGGTGGCCTCCGGCTCGAGGGTGTCGAGGAGCGTCACCTCGATGTTCTCAGGGTCGTCGTCCATGTTCTCCATGGAGGCGAGGAACATCGGCTGGAGCATGGCGTGGTCACTGGCGCGGATGGTCTGGGTGCCCTTCGGCGCATCGAAGGTCCAGCCTTCGAGCGCGCTGATCATCCCGTCGACGTCGTCGGGACCGGCCTCGCCGATCGCACGGACGATCATCTGCGCTGCCACGAACCCGTCGGCGTGGAAGATGTCAGCGGTGCCACCGACACCCTCGACGAGCACGTCGTTGACCTCGTTGTCCGGAGCGTCGCCGTAGTAGTGGTTGAGGAACTGGATCTCCGGTCCGGCGGGGCCGTACAGCGGCCAGGTCGCCTGCTCGGCCAGACCCGTCGTGACCGTGAAGTCGTCGAGGATGTCCTGCGCCTCCATGGTCTCCCACATCGCTCCGGTGGTGTCGCCCGCCCAGGCCACGAACACCAGCTCCGGGTCGGCGTCACGGACCTGCTGCGCGAAGGGGGTGAACTCGGTCGCCGACAGCGGGACCTCGATCGGGGTCACCTCGGCGCCCATCTCCTCGCCGAGCACGGCAGAGACGGCGGCGACGTTGGCAGCCCCGAACTCCGAGTCCTGCACCAGCGCCACGACGGTCTGACCATCGAGGTCGTCGACCAGCGCGGAGGCCGCGACCACGTCCTGCCAGGTCTGTCGGCCCGACCGGAAGGTGTAGTCGTTGGCGCCGGTGATCGCGTCGGTGGCCGCAGGGCCGGAGATGTAGAGGACCTGGTTCTCCTCGGCGAAGGACGCCATCTGCACGGCGACGCCGGAGGACGTGGTCCCGGCGAGGATGTTCACGCCCTCACCCACGAGGTCGACACCGGCGCTGATGGCCTGGTCGGGCTCACCGGCGTCGTCGACGATGTCGAACTCGATCGGATGCCCGTCGACTGCTCCGGTGCCGTCGGTGGCGTAGTCCAACCCGACCTCGAGTCCTTCGAGGTAGTCCTCGCCGTAGCTTGCGAGCAGGCCACTGGTGGAGGTGATCACCCCGATCCTGACCGGATCGCCTGCCGGTTCGGCGTCGTCCTCGTCGGGATCGTCGTCGACCTCGACCTCGTCGTCTGCTTCCTCGGTGTCGTCGGCCGCGGTGTCGTCGACCTCGTCTGCGTCGTCGGCGCAGGCCGCGAGCACCAGCGCCAGGGTCGCCAGCGCGACGAGCCAGCGCGCGTGGCGTCGTGAGGCTCGGATAGCCATGATCTCTCGCCCTCCCGGGTTGCTCTGCCACCGGGCTCCCACCCGGATCGTCGGAGCATAATATGAGAGCCGGTTCACATGTCAATCCTTCGGGTGGAGCGAGGCCCGGAGGCGGGTCGAGGACGTCGACGGAAGGCAGACGAGATGGAGCGACGAGCAGCACTGGTCACGGGGGCGGCCTCAGGCATCGGCCGGGCGATCGCGCAGCGCCTGGAGGCCGACGGGCTCGCGGTGCTCGCGGTGGACCTGGCGCCCGACCCCGACGGTCCGGGGGATCCGTTCACGGCCGACCTGACCACCGGCGAGGGCAACCGCGCAGCGGTCGAGGCGGCGGTCGAACGCTACGGACGGCTGGACGTGGTCGTGCCCAACGCCGGCGTCCAGCACATCGCACCCGTCGAGGAGTTCTCCGAGCAGTGGTGGCGCTCGCTGATCGAGCTGCTGCTGACCAGTCCCTTCCTCCTGGCCAGCCACGCCTGGCAAGCCCTGGGCGAAAGCGGGCAGGGCCGCTTCATCGCCGTGGCGTCCGTGCACGGACTGGTGGCCTCGCCGTACAAGGCGGCCTACGTCAGCGCCAAGCACGGACTGCTCGGCCTGGTCAAGGTGCTCGCCCTGGAGGGTGCCGAGCACGGCATCGCCGCCACGGCGGTCTGCCCCGGCTACGTCCGCACCCCACTGGTGGAGGACCAGATCGGCGCCCAGGCACGGACGCACGGCATCGACGAGCGCGACGTCCTCGAACAGGTGATCCTCCAACCGCACGCGATCAAGCAACTGATCGAGCCCAGCGAGGTCGCCGAGGTGGTCAGCATGCTCACCCGGAGCACGGGCGCCGCCTTCACCGGGTCACCGGTCGTGATGGACATGGGCTGGTCCGCGCGGTGACCGGCACGGTGGTGTCCGGACCCCCGTGACGGGCTCCACGGCGCCCTCCCGGGCAAGCAGCCGGGGCAGATCCGTGACCCGCTGCAGCACCCGTTCGGCACCGGCGTCACACAACTGCTCGATCGGGGCCGTCGTCGGCACGGCGACCACGTACGTCCCGGCGGCGACGCCAGCCTGGACCCCGGCCACCGCGTCCTCGACCACGACGCACGCGTCGGCGGGCACGGCCAGACGGCGGGCTGCGGCGAGGTAGACCTCGGGATCGGGCTTGCCTCGGCTGACGTCCTCGGCGGTGACCACCACACCGAAGGCAGGCAGCAGTGCCCCGAGCGCGTGCTCGGCCACGTGCCGTCGGGCGCTGGTCCCCACGGCCACCTTCCAGCCGGCGCCGAGCAGCTCGCGGATCAGCTCAGGAGCTCCGGGCACGAGCCGCTCACCGGGCGCGTGGTCCGCGAGGAGCGCCGTGGCGTAGCCCTCGAGCTCGGCGAGGGCGGCACGCACGATCGGGGCGTCCGGCTCGCGGTCGAGCAGCATGGCCAGTGCCTCCTGAGCACGACGGCCGAACAGGCTGCGCACTCCTCCCTCCGGCACCGGGATCCCACGTTCCTCGAGGAACTGTGTCCATGCCGCGACATGCGCATCGGTGGAATCGACCAGCACCCCGTCCATGTCGAACAGCACGGCGGTCAGCTGCCTGGTGGCCGCCGTCATCCGACGCGATCCCGGTCGACGACGCCGCGCGCGGTGTCGACCAGGCGCTGCTGTTCGGTGTGCAGCTCGAAGCGGTCCCCGCGGTACACCGACCGGACGAACTCGATGACCCGTGCGTCGCGGTCGCGGGTGACCCGTTCGATCCGCAGCGCAGGCGTGGTCGTCGGCGTCTGGAGCAGCTCCGCCTCGGCCTCGGTCAGCGACACCGCGGCGATGCGCTGCTGGCTGGTGGCCGGCTCGCAGTCGTAGTCCGCGGCCAAGGTCTCGTAGAGCGACCGCGAGGCCAGATCGACCTCCTCCAGTCCGGGGAAGCGGCGCGCGGGCAGATGGCTGTGCTCCAGTGCGACGGGCTCGTCGTCACCGCAGCGGACACGCTCAAGGTGGACAACCGGATCGTCCGGTGCCAGCTCGAGTCGCAGGGCGACCGGCTCCGGGCCGGTCAGCACCTCCTGGGTGAGCACGGTCGTGCCGGCGGTGAGGCCACGCACGGCCATGTCCTCGGTGAACGACGTCAGCTCAGCAGGCTGGGCCACGCGCGGTTCCGACACGAACGTGCCGTGCCCGTGGACGCGGTGAACCAGCCCCTGGAGGACCAGCCGGTCGAGGGCGCCGCGCACGGTCATCCGGGCCACCTCGTATCGCGCCGCGAGCTCTCGTTCGCTGGGCAGTCGCTGGCCGGGCTCGGAGGCGGCCACGAGCGCCTCGAGGATCTCGTGCAGGCGCTGGCCCTTGCGATCCCCGCCGAGCGGGCCGGCCTTCGACGCCGAGTCCCGGCGCCACTTGCGCCCTCGCGTCCTGCGTCCGTGCGGTCGCTTGTCGGCCATGGTCGTATCGCCCGTTGCAAGGTCAGAGCAGGGGGATCCGCAGACGATACTGGGCGAGCAGGTGGGCGTTGCGCTCATCTCCGCCCGGAACGTTCGCGCTGGTCCAGATCGGGAGGTCGACGCCGCCGGCCCGAGCCTGCTCGGCCACCCGCGCCAGCAGGAGATTCCACAGATAGATCGACGTCAGCGACGACAGCGGGGCGGTCCTCGCCCCGTCCACCGCGAACGCCGCGTCACCGGCGGGCACCCCCGTGTCGAGCAGCACGTCGGCGAGCTCGTCGAGCTTGACTTCGGCCCGTGCGGGCGCGGCCCGCAGGTGGGGCAGCGACGACACCGCCACGAGCCACACGCCCGCTTGGCCGAGCCCACGCGCGAGCTCCACGGGCAGTGGGTTGGCTCCGGAGCTGGAGAACACCACGGCCACCTCGCCGGTTCGAGGGGCCGCCTGTGCGAGCAGGACCTGTGCGAGGTCTGCGTTGCGCTCGATCACGGTGCTGGCGATCGCACCGGACAGGGGCATCACGCCAGGGTGGGTGATGGGGTTGATGCACGCCAGTCCGCCGGCCCGGTAGAAGGCCTCCAGCACGAGCGCACTGGAGTGGCCGGTCCCCGTGACGTGCACGCGCAGCCCGTCACCGACCGCCGCGACGAAGCGCTCGGCCACCGTGTCCAGCGCGGCGGCGTTGCGCTGCTCGGCCTCATGCAGGTGGTCGCGCATGGCGGCACCGAAGTCGGCGGCGGGGCCCTCATCGATCATCTCGGACCTCCTCGAGCACCTGCTGGGCCGTGGCATCGTCCTCGGCTGCCCGCAGCCGGTCGGCCAGGCCGTCGATCAGGTGCCTGGCCAGGGAGGAGAGCAGGCCGATGTGCTGGTCGGCATCCGGGGAGCCGAACGCGAAGACCACGTCCACGGGATCGTTGTCGGGATGGCCGAATGCCACCGGGTCACGCAGGGTCACGACCGCGACCCCGAGGCTGGCGACCCCGTCCTCGGGCCGGGCATGGGCCAGCGCGATGCCGGGGGCGAGCACGAAGTACGGGCCGTGCTCCTCGGCCATCTCGACGCATCGCCGGGGGTAGTCCTCGCTGATCGCTCCGGCCTCGAGCAGGGGGGAGCATGCCTGGTGCACGGCGTCGCGCCAGTCGGACGCGGCCCGGCGGGCTCGTGCGGCCAGGTGTCCCCCCACAACGTCGTCGGTCATCGGATCAGTCCAGCCAACCCTGGGCCTGGAAGGCCTCGGTCAACTGCTCCTCGAGGTACTCCTTGTCCATGAAGTTGGTGATGCCGACCACGACCGGAGCCCGACCCTCGAACTCCTCGGTGTGCATGCCCTGACCGACGATCACGTCGGCCTTCATGCCGCGGGCGCTCGAGACGTCGGTGGCCTCGACCTTGGCGGCCACCCCCATCTTCTTGAGCACCTCCTCCACCGTCATGCGCAGCATCAGGCTCGAGCCCATGCCCACGCCGCAGACGGTGAGGACCTTCACTGGCTCCGGTCGTGTCGCCATGGCCTACTCCTCGCTCGGACCCGATCGTGCCGGGCTGTCGGGGCGCGCGAACGGCGAGTCGCCGCTGATGGCGCCGGTCGGCAACGCTTCCGAACGCCGCCGCAGCAACGCGTACCAGACCGCGAAGATCACCGCGACCACGACGGGCACCATCCAGATGCCGGCCTCACCCATGCCGCTGAAGATCGTGCCGATGCCGATGAGCAGCCAGGCGATGACGTACCAGTCGGGGTCGGCCAGCGTCGCGAGCTCCGGAGCGGTGTCGGAGAGCATGCCCCACGTCACCGCCTGTCCGACGGCCAGGAACACACCGTTGATGACACCGCCGAACACCGCGCCACGCCAACCGGCAACTGCGTTGCCGAACACGCCCGCAGCGGCGCCGGGGAAGAACAGCATGATCATCGGCGGGACCAGCACGAACCAGCCGGCAGCGGCGAAGACGCCCATGAAGATCAGGAAGATCACGGTGGACGAGATGAACCCGATGATCACCGCGGTGGGGGCGAAGGGGAAGACCGTCGGCGCGTCGAGCGCGGGCCGCGAGTTGGGGATGAGCCGCTCGCTGATGCCCTTGAACGCCGGCACGATCTCCGCGAGGAACATCCGCACGCCGAAGAGCAGGATCGCGATGCCGGCGGCGAAGCGCAGCCCGGCGATCAGCGCCCAGATCCAGGGATTGATGTCCTCGTCGTAGCCGGCGGCCTGCTCGGCGAGCACCGCCTGGTCGGCGAACGCGGCCGCCACCAGGATGATCACGGCGATCACCACGGCGGTGGAGACGTTGATGTCCTTGAAGAACGACAGCCGCTTGGGCATGTGCACGTTCTCGGTGTCGTGCTCCTCCTTGGTGCCCAGCGGCTTGCCGAGGCGGCCGGCCATCCAGCAGGCGATGCTGCTGGTGTGCCCGTAGCCCCAGTCGTCGCTTTCGATGACCTTTCTCATCAGCGGCGCGAGTGCCAGCGGCTGGATGGTCCAGTACAGCGCGACCACGACCGCGCCCGACACCACCAGGGCCCACTGGTCGACGTCGCCGAAGACCTCGACGAGCGCGGCCGCGGTGATGACCGCGATCCAGAACAGCAGATGCCCGGTGAGGTAGACGTACCGGGTGTTGAGGACACGGACGACGATGAGGTGGATCAGGAAGCCGAGTGCGATGATCAGCGCGATGCTGCCGCCATGGCTGCCCAGGAAGTCACCGAGCGTGTTGGTCGCCTCCGGCGGCTCGAGCCCGACCGCGCTTCCCACGATGGTCTGGAAGGCGACCAGGCCCTCGACGAACACGTCGACGCCGACGAACAGGATGATCACCCCGATCGTCGCGCGGATCGCACCGGCGATGGTGTCCTCGATCGGGGCTCGCTGCAGGGCGTAGCCGACGACCGTGATCAACCCGATCAGGATCGCGACCTCGCTGAAGACGTTGTTGGCGATGAACTGCAGGACGTCAGCGACGATGTCCACACCAGCCTCCATTGCCGCTTCGGCGGTACGGGAACCCGCACCGATGCCGTGAGCCACGGCTACTTCGCAGTCGGGACGGATCACTGTGACTGTACTGGTCTAGTCCAGTAGCCTTCAATGAGTCCCGGGGGGCCGGTGCGGCCCGCGACGAGCCCGTCTCGCACCGCGCGCTCCCTGGGGCCACAGGTCCCGGGCACAACGTCCCAGTGGCCAGGCAGCCGACAACGCATGCGCAAGGGAGGTCGCTGACGTGCCGATCGTCACCGCGCCGAGGATTCTGCTCGCCGACGAACTCGTCGGCCCGGGCTGGGTGCAGTTCGAGCAGACCGGGATCGTGGCCGCCGGCTGGGGGGCTCCGCCGGAGACGCCGACGACCGAGCTGCACGAGGGCGTGCTCGCGCCTGGCCTGGTCGACATCCAGCTCAACGGCGCCTACGGACACGACTTCGCCGCCGCCGACCGCGACGCCTGGAGGCAGGTCGCCGCCCGGCTGCCGGAGACCGGCGTCACCGCCTTCGTCCCGACGGTTATCACCGCCCCCATCCCTCAGCTGGAGGGGACGCTGACCCGCTACCGCGAGCTCCGCGCGGAGCTCGACGCCCTCGGCGGCGCCTGGACGCTCGGCATCCACTGCGAGGGTCCGTTCCTGGCGGCCGAGCGGCGTGGCGCGCACCGTGAGGACCTGCTCGCGGACCCCACGCCCGAGTCGGTCGACACCCTGCTGGACGCGGCCGACGGGCACATGGCCTATCTCACCCTGGCGGCCGAACGTCCCGGCGCCGTCGCCGCCGTGCACCGGCTGGTGTCTGCCGGGGTCCGGGTCGCCGTCGGCCACAGCGACGCCACCGACCAGCAGGTACGCACCGCCGTCGACGCCGGCGCGAGCCTCGTGACCCACCTGTTCAACGCACAACGGCCCCTGCACCACCGCCAACCCGGCGTCGTGGGAGCCGCCCTTGCCGATCCGCGGCTGACCGCAGGGCTGATCGTGGACCTCCACCACGTCGCGCCCACCGCGGTACGTGTGGCGTTCGCCGCCGCTCCGGGCCGCCTGGCCCTGGTGACCGACGCCATCGCCGCGATGGGGATGCCCGCCGGCACCTACCACCTCGGCGGCCAACGGGTCTCGGTCACCGACGACGCCCCGCCGGTGCGTGACGACGGGACGCTGGCCGGCTCGGTCCTGCAGCTCGACGCGGCGGTCGGCAACTGCATCCGGTGCGGTGTCGATCCCGCCACCGCAGTCGCTGCGGCGACACGGGTCCCCGCTGATGCGCTCGGACGAGCCGACATCGGCCGGCTGCGTGCCGGGGCGAGGGCCGACCTCGTCTGGCTCGACCGGGAGTGGCGCGCGGCCGCCACGTGGGTCGGAGGCCGGCTCGTCCACGTCGACGACCGACGGACCGGCGCAGCCGAGGGGCTCCCTGCCCCGGACATCCTGCAGTGACCGCGCCGCCTACCTGTGCTCGGCGCTCAGGTACTGCACGAAGTTGAGGATCTCGTCGAGCTCGAACGGCTTGGTGATGTAGTAGTCGGCGCCGGCCTGCCAGCCGGCCCACACCTCGGCATCCGTCGCCTTCGCGGTGAGCAGCACGACGGGCGTGTCGGCGATCGCGGCGTCATCGCGGATCTCGCTGAGGATCGACAGACCGTCGCGCTCGGGCATCATGATGTCGAGGATCAACAGATCCGGGCGGAGCTCGCGCATCGCCGGGTAGACACCGGCGCCGTTCTCCAAGGCGTGCACCTCGAAACCCTCGGCCTCGAGGTTGAACGTCAGCACGTGGCGGATGACCGAGTCGTCATCCGCCACCAGGATCCGTCGAATCTCTGCCTTCTCACCTGCCATGCACGTCTCCGCTGGCCGGCACCGTCGCGATCCTCGCAGGTCGACGGCCCGAGGTCGAGCGCCCCGGTGCCTGCCGGATCCCCGCCGGCAGCAGGGAGCGTTCGTAGTCGGGTGCCGTCTGCCAGTCCGCGTCATCGTAGGCGGTGCGCGTCAGTTCCACGATGAACCTCGCGCCACCCTGTGGTCCGTCCTCGACGCGCAGGTCGGCGTGGATCAGGTCGGCGAGCCGCCAGGCGAGGTGGAGCCCGAGGCCCGTTCCACCCTGCTTCCTGGTCGACGACTGGTCGAGCTGCGTGAAACGCTCGAAGATCCGCTCGCGGTCCTCGGCGCTGATGCCGGGTCCGTCGTCGGTCACGGCCAGACGGAGCCGATCCCCGGCCTGTTGGGCGGAGAGGACCACCTCGGTGCCCGGGGCGTACTTGCGCGCGTTCTCGAGCAGGTTGACCAGGATCCGCCGGAGCTTGTCACGGTCGGTGGTGATGCGCTCATCGCGGACGTCGACCTCCGTGCGCAGCCGCCCGTCCAGGCGTGGAGCGAACTCCCGCTCGAGGTCGTTCACCAGCTCCTCGACGGAGAACATGGTCGGAGCGACCTCGATGGCGCGGTGATCGGCCGCGGCGACGACCAGCAGATCCTCGATCAGGGTCTGGAGACGGTCACCCTGCTCCAGGCCCAGGGAGATCAGCTCCTCGCGGTCAGTTGGGGCCAACCACGCGTTGTGGCGCGACAGCGTCTGCATGGACACGCTCATCGAGGCCAGGGGCGTGCGCAGCTCATGCGACACGGCCGCCACGAAGTCGCTCTTCTGCTGGTTGAGCTCCTGCTCGTGCCGCAGCGCCCGCTGGACGTCGGCGTGGAGTCCGACGTTCTCGACCGCGGTCGCGCCATGGGCGATGAAGGCGGCCAGCACCTCCGAGCGGTGGTCGTCGTTGCCGTCGGGTGGGAACTCGCGCAGCACCGCGACGAGCAGGCGACCGGTCTCGCCGGCCTCGCGCTGGGCCCAGATGAGGCTGAGGAACGGTGGCAGGGAACCGCGCGCGCCGCGATCGATCTCGTCGGGCGTCGCCTGGCCCTGTTCCTCCTCTCCTGCCAAGGCTCGGATGGCGAGCAGCGAGCCGACCGGCAGCCGCTTGAGCCCGGCGTCGCTGGCGACGACGCCGGTCACGCTGCCGTCCGCCTCCGTCACGATCGCGACGGCAGCCGCCCCGGTCTCGATGCCGCGGGCGTGATCTGCGATCAGCCCGAGCATGTCGCGCAGATCGACGAGCTGCGCCAGGGTCGCCGACGACTGGTAGAGCTGCTGGAAGCGTCGTCGCTCCGCGCGTTGGTGCGAGATCGCCCGCGTGCTGATGTGCAGGACCGCCAGGACCGGCACCAGCAGCAGCAGCGC
>SKSM01000273.1 GCA_007122985.1 Nitriliruptoraceae bacterium | reverse complement strand
GGAGAAGTTCACCGAGGCCGACCCGGACGCGGCCTGACGACGGGCACCATCGCGGCCGGGAGGACCGATGCGCTGCGGCGCCGGCCTACGCGTGAGCGTCGGTGCCCGGGGTACGGGCGGCCCGCAGCACCTCGTCGATCGGGGTCGTGGCCAGGTCGTCGCCGAGCTCCTGCACGTAGTCGTAGCCGAACCGGCCCTTGATGCACAGGTTGCCCTGGGTGATCGAGTGGTCGAGCGGCGAGGTGACCTTGACGATCCGCTCGTCCTGGGTGTGCAGCTCGAGGTTGCAGCCGACCCCGCAGAACGAGCACACCGTGGTGGTGACCTCCTGGCGGTCCTCGTCCCACACCTCGGCCTGGCGCAGCTCGTACTCCGAGCGGAACATCAGCGCGTCGGTGGGGCACACCTCGACGCAGTTGCCGCAGTAGACGCAGGCCGAGTCGGTCAGCGGCGCGTCGAACTCCGTGGAGATCCGCGCGTCGAAGCCGCGGCCGGCGACGCTGATCGCGAAGGTGTTCTGCGCGTCCTCGCCGCAGGCCTCGACGCACTTGTAGCACAGGATGCACTTGGAGTAGTCGCGCACGTAGAGGTCGTTGTCGACCTTGACCGGCTGCTCGACGGTCTCTGCGGTCGTCCCGTCGGGCGCGACGTGGTGGCCGGCGTGGCGCTGGTCGCGGTCGGGCTGCGGGGGCGAGCACGGCCCGTAGCGCGACGGGTCGGCCCCGTACTGCGCGAACCACTCCTTGACCTCGCCGTCAGCCAAGGACAGATCGACCGACGAGCCGAGGAACTCCAACACCATCCGCCGTGAGTGGCGCACGCGCTCGGAGTCGGTCGAGACGACCATGCCGTCCTCCGCCCGGCGCGAGCACGAGGGCACCAGCGGCCGGCTGCCCTCCACCTCGACGACACACACCCGGCAGGCGTTGACCGGGTGGAGGGTCTCGACGTAGCACAGGGTCGGCTGCGGCTGGCCGTTGGCGCGGCAGGCGTCGAGCAGCGAGGCGCCCGCGGCCACCTCGACCGGCTCGCCGTCGATCTGCACCGTGACGGTGGGGGTGTCGGTCATCACACCAGCTCCTGGCGGATCGCGGAACGCACCGCGGAGGCGGCGGTCTGGCCGAGCCCGCAGATCGACGCGTCGGTCATGGCCCGGTCGATGTCGTGCAGCAGGTCGAGCTCGACCCGGTCACGGCCGTTGGACAGGTAGCGGGCGAGCGCCTCCTCCTGGCGCACCACCCCGACCCGGCACGGCACGCACTGCCCGCAGGTCTCGTCGCGGAAGAACGCCGCGATGCGCCTGACCACCCGGCCGAGGTCGGTGGCGGCGTCGAAGGGCATCACCACCCCGGAGCCGAGCGCGAGCCCGCGCTGGCTGGTCGCCTCGAAGGTCAGCGGCAGGTCGAGCTGGTCGGCGGTGACGAAGCTGCCGGCGGCACCGCCGAGCAGGATCGCGCCGAGCTCGCCGTCCACGCCGCCGCCGAGCTCGAGCAGCTCGCCCAGGGTGATACCGAACGGGACCTCGTAGACGCCCGGGGTCGCGATGGCGCCCGAGAGGCAGAACAGCCGGTGGCCGGTCGAGTCGGGGGTGCCGGTCGCAGCGAAGGCGCTGCCGCCGTCGCGCACGATGTCGGTGACGTCGAACAGCGTCTCGACGTTGTTGATCAGGGTCGGCTGACCGAACAGCCCGGCGTCGGTGGGAAACGGCGGCTTGTTGCGCGGCTCGCCGCGATGGCCCTCGATGGACTCCATCAGGGCGGTTTCCTCGCCACAGATGTAGGCGCCCTGCCCGCGGCGCAGCTCCACGTCGAAGGCGAAGCCGGCCCCGGCGACGTCGGCGCCGAGCAGCCCGGCGTCGCGGCAGGCGGCGATGGCCCGCTCCAGGCGGCGGGTGGCCTCGGGGTACTCCCCGCGGACGTAGATCCAGCCGTGCTGCGCGCCGGTGGCGTAGCCGGCGATCGTCATCGCCTCGAGCAGTCGGAAGGGATCGCCCTCGAGCAGCACCCGGTCCTTGAAGGTGCCGGGCTCGGACTCGTCGGCGTTGCAGATGACGTGCTTGTCCGCTCCGTCGGCGGCGGCCACGGCGTTGAACTTGACCGCCGCCGGGAACGCCGCGCCCCCGCGCCCGCGCAGGTTCGCGGCCGCCACCTCGGCACGGACGCCGTCGGGGCCGAGCTCGAGCGCACGCTCGAACGCCGCCCCGCCGCCGTGCTCGCGATGGCTGTCGAGGCTGGACGGATCGACGCTGCCGACCCGGGCGAGCAGCTTGAGCCCGGACTCGCCCTGCTGCGGGAAGGCGACCGGCGGCTCCTGTGCTGTGATCTCGCCACGCAACCGGCCGACGAGGTGGTCGACGTCGCGCGCCTGCGCGCCGGCCACCACCTGGTCGTGGTCACCGGCGAGCTGGAGATAGGCGACGGGCGCGCGATCGCACTGCCCGAGGCACGGGCTGCGCTCCCAGGCGACGCCGTCGGCGTCGCTTCCCGCCGGGCCGAGGCGCGCTTCCACCTGCGCGATCAGCTCGTCGGCGCCGAACGGCGCGCAGCCGACATCGTCGCAGAGGTGGGCGACCCGCGGGGAGCGCTCGTCGGTGTGGATCAGGGCGTAGAAGCTTGCGACCCCGTAGGCCTCGGCCGGGGGCACGACCAGCCGCCGGCAGATCTCCATCAGCGCGCCCTCGCTGACGTGGCCGATCTCGGCCTGGACCGCCGCCAGCGCCGGCAGCAACCGGTGCCGCTGGTCACGTGCCTCGTGGCCGCCGCGCACGACCCGGCCGGGCTGCTCGACGGTCTCGGCCTGCGGGACCGTGGCGATGACCACCGCACGTTCGGCGTCGGTCGGCTGGGCGTCGCTGAAGCGCAGATCCATGTGCGTCAGGTCCGAATCGTCGTCGGGGCCCCCGCCGATCCGGCCGAGGGTTCGTAGTCGCCGGCGTGGTCCGCGCCTGCCACCTCGATGTCGCCATGACCGTTGCCGCCGACCCGCTCGAGCGCGACGGCGGTGGCCTTGAACTCCGCGGTGCCGGACTTGGGGTCCCAGGTGTCGATGGTCAGCAGGTTGACGTCGGCCTGCTCGGGGTAGTGCACGGCCATGAAGGTCAGCCCCGGCCGCACGTCGTCGGTGAGCCGCGCGGGCAGCTCGAGCTCGCCGCGCCGCGAGCGCACCCGCACCAGGTCGCCGGTGGCGAGCCCGAGCTTGGCGGCGTCGTCGGGGGCGACGTCCAGGGTGCCCCAGCTGCGGTTGGGCGAGGAGTAGCCGCCGGACTGCACCCCGGTGTTGTAGCCGTCGAGGTGGCGGCCGGTCGTCAGCCGGTAGGGGTAGTCCTCGCTGAGCTGGTCGACCGGCGGCACCCAGTCGGTGGCGATGAACGGGGCGGGAGCGCTGTCCAGCGGGTCGTCCCACAGCCGGGTGTGCAGGGTGCGGGTGCCGGGGTGGTCCTCGTGCGGGCACGGCCACTGGATGCCGCCAAGCGCCTCGAGCCGGTCGTAGCGCATCCCGGCGTGCATCGGCGAGAGGCCGCGCAGCTCGTCCCAGGCGGCCTCGGCCGTCAGCCCCGACCAGTCGTGGCCGAGCTGCCCGGCGAGCGCGACCAGGATGTCGAGGTCGGTGCGGGCCTCGCCGGGCGGTGGGAGCGCCCGGCGGACGCGCTGCACGCGGCGCTCGCTGTTGGTGACGGTGCCCTCGGACTCGGCCCAGTCCGCGGCGGCGGGCAGCACCACGTCGGCGAGCTGGGCGGTGTGGGTGAGGAACAGGTCCTGGACGATCAGGGTGTCGAGGCCGGTGAGCAGCTTGCGGGCGTGGTCGACGTCGGCCTCGGAGTCGGCCGGGTTCTCGCCGATCACATACACCCCGCGCAGCGTGCCGGCGTCCATCGCCTCGAACATCTCCGAGAGGTGCCAGCCCTTGGTCGGCGGGATGGCTGCGCCCCAGCGCTGCTCGAACTTCTCACGCGTCTGATCGTCCTCCACGTCCTGGAAGCCCGGCAGCTTGTTGGGCAGCGCGCCCATATCGCCGCCGCCTTGCACGTTGTTCTGACCGCGCAGCGGCACGAGCCCCGAGCCCTCACGGCCGACATGCCCGGTGAGCAGCGCCAGGTTGATCAGCGCCAGCACGTTGTCGGTGGCGTTGTGGTGCTCGGTGATGCCGAGCGTCCAGCAGATCTGGGCCTTGTCCGCGCTCGCGTAGGCGATCGCGGTCTCGCGGATGACCTCGCCGGGGATGCCGGTGAGCTGCTCGGCGCGGTCCAGCGGGTAGTCGGCGACCGTCGCGGCGTAGTCGTCGAAGCCGGTCGTGGCGTGGTCGATGAAACGCCGGTGGGCGAGCCCTTCGTCGATGATGACCTTGCCCATGGCGTTGGCCAGGGCGATGTCGGCGCCGACGTCGAGGCCGAGCCACACGTCCGCCCACGCGGCCGAGTCGGTGCGGCGCGGGTCGATCGCGTACATCCGCGCGCCGTTGTGCAGGCCCTTGAGCAGGTGGTGGAAGAAGATCGGGTGTGCCGCGCGCGCATTGGAGCCCCAGAGGAGGACCACGTCGGTGGTCTCGATCTCCTCGTAGGAGCTGGTACCGCCACCTGCTCCGAAGACTGCCGCCAGACCGGCGACCGACGGAGCGTGTCAGGTGCGGTTGCAGCTGTCGATGTTGTTGGTGTGCAGCACCGTGCGCGCGAACTTCTGCGCGAGGTAGTTGGTCTCGTTGCTCGCCTTCGAGCACGAGAACAGCCCGAGCGCCCGCGCGCCGTGCTCGTCGCGCACCCGGTTCAGCCCGGCTGCGGCGCGGTCCAGCGCCTCGTCCCAGCTGGCCTCGCGCAGCCCGCCGGCGTCGCGGACCATCGGCGTGGTCAGCCGCGGACGCCGGTTGGCTCCGCCGGTCCGAAGCCCGTTGCGACGTCCCATCTCACTCTCCTGCCTCCAGGGCATGGTCGCCCGGCCGTGAGCGTACTCACCACCAGCGCCGTCGCAGCCGTCATCTGTTCGAATCCGTGGGGGATCCATGCTCGACGGGCATGAACCGGCCGGCGGACCGCAGCGGCCAGGGCGCACCACTACCGCAGGGTGCTGGTGACCACGCGACGACGGAGTCAGTAGCCTCGAACGGGACGACGAGTTGGCCCTTGGCGATGGGACCGGGATGCAGCGCACGCGACGGACCCCGCGCAGTGTCGCAGCGGGGGTGCTGGCCACGGCCGTGGTCCTGGCCGGCTGCGGCCCCACCGACGACGTCGACACCCTGGCGATCGAAGCCTGCGAGCTCTACCACCAGCTCACCGACCCGGAAGCCGACGGCGCAGCGGTCGACGAGGCGGTCGAGGCGCTGACCGAGCTGCAGGAGCGCGCCGAGGATGCCGGCCACAGCGACGCGGAGCTCGAGGCGGCGCTGGAGCGCAACTGCCCGGAGCTACCGGGCATCCAGGAGTAGACCTCGGCGCAGGGCGAGCACAGCCGGACGCTGTGGACACATGGCTCGCCCGCGGCGCTCACGCAGTCGACCCGGGCCACACCTTGGACCCGCTGTACGAATCCGTTGATGGCATCCACGAGGCCGTTCGATGCGCGTGCGCGGTACCCGGCTGTGGTCAGGGTTTCCGGGCGCTGCAGGGTGCGGCCCAGCCGGCGGCTGTCAGGCGACGCGTCGTTTGAGGGTGCTCTCCATCGGTCTTCGACCCCTGGAGGTGATCTTGAGAGGACTGGGGAACGTGAGGTCGCGTCGGGCCCCTGAGACCACAGGCCAAGGTCGGCACTGAGAGCAGCGGGGTAACGAGACGGGCGGGTTGCAGCAACGGGCGTTAGGCCGAGTTCGCCAGGTGGTCTTGCTTCTCGATCTGGGAGACCCGCGAGGGCGTGACGCCGAGGAGTTGCGCGACATCGCGGACCGTCAGCCCGGCTGCTCGGAGTTCGGC
>SKSM01000192.1 GCA_007122985.1 Nitriliruptoraceae bacterium | reverse complement strand
TGTCACGACCGCTGCGGGCGCGCTGGCGGCTGCGGTCGCCGGTGTCATCGCCGCCGCCGGTCTCGCTCGGTGCGTCGTCCCGACGCTCGCGCTGCCGGTCTCGGTCGCTGCTCGCGCGCTCGGTCCGCGCGCGTGTGCGGGTTCGGGTCCGGCTCCCACCCGCCGTGTCGGAGCGTGAGCGGTCGTCGCGCTGCGGGCCCGTCTGACGGCTGCGCCCGCCCTGGTCGGTGTCGCGTCCGCTGCGTCCAGCCGAGCCGGCCGGTTCGCGCTGGTCCTTGTCGGGTTGGTCCTTGTCGGGTTGGTCCTTGTCGGGTTGGTCCTTGCCGGGCTGGTCCTTGCCGGGTTGGTCCTTGCCGGGCTGGTCCTTGCCGCGTCGGCCCTGCGCGCGCTGGCCCTTGCCGCTTCGGCCCTCGTCGCGTGAGCGACGGTCCGCGTCGTGGCCGCCGCCGCGGCCTTCCCGTGATCGGCCGCTCTTGGGACGTCCGTCGGACTGTCCACGGCGCTTGGACCCGGCGTTGCTGCGCGACGACTCGCTGAGGTGGTCCCACGGCCGCTCCGGCGGCAGGTCGAACCACTCGTCGAGCTGCGGCGAGGTGGAGAACACCTGCTCGACCGGGTTCTCGCCGGCACCGACGGCCTTGCGGATCACGTTGAGGCGGTCGACCTCGTTGAACTCCGCGAAGGTGATGGCGGCCCCGGCCGCGCCCGCCCGCGCGGTCCGTCCGATGCGGTGCAGGTACATCTTGTCGTCGTCGGGACAGTCGTAGTTGACCACGTGGCTGACGCCGGTCACGTCGAGCCCGCGGGCCGCCACCTCCGTGCACACCAGCACGGTCGCGTCCCCGGCACGGAAGCGGTTGAGGTTGCGTTCGCGGGTTTCCTGGCGCAGGTCGCCGTGCACCGCGATGGCCGGTGTGTTGAGCTCCTCGAGTTCGCGGACCAGCCGGTCGGCCATGTGCTTGGTCCGCACGAACACGAACACCCCGCCGCGGTCGCGCGACTGCAGGATGCGGGCCAGGAGGCGGGGCTTGTCCATCCGGTGGACCTGGAGGAAGAACTGGGTCACCTCCGGCACCGTCTGCAGCGGCTCGTGGTCCGCGCGTGTGAACGTCGGGTGGTTCATGTAGCGCCGGGCGAGCTTGACGATCGGCGTCGGCATCGTGGCCGAGAAAAGCATCGTGTGGCGGCCCTCGGTGCCGCACGCCTCGATCAGCCGCTCCACGTCGGGCAGGAAGCCCATGTCGAGCATCTCGTCGGCCTCGTCGAGCACGAGCTGCACGACGTTGCTGAGGTCGAGATTGCCGCGGTTGAGCTGGTCGAGCAGCCGGCCCGGGGTACCGACCACGACGTGGACGCCGCCGGTGAGCGCCTCGATCTGCTCGTCGTAGCCGACGCCGCCGTAGACGGTGGCCGTCGTCAGCCCGAGCGATTCGCCGATCTGCAGGTCGGCGTGGACCTGGAGGCACAGCTCACGGGTGGGCACGATCACCAGTGCCTGGGTGGCCTTGGTCGACGGATCGAGCCGCTGGAGCAGCGGCAGCCCGAAGGCGAGGGTCTTGCCGGTCCCGGTGCGGGCCTGACCGATCAGGTCGTGCCCGTCGAGGGCGAGCGGCAGCGTCAGTTCCTGGATGGGGAACGGATGGGTGATGTCGTTGTCGGCCAGCGCGTCGCAGAGGGCAGGGTCGACGCCGAGGTCGCGGAAGGTCTTGGTCACGGGGTCTCTCTCGTTCGGTGATGCCCGGCGCTGGTGGGTCGGGGTGCGCCCGGGCGTCAAGTGGTCGGGTGTCCGCCGGTGGGCCGGATCGGTCGGCATCGTGCCGCCCGGGCAGGGCCACGTCCACGGTGGGGCGCGGGCCGGGAGCGGTGGTCGATGCCGGCGGACCGCAGGCGTTCCGGTGTCGGAATAGGTGGTCTGGCCCCGTCGACGGACACTGGAACGTGTGCCATGAGCCTACCGGACGTGATCCGCGCGTCCGTGGTCGAGGTCCGCAGGACACGGTGGTCCGCCCCCGGACGACGGTGGCTGAGGTGGGGCCGCCCACCCGGCTCGCCGACTAGCGTCGGGCTGCCCGGGCGGGGTGTCTGCACGCGGGCGGCCCGTCCGACGAGGAAGCGACCCCGGCGGACGACGAGAGGTGGATCGGTGGCCGATCCGCAGGCACTGGCGGAGCAGCTCGTCCTGCGCTACCTCGACCACGTGCGTGATCACGAGCCGGTCGAGGCCACCCGACTCGGACTGGACGAGCGCAACGGCGACCTCCCCGACCTCGCGCCGGCGGCGCTTGCGGAGCGCAGCCGCGATCTCGCGGTGCTCGACGCCGAGGTGGCACGGGTCCTGACCGACCTGCCGACCGGCGCGACCGGCGTGGTGCGCGAGGCCCGGGCCGATCTGGAGCTGCTGGCCTCGGAGCTCACCTTCCGCCGGTTCCGGCTGGACGTGCGGCCCCGCTTCGTGCTGGATCCGCTGGCGGCGTTGGAGACGATCTCGGCGGGCATGCACGAACTGCTGCGCTACGCCCAGTTCGGACCGCAGGACCGCTGCCGTCGGCTCGAGGCCGCCGCGCAGCGGGCACGCCGTGTCCCGGTCCTGCTCGAGCAGGCCGGCCGCCTGCTGGCCTCCGCCCCGTCGCCCCACCTCGACCTCGCCCTCCAGCGGCTGCCCGGACTGGTCTCGCTGATGCGCGAGGAGTTGCCGCGACGGGCCGAGCAGCTGGGGGTCGACGTCTCGCCGGCCAGGGACGCCGGCGAGGTGGCCGCCGAGGGTCTGGAGGCCTACGGCGCACTGCTCGACGAGCTCTCCGACGAACCCGAGGCCGACTGGCGGCTGGGACCGGAGCAGCACCGGCTGACCCTGCGCGCGGGGCTCGGCACCCAGATGAGCCCGGGGCAGATCGAGGACCGGGCCCGGTCATGGATCGGTGAGGTCCAGGCCGAGCTGGCCGAGCTGTCGGCGGCCACCTGGTCGCGACGGTTCCCGGGCGAGCCGATCCCCGACGACGAGTACACGCGGGTGCGGCGCACCCTGTCGGCGGTCGCCGACACCGCGGTCGGGCGGGACGAGCTGGTGCCCGAAGCGCAGCGTGCGGTCGACGAGGCCCGGGCGTTCGCGCTCGCGTCGGACCTGATCGACGTCCCCTCCGGGGACCGGCTGACGGTGACCGAGGTCCCGCCCTACCTGCGCGGGATCGCCGTCGCGTTCATCACCCAGGCGCCGCCACTGCGGCCGGACGCGGGCTGTACCTACTACGTCTCACCCGTCCCGGAGCAGTGGACCCACGCACAGGCGCGTGCGTTCCTGCGCGAGTACAGCCCGGCGCAGCTGCGCTCGCTCGCCATCCACGAGACCTACCCGGGGCACTTCGTCCAGCTCGAGCACGCCTCGCAGCACCCGCGCCTCGCGCGCCGGCTGCTGACCCGGCCGGTGTTCGCCGAGGGCTGGGCGGTCTACATCGAACGGGAGGTGCTCGCCGCCGGGTTCGGCGACGGTGACACCTCGGCGGTCAGTGGCGACGACTACCGCATCACCCAACGCAAGCTGGAGCTGCGCATCGCCACCAACGCCCTGCTCGACGTCGAGCTGCACGCCGGGGAGCTACCCGACGGCGACGCGCTGGACCTGCTGACCTGGACGGCCTACGAGGAGCAGTCCGAGGCCGAGGCGAAGCTCGTGCGCGCCAAGGTGACCTCCGGGCAGCTGTGCAGCTACTTCGTCGGGGGCGAGGAGGTCCGCGACCTGCGCGAGGCGATCGAGCGGCGCGACGGATCCGCCTTCGACGCGCGCGCGTTCCATCAGCGGCTGCTGTCCGAGGGCACGCCGACGGTGCCGATCGTGGCGGCCGCGATCGACGACGATGCCCCGGTCCGCCGTCCGTTCGTCAGGGTCGGCTGACACCTCGGACGAGCTCGTCAGCTCGACGGGGTGTCGCCCCGGTGGTCGGTGTCGCCCCGGTGGTCGGTGTCGCCCCGGTGGTCGGTGTCGCCCCAGTGGTCGGTGTGGTCCGGGGTCGGTCCGTCGACGCCCTCCTCGCGCACGGCGTCGCTCCGCGCCGCCGCGCGTGGGCCGTGCTCGGCGAGGTGCAGCGCCTGCGACGGGCTCAAGGCACGCCGAGCGGCCGGCTGCTCGGCGACGGACTCGTCGACCCGGATCGGGAGCCGGGACGGCGGCCCGGCCGGGGAACGGCCACCGGTTGTGGCCGCCTCCGCACGCAGGTCACCGACAGTGGTCGGAGGCGGCGGTGGAGGTGGCGTCGGTGAGCGCTCAACGCGCGAAGTGTGCGCGCGGGAGGCGCGGAGTGCGTGCGGCGCGCGGCCAGCCCCGTCGGAAAGCGGTTGTTCCACCGGTGGGGGATCTCGCCGCGCGGTGAACAGTCCGCGGGAGGTACGGTCGTCACCCGCCGTCACCCGGTCGGGCGCCTCACCGCCAGCGGGTGCCGTCATCCGCTCGGTGCGCTCGGCGCGCTCGGCGCCGCCGATCAGATGACGCCACCAGGGGCTGCGTCGACGGCGTCCGGCCACGGCGAGACCTCTCCGGGCGTACGTGGGGCAGGGTGAGGTCAGCGTACGGGCGCGACGCGCCAACTGCGGGCAACGACAGTCGAGGGGAGTGTCAGGTGCGTCAGGTCGCCGGAGGAGTACGGGCGGCGCCGAGCGATCACGAGCTCGAGCGCACGATCGAATCGGTGCCCGGGGTGGCCAGTGCCAGGGTCGAGCGCCACGACGACGGGCGCAGCCGGCTGCGGCTGCGCCTGCACCCCGACGAGGATTCTGAGGCGGTCTCGTGGTCGGTGGCCGCCACGCTGCGTGAGCGCTTCGCCATCGCCCTCGATCCCGCCGCGATCCGCCCCATCGCCGCACCCACGCCGGCGTCGTCGGCGGGCAGTGCGGACTCGGGTGCCGCCACGACCGCTGGTGCGCAGCCGGCGCCAGCATCGGTGACGCCCCCGCCCGGTGAGGAGTCCTCCCCGCCGCCTGCTCCTCCCACGCCGGCCGAACCAGTGGAGCCCGCCGCGGACGACACCGCGGACGACGCCGCGGATGCGGTCGAGACGACCGCTCCCATCGACGACCCCGCGACCGCCCGCGAGACGCCGTCCGCGGCCGACGACGACACCGTGCTCGACCTCGCCGAGCGCCCGGACGGCGATGACGTCGACCCGGTCAGGCTGATCCACAATGCGTCCGAACCGTTCGAGCGGCCGGTCGCCCAGGACGCAGCTGCGACGGCGTCGCGTGCGGCGATCCGACACCTCGAAGTCCAACGCGGCGAGACCGACGTGCGGGTGACCGCCCGCCTCGAGCACGACGGCCGCTACGGGGACGGCACCCGGCAGGCGGTGCTGACCGGCCCCGGCATCGGCCGGGCGATCGCCGAGGCGACCGTCGATGCGCTGCGGATGCTCGTCGATGCGCCGCTGCTGGTCGGCATCGACAGCGTGAACGTGCGTCACAACGCCGAGCCCGCCATGGCCACCGTGGTGCTGACCCTGCTGTCCAACCGGACCGAGGACACCCTGATTGGCGCGGCGCTGCTCGACGGGGATCCCGACGGCGCGGTCATGCGGGCCACGCTCGATGCGCTCAATCGACGGGTGGAGCCGTTGCTGGGCGTCGCCGGCCCCGCCTCCTGACGCTGCCGGCGCTCCCCGCACGCGCGCAGCGCGCTGGCTCAGCGCCCGGCGTAGAGCGCCACCGCGACCGCTGTCGCCAGGTTGAGGCTGGAGACCCCCGGGCGCATGGGAATGGCCACGGTGCCCGTGGCTCGCAGCCGCGCTTCCGGCGAGAGCCCGCCCCGCTCGGTGCCCACCAGCAGCACGGTGTCCGGCCGCAGTCCGCCCGGCGGCAGCGCCGCGCCCTCGCCGGTGAGTGCCAGGATCGGCCGCTCGGTGGGCGGCAGGGTGGCCGCGCCCGTCACCGGCAACGCGAAGCCGAGCCCTGCCGCC
>SKSM01000199.1 GCA_007122985.1 Nitriliruptoraceae bacterium | reverse complement strand
GTCCGGGTCGGTCAGGCGCAGCCCGACGGCCAGGCGCTCGGCGTCCGGCTGCACGCCCGGCAGCAGGCCGGCGGCCGCCAGCCCTCCCGCCGGAAGGTGCGAGATCGTCGGCTCGCACACCGGCGCCGGGCACATGTCCGCGGACACCGTGAGTCCCACGACGGTCGTCGCCGCCCAACCGTCCGGCCGGAGCACCTCGACGTCGTCGCCGAGCGCCACCTCGTAGTGATCGGCGAGGTTGCGGTCCAGGGCGATGACGGCGTCCTCGCCGCCGACCGGCGCCCGACCGTCGACCACCAGGGTGCGGGCGACCGCCACGTCCTCACCGGGCCAGTCACGCAGTTGCAGCCACTGCTGCTCGTCACCGAACCGCAGACGCGACGCCACGGTCGGTCGCGGGCCGGTGGTCGCCGCGACCCCGGGCAGTGCCGCCAGCGTGGTCACCGCGGCGTCGGCAGCGACCGCGTCGGGATCGAGGTCCAGCCACAGGTGGGCGCCGTCGACACGGTCGTGCAGTGCGTCGAACGCGCCGCCGGCGGCCCCGAAGCTGGCCAGTGCGACCGTCAACAGCGCCGCGGCGGCGACGATCGTCGAGGCCACGAGACCGGTCTGGACCCGCGCGCTGAGAAGGTTGGCCCTGGCCTGGCGCCGGACCGCGCTCACGACCCGCCGCCGACGGCGGGTGCACGCTCCGTGGCCTCCACACCCGCCAGCACCGTGCCGCGGTCACCCGGTGCCGTCGGCCGGCGCTCGGCGACGATTCGGCCGTCCCGCAGGAACAGCACCCGTGAGGCGTGGCTTGCGACGCCGGGGTCGTGGGTGACCACGACCAGGCTCTGCCCGGCGGTGTGCAGGGTGCGGAGCAGTTCGAGGACCTGTGCGCCGCTCGCCGAGTCGAGGTTGCCCGTCGGCTCGTCGCCGAGCAGCACGGTGGGGGTGTTGATCAGCGCCCGTGCGATCGCGGCACGCTGCTGCTGGCCACCGGACATCTGCGAGGGCAGCGACCCGGCACGTTCGGTGATCCCCAGGGTCGCCAGCAGCTGGTCGCGTCGGACGGAAACCTCGGCCCGGGATCGGCCCGACAGCAGGCCCGGCAGGTCGATGTTGTCGGCCACGGTGAGGTTCGGGACGAGGTTGTAGGCCTGGAAGACGAACCCGACCGTGTTGCGGCGCAGGACCGCCCGCGCCGACTCGTCCAGCCCGTCCAGCCGGTGTCCGTCGACCTCGACCGTGCCGTTCGTCGGCCGGTCGAGCCCGCCGAGCAGGTGCAGCAGCGTCGACTTGCCGCAGCCGGACGGGCCCATCAGGGCCACGAACTCCCCGCGCGCAACGGTCAGGTCCACGCCGCGGACCGCGTGCACGGCCGCATCGCCGCTGCCGTAGGTCTTGCACACCCTCCGGGTGCTGATGACCGGGCCGCCCACCGCCGCCTCCGTCCGCGGCCGTCGGTGCCGCGACCGCCAGCACCACCTTGGGTGATGGTCCGGTGGCGGGCGAGGGGCGAAGGGCCCGGTTCGGCTGCCGGGAGGCGGTCCGCGCGGGGCCGACGCCGGCAGGCGCCGCGTACGGACCCTGCGGTCAGCGCACGTTGCTCGACAGCTCGCTGGCGAGGTCGTCGAGCATCTGCTTGGCGTCGCCGTAGAGCATCACGGTGTTGTCGCGCTCGAACAGCGGGTTCTTGATGCCCGCATACCCCGGCGAGAGGCTGCGCTTGATCACGAACACCCGTCGGGCGTTCTCCACGTCCAGGATCGGCATCCCGGCGATGGGGCTGGTCGGGTCGGTGTTGGCCAGTGGGTTCACCACGTCGTTGGCGCCGACGACGATGGCCACGTCGGTCTGGGAGAAGTCCTGGTTGATCTCGCTCATCTCGAACAGCAGCTCGTAGGGGACCTCGGCCTCGGAGAGCACCACGTTCATGTGCCCTGGCATCCGGCCGGCCACCGGGTGGATGGCGAAGCGGACCTGGGTCCCCTGCTTGCGCAGCGCCTGGGCGACCTCGTAGACCGCGTTCTGCGCGCGGGCGGCCGCAAGCCCGTAACCCGGGACGATGATCACCGACTGGGCGGCCTCGAGCACCATCGCGGCCGACTCCGCGTCGGCGGAGACGACCCCTTCGTACTCGCCGTGCTCGGTGGCCTCGCCGCCGTAGCCGCCGATGAGCACGTTGAGCAGCGATCGGTTCATCGCCACGCACATGATCTGGGTCAGGATCAGCCCGGCCGCGCCGACGATCGTGCCGGCGATGATCAGCAGCTGGTTGCTCAGCGCGAACCCGGTCGCGGCCGCTGCGAGCCCGGACATCGAGTTCAGCAGGCTGATGACCACGGGCATGTCGGCGCCGCCGATCGGAAGCACCAGCACGAGGCCGGCGAGGACGCTGGCGACCACGAGTCCGACCACCAGGGCGGCGGCGGTGGCGGGGTCGTCGATGCCGAACACCGCGGTGGCACCCAACGCGATGCCGCCGAGGGCGAGCACCGCCATCAGCACGGCGCGGACCGGGATCTGCGGGGTCCCCTCGATGGTGCCGCGGAGCTTGAGCTCGGCCAGAATGCTGCCCGAGAGGGTGACGCTGCCGATCAGCACCGACAGCACCAGCGTGGTCGCCGCCGCGTTGCCGAGCGCGGCTGCCGCGGTGGTCTCGCCGGTCGGCTCGACCACCTCTGCCCAGAACAGCGACAGCGCCACGAGCGCCGAGGCGGCACCACCGAAGCCGTTGAAGCGGGCCACGATCTCCGGCATCTGGGTGGCCTGGGCGCGCACGACGATCAGCACGCCGATGGCCGCGCCGATGAGCAGCCCGCCGATGATCCAGCGGTAGTCGACCAGGCCGATCTCCAGCAGCGTTATCACGACCGCCAGCAGCATGCCGGAGGCCATCAGTGCGTTGCCGCTGCGGGCGGTGCGCACGCGCGAGAGCCGCTTGAGGCCGACCACGAACAGCGCGATCGACCCGAGGGCGAGCAGGGCGGTGAGGTCGTCGGTGATCACGAGCGGCCGCCGAAGGTCGAGAGCATGCGGTCGGTCACGAGGAACCCACCGACCACGTTGATCGTGGCCAGTATCAGCGCCAGCACCCCGAGCACCACGCTGGCGGAGACGGCGGCGACCGTGACCAGCGTCAGCGCCCCGATCAGCGTGACCCCAGACATGGCGTTCGCGCCGGACATCAGCGGGGTGTGCAGCGTGGGAGGCACCTTGTTGATCAGCTCGAACCCGAGGAACGCCGCGAGGACGAACACGTACACGCTCACGAGCAACGGACCCATCAGGTGTCCTCCCCGCCGAGCAGGTCGGCGATCGCCGGGGCCGTCACGGCCCCGTCGTGGGTGAGCAGGGCGCCGGCGACGACGTCGTCGTCGAGATCGAGCGCCACCTTGCCCTCGTCGAACAGCAGCTCACAGAACGAGGCGATGTTCAGCCCGTAGAGCGCGCTGGCCTCGGCGGGCATCGACGAGGGCAGGTTCTGGCCGGGGACGATTTTCACGCCGCCGTGCTCGACGGTCTGCTCCGCCTGCGTCAGCGCGCAGTTCCCGCCGTCGGCGGCCGCGAGGTCGATCACCACCGAGCCCGGCTGCATCGCCTCGACCATCGCTGCGGTCATCAGCTCCGGCGCGGGACGGCCGGGGATCTGCGCGGTGGCGATGACGGCGTTGGCCTGGGTGAGGTGCTCGGTGAGCACGGCACGCTGCCGTTCCAGGAAGTCGGCGCCGACCTCCTTGGCGTAGCCGCCCTCCCCGGTGGCGTCCTCTGCGTCCGGCACCTCGATGAAGGTCGCGCCGAGCGAGGCGACGTCGTCGCGTGCGGCCTCGCGGATGTCGGAGACGTGCACGATCGCGCCGAGCCGCTTGGCGGTGGCCACGGCCTGCAGCCCCGCGACCCCGGCGCCGAGCACCACCACCCGCGCCGGACGGATCGTTCCCGCCGCGGTCATGAACAGCGGGAAGTACTTGTCGAGCCGGTAGGCCGCCTCGATCACGGCGCGGTAGCCGGCGACGTTGGCCTGGCTCGACAGCGCGTCGATCGTCTGCGCCCGGGTGACCCGGGGGACGAGCTCCATCGACAGTGTGGTCACCTGCGCCTCTGCCAGCGCCCGCACGACGTCGAGGTTGCGGTGCGGGGCCATGAACGACAGCAGCACCGTGCCGGGCGACAACGTGGCGGTGAAGTCGGTCGACGGCGGTGAGACCCGGGCGACCACACCCGCCCCGCCGATGGCGTCGTGGTCGACGAGCGTCGCTCCGGCCTGCTCGTAGTCGTCGTCGTCGAACCCGGCCCCGGCCCCGGCGCCGCGCTCGACGAGCACCTGCGCGTCCAGTGCCGCCAGTTTGCGCACGGAGGCGGGCGTGGCCGCGACCCGACGCTCCCCCGGTGCATCGTCCTTCGCGATGAAGACCGTGCCGTCGGACGTCGTGACCATGAAAGCTCCAGGGTTCGCGCGGCGGTGAGCGCGACGCGCAGCAGTCGGACCGGCCTCGGCCGATCCTGCGACCGCGGGCAGCCTAGGCAAGTCCGGCGCCAGAAGCACTTCGGCCGTCACCGCGGCCCCGTCACCGCGGCCGTCGACGCGGCCGCCACCGCGGCCGTCGACGTGGTCGGCGAGAACCTCGCGGATGGGCGTGTTTCTCGCGGGCGGGGCCGGGTGGTGGCGCGTTGTGTCCGCCCGCGTGCGAGAACCTCGCGGATGGGCGTGTTTCTCGCGGGCGGGGCCGCCGTCGCGACCGGGCGACGCTGCCATCGCGACCGGGCGGGGCCGCCATCGCGACGGTGCGAGGCCGCCGCGACCGGGCGAGGCCGCCGCGACCGGACGCCGCCGCGACCGGGGTGCGGGCCGTGGGTCCATCCATCGGGCCGTCCAGCGGCGTACTGTTGTCCAGGAGCACGGTGAGCGTGCGGTCGGCCCGGACCGCCACCGCCGCGTCGAACGGCAGGCCGCCATGACGAGCGTGACCATCCCCGACCGCGACGTGCGCTACGCACGGCTGCGTCGCTTCAACCTGGTCATCGGGCTGGTCCACCTCGCCCAGGCGGGCGTGATCCTGGCGTTGACCAACGACTTCGCGCTGCCGGTCTTCGCCAGCTTCCTGAGCGACGACCCGGTGCCGGCCGCGATCCTCGGCGAGCCGAACCCCGCGGAGCAGGTCGGAGCGGTCGCGGTGGGGCTGTGGGTCGCGGTGTTCGTGCTGTTCGCCGCGGCCGACCACCTGCTGACCGCGGGGCCGCTGCGCCGCTGGTACGAGCGCAAGCTCGATCTGCGCGCCAATTACGCCCGGTGGATCGAGTACTCGGTCAGCTCCTCGGTCATGGTGGTGCTGATCGCGATGCTGGTCGGCATCTGGGACCTGGCCGCGCTGGTGGCGATCTTCGCGGTGAACTCGGCGATGATCGTCTTCGGGCTGATCATGGAGCGTCGTGAGTCCCCGGACTTCCCCGACATGAGCGCGTTCTGGTGGGGCACGGTCTTCGGCCTGGTGCCGTGGGCGCTGATCGCGGTCTACACCGCGGCTGGCGGCGGGCAGGTCCCCGGCTTCGTCTACGTGATCCTGGTGGTGCAGTTCGTCCTGTTCTTCTCGTTCGGTCTGAACATGTGGCTGCAGTACCGCCAGAAGGGGCGTTGGGCGGACTACGTCTACGGCGAGTACGCCTACGTGATCCTCAGCCTGGCGGCGAAGACGCTGCTGGCGTGGCTGGTGTTCGCAAACGTGCTGCGCAGCTGACCACGGTCCGCATCCCGCACGAGGTCCCAGCGCCGGGTGACGGACGGCCCTAGTCGTCGCCGGCGCGGCGTACGAGCCTGCGCGCAACCGGCGCCGGCGGGCCTGCCCGCGCCTCGCCGCACCGGACGACCCCCCGCACCGAGGTCGACGACAGGACCCGCCCCTTGCCAGCCACCGGCCGCCGCGATCCCGCCTGCGCTCCGGGTGACGCTGGCGTGCCG
>SKSM01000063.1 GCA_007122985.1 Nitriliruptoraceae bacterium | reverse complement strand
GCTCGTTGCCGCCGAACTCGGTCTGGATCCACGCGGCCGCCGCATCGTTGAGCTGCTGCTCGTCGAAGTCCTCCCACACCTCGAGGTGGACGAAGTCGGCGCGGTCGGCGTAGTCGTCGGCCAGGTCGGCCACGACCTCGGTCAGCGGCCCGCAGAAGCGGGTCTGGCAGTAGACCGGTGTGGCGATGGTGACCACGACCGGCCGGCCCGCGTCGAGCGCATCGGCGACCGAGGTCGAGTGCAGACGTGGGTCGAGCACGTCGAGATCACCGTCCTGGGCGCGCGAGTCGACGGCCACCGGCTCGACCAGGCCGTCCTCGGCGTCCTGGATCGTGAAGTTGTCGACGGCCGGTGCCTCGTCGCCGACGTCGGGGACCTCGCTGTGCTCGGTCACGGTGAACGCCTGCTGCCCGGTGACCACCGAGCCGTCGTCCAGTTCTGCGGCCACCTGGAGCCCGTAGATGCCCGGCCGCTCGAGGTCGACGGTGGCCGCGTAGACCCCGCTGCCGGTGTCGTCGACCAGGGTCGGCTGGGTGGCTTCGCCCTCGGGCTCGATCCCGGGCACCCCCAGGAAGCTGGCGGTCACCCGCTGGTCGAGCTCGGCCTCCATGTCGGTGTCCTCGCCCTCGCCGAGGTAGGCCAGTCCGAATTCGACCTCGCCGAACGCGACCAGCTGCCGGGTCGGGCTGAACACGCCGGCCATGAGCCGGCGCTGCTCCCCGGCGGAGATGTCGAAGCTGGCGATCGCGACCGACAGCTCGGCGAGCTCATCGTCATCGGCGTCTGGGGCGTCGCCCACCACGGGCGTGTCGCCGCCGCCGCAGGCGACCAGGACGAGGGCCGCGGCGGTGATGACGGCGAGACGCCCACCGGGTCGACGCGCTCCATGCCGATCCGGGCAGGCAGGGCGGGGACGATTGCGACGCACCAGCACGCTCCGCAGCGACGGGGAGGTGCTGAGGATATGCCAGGAGTGCGAGGCCTCCGCACGGAGGGTTCGTGACCCGCCCGCCGGCCGTACCCTCGTGGGCATGCACAAGCTCTGGCTGGTCGTGGCTGCCGTGGCGCTCAGCGCGTGTACGGCGGTGGGTGCTGACGCCGGCGCGGCCGACGACGACGCGCAGGGCCCGGAGCCGCTGCGGGTCGCGGGCGGACCGGATCCGGAGTCGGCCCTGCTCGCCGAGGTGATGGTGGGACTGCTCGAGCTCGCCGAGCTCCCGGCCGAGACGGTGCGCTACCCCGGAGCGCGGTCTGCCCGGCAGGCGCTGGAGGCCGGTGAGGTCGACGTGCGCACCGGCTACACCGGCGAGACGTGGCTGGAGAGCCTCGGACGTGCCGATCCGCCGGGCGACGTCCAGGCGAGCTTCCAGGAGGTCAGCGAGCACGACGTGGCCGAGGTGGTGTGGCTGCGGCCACGGTTCCTCGAGGGCATCGATGAGCCCCCGGCCAACGCCACCTTCACGTTCGTGGTGGCGGGACCGCCGTCGCTCGAAGCGGAGCTGACGACCGTGTCGCAGCTTGCCACCCGGCTCTCGGAGCAGGCTGATGCGACGTTGTGCGTGGATCACGAGTTCGCCTCGCGGCCTGACGGGCTGCGGGCGGTGTTGGCCGCCTACAGCGTGCGCAGCGATCAGCCGGTGCTCGCCGCCAGTCCGGACGAGGTCGTCGGCGCCGTGCTCGCCGGCGACTGCCTGGCGGGTCTGACCACCGCCACCGACGGCAGGGCCTGGGCGTCCGGGCTACGGCCCCTGGTCGACGACCTGGAGGTGTTTCCCGCGTTCGTGGTCGTGCCGCAGATCAGTCGGGCCGCGGTCGAGGAGCACCCGGAGATCCGCGCGGCCCTCGGGCCGCTGGCCTCGCACCTGAGCACCCAGCTGCTCGGACGCTGGAACGCCCGGGTGGCGGCCGGTGAGCCGATCGAGCAGGTCGCTGAGGACGCCGTCGCCCGACTCGCGGAGCTCGCCGACCGGTCGGCCCCCGACGAGGGCTGACACCGCCGCGGTTCAGTACCGCTCGGGGACGAAGGTCTGGTCCTCCATGGGCGGTCGCACGTAGCGGCCGCGTGGCGGTGGTCGGTCGCCCAGATCGATCGGCTCGGGGGTCGTGTCGGCGTAGTCGAACTGGTCGAGCAGGTGGGCGATGCAGTTGAGACGTGCGTGACGCTTGACGTCGGCGTCGACCACCCACCACGGGGCCTGCTTGATGTCGGTGTGGTTGAACATCTCGTCCTTGGCGCGCGAGTACTCCTCCCACTGGTCACGAGCCTGGAGATCCATCGGGGAGAGCTTCCAGCGCCTGGTCGGATCCTCGTTGCGGGCACGGAAGCGGCGTTCCTGCTCCTCGTCGCTGATCGAGAACCAGTACTTGATGATCGGGATGCCGGCCCGCACCAGCATCCGCTCGAACTGCGGGCAGGTGCGCATGAACTCCTGCACCTGCTGCTCGTCGGCGAAGCCCATCACCCGCTCGACCCCGGCGCGGTTGTACCAGGACCGGTCGAACAGCACGATCTCGCCCGCGGCGGGCAGCTGCTCGACATACCGCTGGAAGTACCACTGGGTCTTCTCGCGATCGGAGGGCGTGCCGAGCGCGACCGTGCGCACGATCCGGGGGTTGGTCCGTTCGGTGATGCGCTTGATCACCCCGCCCTTGCCGGCGGCATCGCGTCCTTCGAAGATCACCACGATGCGCTGGCCGGTCTCCTTGACCCAGTGCTGGAGCTTGACCAGCTCGACCTGGAGGCGGGCGAGCTCCTGCTCGTAGACCTTGCTCCTGAGCACACCGCGCTTGTTGTAGCTCTCGGGCCCGAAGACCCGGACGTCGTCGCTGACCACGTGTCTCGCTCCTCGTCGCAGCGACACGGTAGGTCCGCCGGCGCCACGGGTTCGCGCGGCGCAGCGCAGCGTGCGGGTGGCGTGATCGGCGTGCGCCGCCCGTGCGGGCGGGAGCCTGCGGTGGCGGGTGTCGCATCGCCGACGTACGGTGCCACCGAAGGACTCGAACATGAGTTCGACTGATGTTGTGACTGAGGTGCTGGTCAGCCGCACGGACGGCAGGCGTCGGCAGGAGGTGACGAGGTGAGCAAGCGCTACCGGGAGCCGCTCGAGGCCGTCGAGCTCGTCGATGACGACGCGACCAGCGTCCCGGACCAGCCACCGGCGGCCTTCACCTGGCGGGGCGAGCACTACCGGGTGACCGCGGTCCTCGGGCACTGGCACGAGGACGAGAGGTGGTGGCGGCGGACCGACGGGCTGCCCGAACGCATCGAGCGCACCGATCTGTGGCGGGTCGAGGCCCGCAACGGTGCCCCGTCCCGGGGGGTGTACGAACTGGTGCGGCGCGGCGGGGCGTGGCGGCTCGACCGCATCTGGGACTGACGGCTCCCGCCCGACGGACGCTGACAGGTGCTTCGACGTGCCCTGTCGAGCTGTCCTATCGACGTGTCCGGTGCAGCCGTTAAGGTGCGAATGTGGAGTTGGTAGAGCGTGACGCGCCCTTGGCAGCCCTCGAGTCATGGTTGGCCGAGGCCGGCTCGGGCGCGGGTCGGCTGGTGCTGGTCGCCGGGGAGGCCGGCATCGGCAAGACCTCCTTGGTGCATGCGTTCAGCAGTCACCGTGAAGGGGTCGCTCGCGTGTGGCGGGGCGGGTGTGACGCGTTGAGCACGCCCAGACCGTTGGGGCCGCTGTACGACATCGCCCGCTCGGCCCGCGGGGAGCTCGCGTCGCTGATGGCGAGCGACGCGACGCGGCACGAATTGTTCACCGGATTCCTGGACGCGCTGGCATCGCCGCTGCAACCGACGATCGCGGTGATCGAGGACGTCCACTGGGCGGACGAGGCCACGCGCGATCTCCTGGTCTACGTCGCTCGGCGGGTCATCGACACCAACGCGCTGGTCATCGCGACCTATCGCGACGACGAGGTGGGCGGGGACCATCCCATGCGCCGGGTGCTGGGGCAGGTCGTCACCCTGCCGGGGGTCGAGCGGATCGAGCTGTCCCGGCTCTCACCGGATGCGGTCGCACAGCTGGCGACGGGCCGTGCCGTCGATCCCCGAGAGCTCCACCGCATGACCGGTGGCAACCCGTTCTTCCTGACCGAGGTGCTCGAATCGGGTGATCTGACGGTTCCCGCGACGGTGAGCGACGCGGTGCTGGCCCGGGTCCAGATGCTCTCGCCCTCGGCGCGGGCGGTGCTGGACTGCGCGGCGGTCGTGCCCGATGCGGTGGAGCTGGAGTTGCTCCGGGCGGTATCCGGCGGGGACACCGCGGCGATCGAGGAGTGCGTCGAGGCGGCGGTGCTGCACGTACTCCGCGGTGGATCGTTGCAGTTTCGGCACGAGCTCGCCCGTCTGGCGGTGGAGCGGGCGATCCCGGTCCTGCGCCGTGCTGCGCTGCACGCCGCCGTCCTTGGCTGGCTGACGCGCCAGTCGGGTGCCGATGCGTCACGGCTGGCCTACCACGCCGAACAGGCGGGTGATCGCGAGGCGGTGCTCGCGCATGCACCGGTCGCGGCGGAGCAGGCCAGCCGACTCGGTGCGCACCGTGAGTCGGTCGCGCACCTCGAACGGGCGTTGCAGCACGTTGAGCTGCTCAGCGGCCGTGAGCAGGCACGGCTGCTCGAACGTCTTGCAGACGAGCGCATGGCCGTCGATCGCGAGCACGATGCGTTGACCGCATACGACCAGGCGTTGGCCGCGTGGGACGAGGTCGGTGACCCCGAGTCTGCGGCGACGGTCCTGGCGCGACGTGCCTACGTGCTGTGGGGGATGGGTCGCAACCAGGCCGCGCGGGACTCGGTGCAGGAGGCGATCGAACGCCTCGAGCAGCAGCCGGCCGGGCCGGCCCTGGCCACCGCCTACACCTACAGCGCGCATCTGCACATGCTCGCCCGCGAGATCCCCGAGGCGATCGACCTGGGAGAGCGGGCGGTCGCCATCGCAGAACAGCACGGCCAGACCGCGCTGCTCGCCCGTGCCCTCAACATCGTGGGGGCGGCCCAGTGGTTCGCGGATCCCGACCGCGCCGAGCAGACGCTCGCGCGGGCCCTGCAGACCGCCCGGCGCTCCGGCGACGATGCCATCGTCGGGATCGTCCTGCGGATGCTGGGCTCGGGCGCCGGCGAGGTGCGGCGCTACGAGTTCGCCGACCGTTGGCTGGAGGAAGCCGTCCGGTGGTGCGCGGAGCACGACCTGGACATCCACGGCGACTACTGCCTCGCGTGGGTCGCCCGTTCGGCCTTCGAGCAGGGGCGCTGGTCGCAGGCGCAGCAGGTGGCTGCCGAGGTGGTGGCGCGATCCAGCGAGCACGCGCCCACCCGCATCGTGGCGTTGACGGCACAGGGTCGCCTGCGGACCCGGCGTGGGGATCCCGGTGCCGACGAGTCGCTGGACGAGGCCTGGGAGCTCGCCTCGGCCACCGGCGACCTGCAGCGGCTCTGGCCGGTGGCGGCCGGCCGTGCGGAGGCAGCGTGGCTGGTCGGTGACATCGACCGGATCCCAGAGCTGGTGGGCGACACCTACGAACTGGCCCTGCGTCGTGAGCAGGCTTGGGCGATCGGGGAGCTGGCGTTCTGGCTGTGGCGGGCGGGCCGCTTGGACGCCCCGCCGGCGGGGGCGGCCGAGCCGTTCGCCCTGCAGATCGCCGGGGACTGGGGTGCAGCAGCCGATGCGTGGGAGGCGATCGGCTGCCCCTACGAGATGGCGGTCGCGTTCGCCGACAGTGGCCAGCCCGATCAGCTGCGGCGTGCGCTGGAGATGTTCGGCGAGCTCGGTGCCGCGCCGATGGGCGACGTGGTCGCCGCCGAGCTCCGCGGACTCGGGGTGCACGACCTGCCGCGTCGCCCGTCACGCACGACGCTGGACAACCCCGCGGGCCTGACCGACCGGCAGCTCGAGGTGCTGGGCCTGCTGGTCGAAGGCAGTCGCAACGCTGACATCGCTGCGGCGCTGCACATCTCGCCCAAGACGGTTGGCCACCACGTCTCAGCGATCCTGGACAAGCTCGGGGTCGACGATCGCCGGGC
>SKSM01000113.1 GCA_007122985.1 Nitriliruptoraceae bacterium | reverse complement strand
TTCGGGATCACCGAGGTGCTCGGCGCCTACGGCTTCATCGCGGTCTTCGTCACCGCCTACGTCGTGCGCGACACCGAGCGGGTCAACCACGTCCACGACCACCTCCACGAGGGTGCCGAGCAGCTCGAGCTCCTGGCGATGAGTGTGGTCCTGCTCGCACTCGGGGCGGCGTTCGCCGACGGCCTGTACGACCATGCCACCTGGGAGATGGTCGCCTTCGCCCTGGTGTTCATCCTGGTGGCACGCCCGCTGGCCGGCTGGGTCGGGCTGCTCGGCAACGCCAACACCACCCCGGCCGAGCGCGCCGCCATCTCGTTCTTCGGCATCCGCGGGCTCGGCTCGATCTACTACCTCGCCTACGGCATCAACCGCACCGACCTGGTCGACGCCGGCCCGCTGTGGGCGCTGACGGCGGTGACGATCTTCGCCTCGCTGATCATCCACGGGCTCACCGCGCGACCTGCGATGGCGTGGCTCGAGCGCCACCGTGCCGAGCAGCGACCGAGCGGCGCTGTCGGCCAAGCCGACCCCGCCGCAGGCAGCTGACCCCGCTTCGCACGTCGCACCCGCCGCTACCTTCCCTGGTTCGCCGACGCGGAGGGGGACGTGGACCTGGGGGTGTTCGAGCAGGTCGCGGTCGTGCTCGGGGTGTGCGTGGCCGCAGGCGCCCTGGCGCTGCTGCTCAAGCAGCCGCTGATCGTCGGGCTGCTCGCGGCCGGAATCGCCGTCGGTCCGGAGGCACTGGGCCTGGTCGAGGCCACTTCGGAGATCGAGCTGCTGGCCAAGATCGGCATCTCGCTGCTGCTGTTCGTGGTCGGGCTCAAGCTCGACGTCCGGCTGGTCAAGCGGCTCGGGCCGGTGGCGCTGGCGACCGGCCTCGGCCAGGTGATCTTCACCTCCGTGATCGGCTTCATGATCGCGGTCGGACTCGGCTTCGACACGGTCCCGGCCCTCTACATCGCGGTGGCGCTGACGTTCTCCTCGACGATCATCATCGTCAAGCTGCTCACCGACAAGCGCGAGCTGGACGACCTGCACGGCAGGATCGCCCTCGGGTTCCTGATCGTGCAGGACATCGTCGTGGTGCTGGCGATGATCGTGATCACCGCGACCGGAGCCGGCGATCCCGACGAAGGGCTCGCCCAGGAGATCCTCGGCGTGGTGCTGCGCGGCACAGCCCTGCTGGTGGCCATCGGACTGATCGGCCGCTACGTGATGCCGGCGGCGACCCATCTGCTCGCCCGCTCGGCGGAGCTGCTGGTGCTCGCTGCGGTGATGTGGGCCGTCGTGGTGGCCGCCGTGTCGATCCTGCTGGGCTTCAGTGAGGAGGTCGGCGCGTTCTTGGCCGGCATGTCGCTCGCCTCGACCCCGTACCGCGAGGCGCTGGTCGGGCGGCTGTCCACCTTGCGCGACTTCCTGCTGGTGTTCTTCTTCATCGAGCTCGGCACCCAGTTCGAGCTGACGACCGCCCTGGACCAGCTGGGCGCCGCGGTGGTGTTCTCGCTGTTCGTGCTGATCGGCAACCCGATCATCGTGATGGTGATCATGGGGGTGATGCGCTACCGCAAGCGCGTGTCGTTCAAGGCGGGGCTGACCGTCGCCCAGATCAGCGAGTTCTCGCTGATCCTGGTCGCGCTCGGCGTCAACCAGGGCCAGATCGGCACCGAGGTGGTGGGGCTGGTCACCGCCGTCGGGCTCGTGACCATCAGCGCGTCGACCTACCTGATCTACAACTCGGACGCGATCTTCGACCGGCTCGAGCCGATGCTGCGGATCTTCGAGTTCCGGCAGCCCAAGGCCGACCTCGACCTGTCGGACGGTCGGCCGGAGCCGGAGTTCATCGTGGTCGGGCTCGGACGTTTCGGATCGACCCTGGTCGGCGAGCTCCAGCAACGCGGTGAGCGGGTCCTGGCGGTCGACTTCGACCCGCGCAGCGTGCGGGAGAGCGAGGCGAACTGCGACGTGATCTTCGGGGACGCCGAGGACCCGGACCTACCCGAGCAGCTACCGCTGCAGCGCACCCGGTGGGTGATCTCCAGCATCCGTGACCTGGAGGTCAACGAGCACCTGCTGTCCTCGTTCCGCCACCACGGCTACACCGGGCGGATCGCGATGGCAGCGGACGACGAGGCGACGGCGCAGTTGCTCGAGGAGGCGGGCGCCGACATCACCATCCGCCCGTTGCACGTCGCAGCCGAACCGTTCCTCCGACGGATCTGCGACGACTGACGACGCCGTGGCGCCTCAGCGCCGCAGCCGCCACCACCACCGCACGATCCGGTTCGGATGGTCGTCCGCGACGAACCGCGCCAGGAACGACTCCTCCGCGGCGGTGTCGCCGATGAGGATCAGCTCGCCGTCGGACGGCAGGGTCGTCGTCGCGTCCAGATCGGTGCGGCAGTGGCCGTCGACCACCACGCCGACCACGGTGCAGCCGGTGGCAGCGCGCAGGCCGGTGTCGCCGAGCGCCCGGCCCGCCAGCTCGTCGGGCACCGGGACCCGGAACACCACCAGCCCCTCGGCGAGCAGCAGCGTGGAGTCCTCGCGCAGCGCGTTCCAGGCCTCCATCGCGCCGGTCGAGGCGTAGGACAGCACCACGTCGGCGCCGGCGCGGTGCATGGTGGTCAGGTTGCGCTCGCTCTTGACCCGCCCGAGGATCTCGATGTCCGGGCGCAGCCGCCGGCAGTACAACGTCAGGTAGATGTTGGTGTCGTCGTCGTGGGTGGTGACCACGACCGCGGCGGCGTCGTCGATGCCGGCGGCACGCAGGACCTCGCGGTCGGCGGCGTCCCCGACGACGACCGAATCAGCATCGAGGTGGCGCACCCGCTCGGCTTGCGCCTCCACGACGCAGTAGGGGGTCCCCGCGGCGTCGAGCGCCGCCGCGGCGGCGCGTCCGACCCGGCCGCCGCCGAGGATGAGCACCAGGCCGTCCGACGCCGCACCCGTTCCCTCCCCCGGGCGCTCGTCGCTGGCGAAGGCGTCGTCGTAGGCACCGAGCGACGCCTGGGTTCCGGCCAGCAGCAGGATGGAGGACTCCTCGACGCGCCGCTCGGGCTCGGCACGCTGCAGCCAGCCGCGGTCCCACACCCCGACCACCGACACCCCGAACCGGGCACGCAGCCCGAGCTCGTCCAGGGTCTGGCCGACCAGCTCGGTCCCCGCAGCCGAGGTCTCGGCGATGACCAGGTCGGAGAAGGTCGAGATCACGCTGCTGCGGGCGGTGGGGGCGAGGATCCGGCGCGCGAACGCCTCGCCGAGCAGCTTGCCGAGCTGCACAACCCGGTCACAGCCGGCGAGCTCGAGCACGTCGACCGAGTCCGGCGACGCGGCGGTGGCGACGACCGTGCCGCGGTCGGTCACCTCGCGGACCGTGAAGACCACGTTGGTGTTGGCCTGGTCGCTGCGGGCGGTCACCACCAGGGCCGCCGCCGAGACACGGGCACAGCGGTAGGTCTCCGGGTCGTCGAGCTGCCCGATCATCACCCGGTAGCCGGCGTCGTGGAGCGACACCGCCTCGTCGGTGTCCTCGACGATCAGCGCGTAGGGCACGCCGGCGGTCGCCGCGCGGTGCATCAGCAGCTCCTCCATGGGGCTGCGGCCGGTGACCAGCACGTGGTCGCGGGTGCTCTCCGGCAGCCGCCGTGGTGCCCGGGCCTCCTGCGCGGCCGCACGGAAGGGCAGGTAGACCAGCTGGATGAACGTGAACGGCAGCAGCACCAGGATCAGCAGCGCGCCGGCGAGCAGCACCACCACCGAGTACATCCGGCCGAGATCGGACTCGAAGACGATGTCGCCGAAGCCCAGCGTGGTCATGGTGACCACGGTCCAGTAGACGGCCGACGGCCAGCTGTGCTCCTGGCCCTCGAGCTCCATCAGTACCTGGAAGCCGACACTGAACACCAGCACCGACCCGAGCAGCAGGACCAGCAGCCGCACCAGCGCGCGCACGCTGCCCCCGCCGGACAACGGCGCGCTCAACGCCGACAGCAGCACGGTCAGGAACTTCATGGTCGCCGCCCGTCGCCCGTCACCGCCGGTAGGTGCCCAGCGCCACGACCCAGAGGCGCCGCCGGTCGTGGATGGGGTCTGGGCGCACCTCGATCGACAGGTCGCGGACGCCGTGGGAGGCCAGCAGCGCCTTCACCTCGGCGTCGACCGCCTCGGAGACATAGACGGTGCCGAGCACCGGGTCCTCGACCTCGGCCAGGTCGCGGGTCCCGCGCAGGGCGGCGAAGTAGACCGGCCCGCTGTCGAGCAGCTCGAGCAGCGCGGCGAGGGCCGGCCGCCACTGCTCGCGGCGCAGGTGGTTGAACCCACCCGAGAGCCACAGCCCCCCGAACGAGCGGGCCCGGAACGGCGGCGCGTGGTAGGGGGCCTGCACCAGCGGATGCCGTGGCAGCAGCATCCGCGCCTCGCGCAGCGCGCCGAGCGACAGGTCGAGACCAACCGGATGCACCCCGGCGTCGCGCAGCAGGCGCAGGTCGTTGGCCGGACCGCAGCCGGCGTCCAGCACCAGCGCGTCGCGGCGGGCGAGATCGGCGAAGCGGCGAACGTCGGCGACCGGCCGGCGCAGCCGCAGCGACTCCTGGTAGGCGCGAGCGTGGTCGTCGTAGGCGGTGACGCTCGCGCGCGTGCGTTCGTCGAGCTCCACCCCGCCTCCTGCGTCTCGACCCGTGATGCTAGTGACCGCCCGACGCTGCGCATCAGCTGCCGATGGCACCGTCGACGTCGGGCGCGAACGGCAGCGCACGGTCGAGGCCGGTCAGCTCGAACACCTGGGCGACCCGGTCGTTGACCCCGGCCAGGACCAGCCGGCCACCGTGCGAGCGCGCGCGCTTGACCCCGCCGACCAGCACCCCGAGTCCGAACGAGTCCAGGAACTGCAGTCCCGACAGGTCGAGCACGACCCGCCCTTCGCCGCTGTACTGCGTCTCTTGGAGGATCTCGCGGAAGTTGGGTGCGGTCGCCACGTCGAGCTGCCCGACCAGCGCGAGCACCGTCCACCCGTCGCGCTCGCTGGACGAGACCGTGAGCAGTTCCACCTCGGACCTTCCTTCGCTGCCGGCCGAACGCTAGCGACCCGGCGCTACCGTGCCGAGACCGTCGGCGGCGAGGAGCGGACCCACGGACCCGCGGGACGTGCTCGAGCTGCTCGCCCGGACCGGCGCCACCGTCGCTCCGGGCGGCCACGTCGAGGTGGCACCGGGTGCGCGGGACCCGGCGTCCGACGCCGGGCTGGTCCACCTCGAGCGCCTGCCTGCCCGCACGGCCCGTGCGGTGCCGGTCCCCGACGACGTTCCGGCGGTGGTGCGCGACCGGCTGGCGCTGGCCGGCATCGAGCAGCTGTGGTCGCACCAGGCCGAGGCGCTCGAACTGGTCCGCGACGGGCGGCACGTGGTGGTCGCGACGGGCACGGCGTCCGGCAAGAGCCTCGCCTACCAGCTGCCGACCCTGGAGCGGCTGCTGGCCGACGACCGGTCGGTGGCGCTCTACCTCGCCCCCACCAAGGCGCTCGCCCGCGACCAGCTGCGGGCGGTCCGCGAGCTCAAGCTCCCGCAGGTGCGCGCCGCGGCGCTGGACGGCGACACGCCACTGCCCGAGCGCGACGCGATCCGGCGCACCGCCAACTGGATCCTGACCAACCCGGACCTGCTGCACGCCTCGGTGCTCGGCGACCACCAGCGCTGGGCCGACCTGCTGCACCGGGTGACCACGGTGATCGTCGACGAGTCGCACGTCGCCCGCGGGGTGTTCGGCAGCCACGTGGCGCTGGTGCTGCGGCGGCTGCGACGGCTGCTGGAGCGCTACGGCGCGGACCCCACGTTCGTGCTCGCCACGGCGACGATCGGCAACCCGGGCGAGCACGCGCGGCTGCTGACCGGCCTGGAGGTCACCGAGCTGGCGGTCGACGGCGCGCCCCGCGGTCCGCTGGACCTGGGGCTGTGGCTGCCGCCGTTCGAGGACGACGGTCGGTCGCGGCGCTCGATGCTGCGCGAGACCGCCGACCTGCTGGCCGCGTTCGTCGCCGCCGGGGTCCAGACGCTGGCGTTCACCCGGTCG
>SKSM01000156.1 GCA_007122985.1 Nitriliruptoraceae bacterium | reverse complement strand
GTGCTGCTCGGCCGTGAGCCGGTCCCCCCTGGCCTGCAGCTGCGCCAGGGTGTCGAACAGCGCCTTCTCCTCGAACAGGTCGATGGCCTGACGCAGCCACGAACTGCGGTTGCCGTGGGCGTAGCGCGCTGCGAGCCGCTGGACACGCTCCTGGTCCTGTGCGGTCAGCGAGAAGCCGATCGTCGGCGATGACATCGCGGCGACCTCCCTTTCGTCGCTGACGACCATACCCAGTTGCAGATACTATGCAACCCAGTTGTGCACAGGCATGTTGCCGGAACCACCAGGGGTGCCGGCACGTCCGACCGTGCAGCCCCAGCCACCGACCCACCGACCCCGGAGGCACGCCATGGCACCGCGTCGCACGTGGCTGGCCGTCGTGCTGGCCGCGGCGCTGCTGACCGCCTGCGGCAACGGCGTGCTGCCCTGGGGCGCGGACGGCGACCCGCCGGTGCTCGCCGGCACCTGGCAGCTGATGGAGGGCTCCGGACCCGACGGCGAGGTGGACCTCGTCGACGGCCACCCGATCACCCTGGAGATCGACGGCGCCCAGTGGCGCGGCACCGCCGCCTGCAACGACTACAGCGCCACCGCCACCCTCGACGGCGACGCGCTCGAGCTGACCCAGCTGCTGTGGACCGAGATGGCCTGCCACCCGCCGGAGGTCATGGAGTCCGAGTCCGCCTACCTCGCGGCCCTCAGGACCGTCGACACCCTCGCCTACGAGGACGGCGAGCTGACCCTCACCGGGCCGGGCACGCAGCTGACGTTCCGGCGGACCGAGACTCCCGCCTGACCGTCGCACGCCATGCCGTGAACCAGGTCACGCCATCCTGGCCCACTGCTTACGGCTGCAGCCGCTCCCAGTGCGGCAGACCGTCGTCGCGGTCGCCGCGGCGCACCCAGTAGCCCATCGAGCCGTCGTGGCCGACCGTGACCATGGTCACCGCCGGGTCGTGGCGCACCAGCCAGGCCAGCGACGGCAGCCGCATCCGCTCGGCGTCGGTGAGCTCCTCGTCGGTCTCCTCGCCCTGGAACGCACTCCAGCCGCTGACCGTCCGCCCGTCCCCGAGCACCCGCCCGGCGTCGTCGGGCACGAAGGCGAGCGCCCCGACGGCCGCACCACCGTCGACCAGCCGCGCCGAGGCGTAGACCGCCTGACCCTCCGCCGGGTCGACCTCGGCCTCCCCCGCCGGACCGTGGGCCGCCGCGTCCGCGCCCCCGGCCTCGCCGTTGGACGCCGACGGCTCGCGGCCACCGTCCGGACCTGCCACCTCGCCGTTCATCAGGCCGTCCTCCGCGTCAACGGCTTGTACTTGATCCGGGTCGGGTTGAGCGCCTCCTCACCCTTGCGGGCGCGCAGGTCCTCCTCGTACTCCGAGTATCCACCGGGGAACCAGGTCACCTCCGAGTCGCCCTCGAAGGCCAGGATGTGGGTGGCGACCTTGTCGAGGAACCACCGGTCGTGGGAGGTGATCACCGCACAGCCCGCGAAGTCCAGCAGCGCCTCCTCGAGCGAGCGCAGGGTGTCGACGTCCAGGTCGTTGGTCGGCTCGTCGAGCAGCAGCAGGTTGGCCTCGTTCTGCAGCAGCTTGGCGAGGTGGATGCGGTTGCGCTCACCGCCGGAGGCCGAGCCGACCTGCTTCTGCTGCTCGCCGCCCTTGAACCCGAACGCGGCCACGTAGGCGCGCGAGGCCATCTCGGTCTTGCCCAGCTGCACCCAGTCGCCCCCGCCGGTGATCTCCTCGAACACGCTCTTGGAGGCGTCGAGGTGCTGGCGCGACTGGTCGACGTACGACAGCTGCACGGTGTCGCCGACGGTGAGCTTGCCCTCGTCCGGGGACTCCGGCCCCTCGAGCAGCTCCTGGTGGCCGGCGGCGGTGACGATCATGCGAAACAGCGTGGTCTTGCCGGCCCCGTTCGGACCGATGATGCCGACGATGCCGCCCGGCGGCAGCGAGAACGTCAGGTCCTCGAACAGCAGCCGATCACCGAAGCCCTTGAGCACCGATTCCGCATCGACCACCACGTCGCCGAGCCGCGGGCCGTCGGGGATCATGATCGTCGGCTTGGTGACCTGCTTGGGCCGCTCGCGGTTGAGCAGCGACTCGTAGGCCTGGATGCGTGCCTTGGCCTTGGTGCGCCGCCCCTGCGGGCTCTGCTTGACCCACTCGGCCTCCTCGGCGAGCTGGCGCTGGCGGGCCGACTCCTCGCGCTCCTCCTGGCGCAGCCGCTCGCGCTTCTGCTCGAGCCAGCCGGAGTAGTTGCCATGGAACGGAAAGCCCTTCCCGCGGTCGAGCTCGAGGATCCACTCGGCGACCTCGTCGAGGAAGTAGCGGTCGTGGGTGATGGCCACCACCATCCCCGCATACTCCTGCAGGTGGCGCTGCAGCCAGGCGACGGTGTCCGCGTCGAGGTGGTTGGTCGGCTCGTCGAGCAGCAGGATGTCGGGCTTGGACAGCAGCAGCTGGCACAGCGCGGCGCGGCGGCGTTCCCCGCCGGAGAGCACGGTGACGTCGTCGACGTCGGGCACGCGAAGCGCGTCCATGGCGACCTCGATGGTGCGGTCGAGGTCCCAGGCGTCGGCGGCGTCGATCGCGTCCTGGACCTCGCCCATCTCCTCGTAGACGCGCTGCATCTGGTCGTCGTCGAGCGGCTCGGAGAGCTTGGCGGTCAACTCGTTGAACCGGTCGACGAGCTGGGCGGTCTCGCCGAGCCCCTCGAGCACGTTCTCGCGCACGGTCTTTGACTCGTCGAGCTCCGGCTCCTGCGGCAGGTAGCCGACCGAGTAGCCCCGGGCCGGCCATGCCTCGCCCTCGAAGGAGGTGTCGAGCCCGGCCATGATCCGCAGCAGGGTCGACTTGCCGGCGCCGTTGGGCCCGATGACGCCGATCTTGGCGCCCGGCAGGAACGACAGCCAGATGTTGGACAGGACCTCGTTGCCGCCGGGCACGGTCTTGGTCAGGCCCTTCATCACGTAGCAGTACTCGGCCAAGACGGCAGCTCCAGGTGTGCGGGGGCGGTGTGCGGGGTCGGTGTTCGTCAACCGGCGCGGTCGTCGACCGGCGCGCCGTGGGACGCCGAGGCTAGCGGTGCGCGTGCCCGCCCCGACCGGCGGAGGCCATACCCTCCCACGCCCCATGCCTGCTCCTGCCGCCGCCGCCCTGGTCTTCCTGTCATCGGCCGCCGTGCTGGTGCTGGAGATCCTGGCTGCGCGGATGCTGGCGCCGTACGTCGGCGACACCCTGGAGACCTACACCGCGATCATCGGGGTGATCCTCGGCGGGATCGCGCTGGGGTCGTGGCTCGGGGGCAAGGCGGCCGACGCGCGCGAGCCCAAGGGGCTGATCGGCCCGCTGCTGATCGCCGGCGGGGCACTGGCGTTCGCCTCGATCCCGCTGATCGACGGACTCGGCGCAGGGCTGCGCGGGGCGGGGCCGGCGACCACCACCGTCCTGACCGTCTCCGCGTTCTTCCTGCCGGCCGCCGTCTTGTCGGCGGTCACCCCGGTGGTGATCAAGGTGCAGCTGGCCTCGCTTGACGAGACCGGCCGGGTCGTCGGCCGGCTGTCGGCGCTGTCGACCACCGGTGCGATCGTCGGCACCTTCGCCACCGGCTTCCTGCTGGTCGCGGCCTTCCCAACCCGGCCGGTGATCCGGGTGACTGCGCTGCTGCTGATCCTGCTGGGGGTCGCGACCGCGCTGGCCCTGCGCCGCGGCCGGGGCGTGTCGGCCGGTGGGGCCGTGGCGGTGCTGGCGGCCAGCGCCTTCTCGTTCGCGGCCTCGCACCCGTGCGAGTACGAGTCCGCCTACTACTGCGCCTACGTCGAGCACGACGAGGACCGCGACAGCGGCCGGGCACTGTGGCTGGACACCCTGCGCCACTCGTATGTGGACCTGGACGACCCCGGCCACCTGGAGTTCACCTACACCGCCTGGTTCGGCGACGCGATCACCGCCTACGCGCCCGACGGGCGGGCGCTCACGACCCTGCACCTGGGCGGCGCCGGCTTCACCATGCCCCGCTACCTGCGCGCCGAGCATCCCGGCTCCACCTCCACGGTGCTGGAGCTCGACCCCCTGCTGGTCGACATCGCCGAGGAGGAGCTCGGGCTCGAGCTCGACGACGACATCGAGGTGGTCACCGGCGACGCCCGCAACTCGATCGGCGAGCTGCCCGACGACGTCTACGAGCTGGTGATCGGCGATGCGTTCGGCGGCGTGGCCGTGCCCTGGCACCTGACCACGCGCGAGTTCACCGAGCAGGTCGCCCGCACCATGACCGACGACGGGCTGTATGTCATGAACGTCGTCGACTACGGCCCGCGCCGGTTCCTCCGCGCGGAGATCGCCACCCTGCAGGCCGTCTTCGACCACGTGGCGGTGATCGGCCGCGACGGCGGATTCGACGACGACCCGGGCGACGCGGCCGGCAACTTCGTGGTGCTCGCCGCCGACGCCCCCCTGCCGGTCGACGAGGTGGTGGCAGCCAACCGTGCCCGCGGCGCCTCCGACACGGTGCTGGTCGGCGGTGAGCTCGAGGCGTTCGTCGACGGCGCGCAGGTCCTGACCGACGACCACGCCCCCGTCGACCAGCTGCTGACCCCGCGTCCGGCCGGCTGAACCACGGCCGGCCGGATCCAGCCGGTCACGGCCACTCGCCTCTGTTCGGCCTCGCCGCCGGCTGTGCATCCTGGGGCCACCATCCACCCGCCGTGCGTGTCGCGGTCTACCGTGGCACCGCAACGGCCGGCACAAGGAGCCCAGGATGGCGCAGACAGGCTCGGACGGGGCCGATGCGGGCAGGCAGGCGGACGGATCGGGGGAGGGGCAACCGCCCCTGATCGACGTGACATCGCTGGACTTGGGCGGCGACGTCGTGTTCGTCACCGACCGCGACGGCACCATCATCGACGTCAACGACGCCTTCGTGCGCGTGACCGGCTACTCCCGGCGCGAGGCGATCGGCTCGACCCCGCGACTGCTGTCCTCCGGCTACCAGGACGACGACTTCTACCGCGAGCTGTGGGAGACGATCACCGACGGCCGTGTGTGGGAAGGGCAGATGATCGACCGCCGCCGCGACGGCGCGCTGCGCACCCACCACACCACGATCACGCCCGTCCGTGACCACTCGGGTCGGATAACCCACTTCGTCGCGGTCGAACGCGACGTCACCGGCGAGCTCGGCCGGCAGGTCGCCGTCGGCTCCGCCGGGCTGCTCCACACCGACGTCGGTGGTCGCTGCGTCTACGCCGACGGCCGGGCGGCCGCCCTGCTCAACCGCGCTCCGACCGCGCTGCTCGGCGACGGGCTGCTTCAGGCGCTCGTGCCGGAGGACGCGGAGGCGTTCCGCGAACTGATCCAGATGGCCACCGACGAGGGCCGCGACCACCGCATGGACATCCGCAGCCGCGACGACGACTGGTTCCACGTCGAGGTCGCACCGCTGACGGTGCCGTCCGGCGTCATCATTGGCGCGGTCTGTTCGATCGAGGACGTCGGCGAGCAGTTGTCGGTCCACCGCGAGCTCGCGCGTCGCGACGCGTTCCTGACCAGCGTGCTGGACGCCCTCGACGACCCCATCGCGGTGATCGCCCACGATGGGATGGTGCTCGCCGTCAACGCCGCATGGCGTCACGCTGGCGGGGACCGGTCCGACGATCCACTGCTGTCGTCCCGTGTCGGGCACGACCTGCACGCACGGCTCGACGTGGCGGCGGAGGCCGGTAACGAACACGCGGCGTCCGTGCGCAAGCGGCTCGAACGCGTCCAGATGGGCGTGGAGCCACCCGAGCCGCACCCTGACGATCCCCTCCGCATGTCGCCGCTGCGGTGGGACGAGGGTGGTCTGGTCCTGCGCCTGCGCCACGATTGAACGCTGCTCCCGGGCCGGCGCGGTCGGGGTCATCGATCCCCCGACGCCGAGCCGGACCAGTGCCGGCAACGACGTCAATCGGGTAGGGGCCGGGCTCTCCCCGGCCCCTCCCACACCACCGGACGTGCCTGCTAGGCATCCGGCGGTTCGTCAGGCGGCCTGGCGACGTTGCCAGTGGTCGGTGAAGCCTTGCAGGC
>SKSM01000178.1 GCA_007122985.1 Nitriliruptoraceae bacterium | reverse complement strand
TTCGCGGTCAGGTAGGGCAGGGGGCAGCGGTGTTCACGCGCAGGGTTCGGGGAGCGGCCACGGCGGTGCTCGCGGTGCTCGCGGCCGTGGCGGTGGCCGTGCTCGCCACCCTGGCGGACGGTCGGGCGGCGTCGCAGGCCCAGACCCACGACGGGGGCGCCTGGCTGATCAACCGCGGCGTGGGCTACGTCGCGCACGTCAACCGTCTCGCCAGGGAGATCACCGGGGCCGTGCGGATGTCCGAGCCGGGCGCGGAGCTCGAGGTCGAGCAGGCCGCCGGGGTGATCGCGGTCCACGACCGCAGCGACATCCTGCTCACGTTGCTCGACGCGCAGACCTTCAGCCCCATGACCAGCATCCTCACCGCCGAGGGTGACCGCGTCCACGCGGTCGCCGGCGGGGTGGTGGTGGTGGGCGAGAACCCGGTGCGCGCCCGCCGCCTCGACGTCGAGCAGGTCGCGCGGCTCGAGGCCGTCGACGATGTCGAGCCGGTGCTGCTGGGCGCGGGTCCGGGGCAGGCGGTGGTCGACCTCGACGACCGCATCGTGCTGCTCGACGAGCAGGGCACGCTGCAGCTCGAGCTGCCGGATGCCACCACCGAGCAGGTGGAGCTCGGCGAGCTCGGCTCACGACCCGCGCAGCTGACCGCGGTCGGAACCACGGTGGTGGTCCTGACCGAGGCCGGCGAGCTGCTCGCGATCGACGGCGACCAGGTGCGCCGGCTCGAGCCGGATGACGGTCCCGACGGCGACTGGGTCCTGCAGCAGCCCTCGCCCACCGGCCCCGAGGTGGTGGCGATCAGCCCCGACGGTGAGCTGCGGGGCATCGACCTGCGCACCGCCGCGGTCACCCGCAGCGCGTCGCTGCCCGGTGGGCTGCCGCTCGCGCCGATCGTGTTCGGCGGCTGCCAGTTCTCCGTCGTGCTCCAGCCGCCCGTCTACTCGCGCATCTGCGGAGACGAGGTCACCGAGATCGACCTGGCCACCGAGGATCGCGCCCCGACCGATCTGCGCCTGCGGCTGGTGAACGGGTGGGTGTGGGTCAACGACGTGGACGCCGGCACCGCCTGGGTGAGCGACCGCGACGACGAGGTCAGCATCATCGACGACTGGGACATCGTCCTGGGCGTCTACGAGGGCAGCGAGGACCTCGAGATCGTCGCCGACGGCGGGGTGGCCGAGCAGCTCGTCAACCCCGAGGAGGCCGAGCTGGTCGTCAACCCCGACCTGCCCGACCTGACCGGCCCCAACGAGCCGCCCATCGCGCGGCCCGACCAGGCGGCCACGCGTCAGGACCGGCCGGTGGTGGTCGACGTGCTGGCCAACGACGAGGACCCCAACGGCGACGTGCTGCTGGTCAGCGAGGTCGACAACCGCACGCCCCAGGCCGCGGTCGTCGAGGTCACCGGTGACGGCTCGGCCGTGCAGGTCATCCCCGCGGTCGGGTTCACCGGCACCGTGCGCTTCACCTACACCATCACCGACGGGCGGGGCGGGTCGGACTCGGCGGACGTGACCGTCGACGTCACGCCTATGGACCCCGAGCGCAACCGGCCCCCCGAGCCCGTGATCGACGTCGTCACCGTGCGCGCCGGCGAGAGCGTGACCCTCAACGTGCTCACCAACGACCGCGACCCGGACGGCGACCGGCTCGCGCTGCTCGACGTCGAGGGGGAGGGCGTGACCATCCGCCACACCCCGGACGGCACGGTCACGCTCACCCCCGACCCGGACCAGGAGGGCCGGCTCGACCTGACCTACACGGTCGCCGACGAGTTCGGCGCCACCGCCGAGGGCCGGATCCTGGTCGAGGTGCGCCTGCCCGGCTCCAACCGGGCGCCGATCGCGCGCAACGTGGCGGCCCAGACCCTCGTGGATCGTCGCATCGTGGTGGACGTGCTGGCCAACGACGACGACCCCGACGGCGACCGCCTGCTGGTCCAGGCCCAGCCCGACCTGCTGTTCGCACCCGACGATGCCGACCCGTTCGTCTACCTCGACGTGCGGGGGATGCTCGACTTCGAGGCGGCGCAGGCCGGCACCTACGTGCTCGCCTACACGATCTCGGATGGCTCGCTGACCGACACGGCGCTGGTGCGCATCGAGGTCGCGGACCGCGACACCAACCGCCCGCCGGTGGCGGTCCGCGACGACGTCACCATCCCGGTCGGTGAGTCGCGCATCGTGCCGGTGCTGCGCAACGACCACGACCCCGACGGTGACGTGATCTCGCTGGTGGACTGGGAGGACGCCGACGGCCTGCGTGTCGAGGAGCTCGAGCGCGACCGCCTGCGGGTCACCGCCCTGCCCGGGGCCACGCCGGTCTCCGAGTTCCGCTACTCGATCTCAGACGGCGTCAACGAGCCGGTCGGCACGACCGTGTCGGTGCTGGTGGTCGACCCCGCGCAGCCGCTGCCGCCGGTGGCCGTGGACGACGAGGTGGAGGTGCGCGCGGGGCAGGTCTCCCTGCTGCACGTGCTCGACAACGACTACGACCCGTCGGGCGAGGACCTCGAGGTGGTCGGGGTGTCGGAGCCGGACGGGGCCGAGCCGGCGATCACCGCCGACGGGCGCTCGATCAGCCTCGACGTCCCCGAGTCCACCACCCAGGGCTTCACCTTCGGCTACGAGATCGCCAACGAGCGTGGGGACCGGGCGGCGGCCACCGTGCGGGTGCGCATCGTGCCCGACGAGGACCCCAACCGGGCGCCGATTGCCGCCACCGACATCGCCCGGACCATCGAGGGCCAGGCGGTCGTGATCGACGTGCTCGCCAACGACCGGGATCCCGACGGGGACCCCATCGAGCTCGAGGGTGTCGCCCGCCAGCCGGCCAACGGCACCGCCACCGTGCTCGAGGACCGGCGCATCGCCTACGCGCCCGACCAGGACTTCGGCGGCACCGACCGCTTCGCCTACACGATCGTCGACGCGCGCGGGGCGCGGGCCACCGGCGAGGTGCTCGTCGGCGTGGTGCCGCCCTGGCCGGAGAACCGCCCGCCCGAGGCCCAGGACGACGAGGCCACCGCCGAGGTGGGTGGCGACCCGGTCGTCATCGACGTGCTCGCCAACGACCGCGACCCCGACGGCGACCCGCTCACCGTCGTCGCGGTGACCTCCCCGGCGGTCGGGGAGGTGGGCATCACCGAGGACGGGCTCGCGGTCGTGTACCGGCCGCCGGACACCGTCGAGGAGGGCCGCACCGAGGTGGCCTTCGCTTACACCATCGACGACGGCCGCGGCGGGCAGGACCAGGCCACCGTCACCGTGACGCTGATCGTGCCGGGGTCCGAGGCCGACGAGGAGCTCGACGACGAGCTGCTGCCCGACCCGCCGGTCGCCGTGGACGACCGGGTCGGGCCGGTGCCCGCCGGCGAGTCGCTCAGCGTGGCGGTGCTCGACAACGACCTGATCCCCGATGAAAGCTTGGCCGGGCTGGTCCTGAGCGTGAGCAACCCCGCGGTCACCGTCACCCCCGCCCGGCAGCTGCAGCTCACCGCGCCCGAGCAGACGGGGACCTACCGCTACACCATCACCGATGAGCACGGGCGGTCCTCGGCCGCGACCCTCACGGTGATCGTGCAGCCCAACCAGCCGCCCGTCGTGCGGCCGCTGAGCCTGTCCACCGCCTTCCAGACCCCCGTCGACATCAACCTGACCCGCCAGGCCAGCGACCCCGACGGCGACGAGCTGTTCTTCGTGTGCTGCGACAACGTACGGGGCGGCACCGTCACCACGCTGTCGCCCGACGCGCGCAGCCTGCGGGTGCGCTTCCAGCCCAACGACGGCTTCTCCGGGCAGGCCGGGTTCTCCTACACCGTCGATGACCAGCAGGGCCACCAGGTCGCCGGTGCGGTCACCGTCACCGTCGAGCCGCGCGAGCTCGAGCCGCCGGTCGCCAACCCCACCGAAGTCGAGGTGGAGGCCGGCGGGGTGCGCTCGGTCGACCTGGCCTCGCTGGTGAGCGGGCCGCACCGTGCCGACCAGCTGACCTTCGCGCTGGGCGGGGTCTCGGGGTCGACCTCGGGCCCCGATGGCATCGCGGCCGTGGTCGTGGGCTCCACCCTGCGGCTCGACGCCGGCCATGCGGCGGCCGGCAGCCGCATCGAGGTCACCTACCGGGTCGAGGATGTCCTTGGGCAGCGCGACGAGGGCACCGTGCAGGTGGTGGGTACCTCCACCTCCGCTCCGCTGCCGGTGGTGCGCGGCGACTCGGCCCGCACCGTGCAGGGCGAGCCGGTGGTCGTACGTGTGCTCGACAACGACGTCGGCGACCAGCTACGAGTCGTGGATGCCAACGGCTCCCAGCACGTGACCGCCACGGTCGGGCCCGACGGGCAGTTCGTGACGCTGGTCCCGTCCGCGGACTTCTTCGGCACGTCCTCGGCGAGCTACGTGGTGCGCGACCGCTACGACGATCCGGCCCGCGAGGTGGCCGGGCGGATCGAGCTGACCGTGATCGGGCGCCCCGACGCCCCCAGCGCCCCGCAGGTCACCAGCGACAGCGGGCAGGCCACGCTGGTGTGGGGTGCCCCCGCCTCCAACGGCGCCTCCATCACCAGCTTCGAGGTCGAGCACGACCAGGGCGGGGGGCGCGAGATCGACGCGACCAGCACCCTGACCTGGACCGGGCTGACCAACGGTACGACCTACCGGTTCCGGGTGCGAGCGGTCAACGAGGCTGGCGAGGGCGAGTTCAGCCCGTGGTCCTCACCGACCACCCCCGACCAGGTGCCCGGCCGGCCCGGCCCGCCGCAGGTGCGCTTCGGCGACGGCGAGCTGCACGTGACCTGGCAGGCCCCAACCAACCAGGGCTCGCCGATCACCCGCTACGTGCTCGAGATCGGGGGGGCGACCACGGGCATCCGCGAGCTGCCGCCGTCCGCCGGCAGCAGCCAGAGTTACACCTGGTCCAACCTGCCCAACGGTGCCAACCACACCTTCCGGGTCAAGGCGGTCAACGCCGCCGACGAGCAGGGCGGGGACTTCTCCGCGTGGTCGGAGCCCGAGCACCCGCTGACGCGTCCGGCGGCCCCGGAGGTCCCGACCCTCGAGGGCGGGCCCAACTACCTCGAGGTCACCTGGTCCCGGCCCGCCGACGGCGGGGATGCGATCCAGGCCTACGAGGTCCAGATCGACGGTGAGTCGGGCCGCACGGTGCGGGTCAACGGGGCGACCACGACCACCTACCGCTGGGCGAACCTGACCAACGGGGTCAACCACCGCTTCCGGGTCCGCGCCTGGAACCGTGACGAGCGCGGCGGGCAGTGGAGCAGCTTCTCGGCCTTCGGCCGGGCCTGCGACGTGCCGGGCCAGCCGGCGGCACCCAACGCCACCCGCGGTGACCGCAGCGCCGACCTCACCTGGTCGGCCCCGGCGACCAACGGCTGCGAGATCCTCGGCTACGAGGTCTCCAGCGAGCCGGGGGGTACGAGTTCGGTAGATGCGGCCACGACCTCGACCACGGTCAGTGGCCTGAACAACGGCACCAGCTACGCCTTCCGGGTCCGGGCCTTCAACGAGCAGGGCGAGGGTTCCTGGAGCTCACCGTCCAACGCGGTGGTACCCGCCGGGCCACCTCTGACCACCAGCATCTCCGGCATCGAAGCGCCTGCGCCCGGGGAGCTGCGGGTGAGCTGGAGCGCCGCCGACGACAACGGTGCTTCGATCCAGCGCTACGAGGTGTCGGTGAACAACGGCCCCGCCCAGAGCGTGGGCACCGGCACCCGGCACACCCTGACCGGGCTGAGCCCGGGCACGAGCTACTCGATCCGGGTGCGCGCGGTCAACGAGGTCGGCGCCGCGGACTGGAGTGCGGCCTCGAGCGCGACCGCCGAGGGCGTGCCCAGCCGGGTCGGGGGACTGAGCGTGTCCGCGCCCAGCCGCGGCACGCTGCGCTGGACGTGGAGCGCGCCGAGCAACAACGGGTCGTCGATCTCGCGCTACGAGGTCGACCGCTCCTCCAACGGCAGCAGCCTGATCAGCACCAGCAACCGGAACCACACCTGGGACGGCCTCGGCGACAACACCACCCGCAACATCCGGGTGCGCGCCTGCAACCGGCACGGCTGCGGGTCGTGGAG
>SKSM01000296.1 GCA_007122985.1 Nitriliruptoraceae bacterium | reverse complement strand
TCGTATCGATCACGATCTGGCTGAGCTTCGGCCGCTCCGGATCCGGGTTCACGACGATTCCACCTCAACCGCCTGGTCGGCGGTCCATTATGCGCGAATCACTTGCGCCGTGCGGGCACCCGAAGTCACGGCTTCGTATCGGCCGAACACGACGCCTTCGACATGGCACGGCCCGGAAAGGCGGTGGGCGCCAACGGTGACCTCAGCTGGTCGTGAGGTCCATGCGCAGGTAGTCGTTGATCCGTAGAAAGCCTGGAGGTCGTTTCACACCCTCGCTGATGGCTTGCCATGCCTCGTGCCCGGAGATCAGCCGCGGGGCAGTGAGCTCTATGTCCTGCTCGCCAAGCGTGAGGCGGGCCTCCCCGGCCGCCATGATGTTGCGGACCCAGTCGGATCGGGAGCCGTACACCAGGATGAACACGTAGCCGCCGTCGACGCGATACGCATCGAGCGGCGTGCGGTAGGTCGCGCCGGAGGACCGGCCCACGTGGGTCAGAACGGGCCGGGTGCCGCGGCGCAACTCCACGGGGTTGAAGACCCGCTTGTTGATCCGCGTCCACCACCTCGGCATCGGCACGAAGACCACCTCCTGCGCTTTCGACAGACCCTCGGCAGTCAGATCAACGGCACCGGCCTCCGCGCGAGGCGCGCCGCAGCCGCGAGTTGGCTGGCATGGCTTGGCGAGTTTCGCGCGGACGGGCCTGCGTGTCGACCCGCACATCATCACGGCTACCGCGCGTCCCAGGGCTGATGCGAGCCGACGGTCTCCCGTGCGTCGCTTCAGGATCAGTCCGGCGCCCGAGGCACATCGCGGGCCCTACCCCACGGGTCCACCTAGGACATGTCAGGGCGACAAACACCGTTTGCCGTCAAAGCCTGCGCCCGACCAGCACATGGCGGCTGTGGTCGGCCAGCAGTTTCTTGAGTGGTCCCACCACGACCGCCTAGACCACCTCGGGTGCCGACGTGTTCGCCGGGGTATCGAGGTGGCGGCGGATCGGGCGCAAGCTGGGCGCCCTGCCGCGTGCCGCCCGGCTCTACCGTGACCCGGGTGTCCAGCCCTACCACTCGACCGGGTAGGAGCAGCTTGAGTACCGGTTCGAGGACGGTCCCGAGGAGTACGGCTCGGGTTGAGGCAGACGGCCGGATCAGTCTGGTGCGGTGAGGCTTGTGTGTGCCGGACGACCGAGCTGGCGGCCGTACCTGCTGACCAGGGCGACCGCGACACCCACCGTCGCGACGGCGAGCGCGGTTTGGGCCACGAACTGCACGTCGGTCGACGACGCGTGCTCGCCGACGGTGAATAGCTCGTTCGAGGCGTTGAAGCTGGCGTGAACCGCGATCGCGACGACGACGCTCTGGCGTGAGCGGTTCCACAGGAACGCGATGATGATCGAAAGGGCCACGATCGTGGGGATGTAGAGCACGACGACCACATCCTGGTAGCCCGGGTAGAGCCAGAACAACGGGGCGTGCCATGCCGCCCAGACGATCCCGACGGTCACCGCCGCGACCAGCGGCGTCCACCGAGCCTGCAGCGCCGGCTGCAGCCATCCGCGCCACCCGAACTCCTCCTGACCACCGCCGAGGATCGCGACCGCGACGAACACCGCTGCGAACCCGAGCAAGCCCAACGGCAGATCGCCGAAGGCCACCGGCGTGCCCGTCGCCGCGGCGACCGCCAACTGAACCGTGACGAACGCCAGCGGGATCCCCACCGCGGCCAGGTAGCGGTTCGCCGGTACGCGGAGCACGACGATGCCGCGCAGCCATGCCCGGACCCGTCCGCCGCCGCGCACCATGATGACCGCCGCGAGCGCCGGCCCGAACCCACCGAGCACCAACGGCCACTGGCCCACATCCGGGGCGGCAAGCAGCACGGGGATCCACAGCCCCCACGTGAGCGCGAACGTCAGCGCGACGAAGGCGTACACCTGCACGCTGCTCGGGCGACCCGCTGCTCGGTCAGCCTCTACGTCCACCGTCGTCAGTTCGCCCGCCGACATGCCGTCCCATCCCGGCGGCGGGTACGAGGCAGCATGCCGTCGGAGCGCAGTATCGCACACGCCGTGCGAGCACGGTCGGGGGTGCCGTCGACCGGAGGGACGCGGAGCCCCGGACCCGCGAACATCACCCGGCCGGCCCCAGCATCCGAACAACACCGAGCGACACTGCCGGCAGACCCCGTGCGCGGACCGGGATCACGCAGGCTCGCACGAGGCAGTCACCGCTTGGGGTGCTCGAGCACGAGATCGGACACGTGGGAGAGCGCCGCGAAGTCACGATCCAGCGCGAGCACCGGGTTGCTCCTTCGAAGCGCCACAGCGGCGATCAGACAGTCGATGCTGGACCGAACCATGAGCCCCTTCGCGCGGGTAGAACGGTACAGCTGTGCGGCGTCCTCCCAGTCCCGTAGTCCCTGCGCCGCGATCATCGATCCAGGCAGGAGCATGGCGCGCAGTTCCTCGACCCGTCGGGGGCTCGCGACGCCGGCGGTCAGCTCGTAGAGGATCGGCTCGGTCCACGCCAATGGCGTCTCGGCCCGAATGGCTTCACGTATCCAGCTGTTGTACGGGCTACCCGTACCGCGGAGGTACTCGACGACCCACGCAGAGGTGTCCACCAGGACCGTCACACCGGGTCTGGGGGTGCGTCATCACGCATGCGATCGAGGTCGCCCTCCCACCCGGAGCCCTCCAGGGCGAGTGCCTCCTCGGTGTCGAGCCGTGCTCCGACGAGCCGGCGCAACGCGAGGTCGACCGTCTCCTTCTTGCTCCGGGTGCCATACAGACGCATCGCTGGTCGCGCGCCCCCGCACATCACGTTCCTGGACGCTCGCGCGGTGCGCCGTTGACGCACTGTTGACCTGTGCTGTTGCATGTGACCATGCATCTGGGCGTGCTCGGGCCATTGGAGATCGTTGGCCGTGAGCGCAGGGAGCGCCTCGGAAGCGGCAGCCAGCGCACGATCCTGGGGGTGCTCATCGCCCGGCGAGGCGAGGTCGTCTCCCCCGATGCGTTGATCGAGGCCGTGTGGGGAGCGCGCCCGCCCGCGAGTGCACGCACCTCGCTCCACAGCCACATCTCGAGGCTGCGCCGGACGCTTGCGGCCATCGACCCGGACGGCGTGGACCTCGTGACGAGCGCGCCCGGTGGCTACCGGCTCGAGCTGGGGGATCGCGAGCTCGACGCCGACCGGTTCGAGGCGCTGATCGCCTCGGCCCACCGGGTGCTCGACGACCACCCCCGGCAGGCGGCGGACCGCCTGGGCGAGGCGTTGGGGCTATGGCGGGGGTCCGCGTTCGGCGAGCTGGCCGACTGCGAGCCGGTACGGGCCGAGGCGGTGCGGCTGAACGAGTTGCGGGCGGCGGCGGTCACCGACTGGGTCGCCGCGAAGCTGGCGCTGGGTGATCACCAGGCGGTGATCGGGCCACTCGAGGCCGCAGTGGCCGATGATCCCCTAGCGGAGGGCCCGCACGGACAGCTGATGCTCGCGTTGTACCGCAGTGGCCGGCAGGCCGACGCCCTGGCGGTCTACCGGCGGCTGCAGCAGCGACTGGGTGAGGAGCTCGGCGTCGATCCCTCCCCCGAGACGCAGGCTCTGCACGAGCAGATCCTGCGACACGACCCCGACCTGGCGGCGCCCCGTCCGGCCGCGGTGACCGACGATGGTCGCGCCACCACGGCGGCTGCCGAGCACACCGGGCCTGGGCTGGCCGGCGCGGTCACCGGCCTCATCGGGCGTGACCAAGAGGTGGAAGCCGTCGCTGCCGTGGCTGCTCCGGGAGCGCTGGTGGCGCTGACCGGCCCCGGCGGCGTGGGCAAGAGCCGGCTGGCCGGTGCGGTGTCCGCCGTGGCGGACGAGCGGTTCGACGACGGGGTGGTGGTCTGCGACCTCGCCGCGGTGGCCGAGCCGACGAGCGTCGCTGACGCGCTCGTCGACGCGCTGGGGGCACGTCACACCGGCGAGCGCTCGCCGCAGGAGGCGCTGCTGGCGGCGCTGGGAACGCGCCGGCTGCTGCTCGTCCTCGACAACTGCGAGCATGTCCTAGCGGCGGTCTCCGCGCTCGTCGACCATGTCCGCAGCGTGTGTCCTCACGTTGGCATCCTGGTCACCACCCGTGAGGTGCTGCACCTGCCTGGCGAGCAGGTGCGCGAGCTCAGCCCCCTGGCCGTGCCGCCGACGGGCGCCAGCGCCGACGAGGTGGCCGCGACGCCAGCGGGTGCCCTCTTGTGCGCGCGGGCACGGGCTGCCGAGCCCTCCTTCGCGCTCACGGAGGCGAACGCCCCCACGCTCGCCGAGCTCTGCCGGCGGCTCGACGGCATCCCCCTGGCGATCGAGCTCGCCGCCGCGCGCCTGCGCGCGCTCGCTCCCGAGGACCTGGTCGCACGCATCGACCACCGCTTCGAGCTGCTGGCCGCAGGGTCGCACCGGGGCACGAGCCGGCATCGCACCCTGGAGGCGGTGGTGGACTGGTCCTACCGGCTGCTCACCGAGGCCGAGGCCCATCTGTTTGACCGCCTGTCGGTGTTCGCCGGCCCCTTCCCGTTGGATGCGGTCGAGCAGGCATGCGCTGACGAGCTGCTCGGACCTCACGAGATCGCCGGCGTGCTCGCGGAGCTCGTCGACAAGTCCATGGTGGTCGTCGCACACAGCGACGCCGGTGTGCGCTACCGCCTGCTCGACACCCTCCGGGCCTACGCGGCGCAGCGGCTGCAGGAGACAGGTGACAGCCAGACCGCACGTGGTTGCCACGCTGCCTACCACGTCCGGCTCGTCGAGGAGCTCGCCCCGCAGGTCCGCGGCCGCGACGAGGGCAGCGCCCTCGCGCACATCGACGAGGCGATCGACGACCTGCGCGTGGCCCATGCCTGGTGTGTCGACGTCGGCGAGGTCGACGGCGCGCTGCGCCTGCCCGCCGCGCTGCACGACTACCTCACCTTCGGCCCGCGTGCGGAGGTGTTCGCCTGGGCCGAGCGGGCGGTGGCACTGTCGGGCGCGCGGGAACATCCGGTGTGGCCCGCGGCCGTGGCGACCGTCGCCCGCGGGGCGGTCAACCGCGGTGACCTCCACGGCGCCCGGCGGCACGCCGAAGCGGCGCTCGCCGGAGCCGAGCCCGAGAGCCTGGCCACCCTGTGGGCGCTGTACCTGCTCACCAACGTGGCGCTGTACGAGGGGCGGCTCGACGACGTCCTCGCCGTAGCTGACCGGCGCGTCGAGCTCGCGGCGTCGATGGGGGAGCACTACCACGGCGCGCTGGCCGGCGTCAGTCGCGTGCTCGGCCACCGCTACCGCGGCGACACCGAGCAGGCGGTGCAGGCCGCGGCCGCCGCCCGCGCTGTTGCCGATACTGCCGGCAACCACACCGCACGCGCGTGGGCGTTGTACGCAAGCGGCGAGGCCGTGTTGGACAGCGCGCCGCAGGAGGCCACCGAACTGCTCGAGCAGGCGATCGACGCCGCCCGTCGGGTCGAGCGCGACTTCATCGAGGGGGTCGCGCTCGTCTCGCTCGCGTCGGTGTGCGGGCGCCACGGCGACACCGACCGGGCCGTGGCGCTGTTCCGCGAGACGGTGGCCCATTGGCGCCGCCTGGGCGACTACACCCACCAGCTCACCACGCTGCGCAACCTCGTGGACCTGCTCGCCCGGGTCGGAGCGTACGAGGGCGCTGCCGTTCTCCACGGCGCGGTGACCGTGGGTTCGACACCTAGCTTCGGTGCGGAGGCCGAGCGGCTCGCCGCCGCCTGGGATGAGGCTCGGCAGCGCCTCGGCGCCGACGTCGCCGAGGCTGCAGCCGCGCGTGGCCGGCACCTGCCACTGGCCGAGGTGGTCGACGAGGCGCTGGCCGCCCTCGATGCGCTGCGCGGCGCGACGCCGTCCGCGGGACACCCCTCCGCGGTGTGACCGCAGCCGCTGGCGCAAGACGGCCGACGCTGCGACCGGCCGTCGCGCGCCGGCGGGCGGGATCGCGTCATGCGACGACGGCCACGGTCTCGAGGTAGGTGTTCTCGACCATGGCGCTACCGTCGGTGGCACGGTTGTAGCGGTCGAACACCGCGGCGAGGTCGGCGAGGAGATCGTCGCGCTGCTCGGGCCCGACCCGCTCGAGCGCGGTGAGCGTCGGACCG
>SKSM01000265.1 GCA_007122985.1 Nitriliruptoraceae bacterium | reverse complement strand
GCCAGGCTGGTGCCGGCCGCGGCGAGCAGCGCGGTCCACGAGGTGTCGGCGAGCACGGTCGTCGGCGTGATCCGCCCACCACCGTTCGCACAGAACCTACGCACCTCGTCGACGTAGGAGGGCGCGTGCACCGAGCACAGTTCCTCGACGCTGGCCAGGCGACCCGGACGCCACGCCAGCCGGTCACCGAGCGGACCTTCGCGCAGCAGGGAGCGCATGTTGCGGAGCCGATCGGGGCCCTCAGGGTGCGGCTCGGAGAGTGCAAGCGGAAGCTCGGCCGAGGCCTCGAAGAAGCCGCGGCCGGTGTCGTGGTCGAGCACGCGGTCGTCGAAGAACACCGTGAGCAGCGGCTCGACGGCTCGACCGACGGCGTCCACGGCAGGCCTCTCGGTCAGTGCGGGGTCGGTGTCATGCCGTAGATGAAGAAGCCCGGCTCCGCGCCGACGTTCTCCAGTTGGTAGCGCCAGCCCGGCGGCAGGTGGACGGCGTCGTCGGGTCCGAACTCCGCGGCGCCGCTGACCTCGTCCGTACCCTCGCCGCGCTGCCAGGTGAGCCGGAACCGTCCGCTGACGACGTAGTAGAACTCATCCACCTCGCCGTAGTGGTGGTCGTCGGCGCCGATGGCCGCATCGTCCGGCTCGAACGACCAGGTGTTGGTCCGCTCGCCCGGGTCCGACCACGACGCACCGAGCAGCAGCCGCGAGCCGTGGTCCCGGGCGGTGATCAGCCGGGCGATGCGCACCCGGGTCGGCGCCTGGTCGGCCGGGATGACCCGGGCGCTGCCGAGCGGAACGACGCTCGGTTCGGTCACCGTCACCTCAGGCTCCTCGTCCGGTCCCCGGCTCATCGGGACGTGGGAAACTGCAGATCGACCTGGCCGGTGGCACCGGTGGTGCTGCTACCCGCCGGCGTGACCGGCCGTTCCGGCCACCGCGCGGTGACGGCCTTGCCGCGCGTGTAGAAGCGCACGCCCTCCTGGCCGTGGACGTGGGTGTCGCCGAACAGCGAGTCCTTCCAGCCACCGAAGGAGTAGTAGGCCATCGGCACCGGGATCGGCACGTTGATGCCGACCATGCCGACTTCGACCTCGTACTGGAAACGACGGGCCGCCGCACCGTCGCCGGTGAACACCGCGGTGCCGTTGCCGTAGGGGTTGGCGTTGAGCAGCTCGATCGCGTCGTCGTAGGTGTCGACGCGGACCACCGACAGCACCGGACCGAAGATCTCGTCGGTGTAGACGCTCATCTGCGGGGTCACGTGATCCAGCAGGGTCGGTCCGAACCAGAACCCACCCGGTGCGCCGCCGTCCGGGACGAAGCCGCGGCCGTCGGCCACCGCCCGGGCGCCGTCGGCGATCCCGGCATCGACGTAGCCCGCGACGCGGTCGCGGTGAGCAGCGGTGATCAGCGGCCCCATCTCGCTACCCGGCTGGTCGCCGGGCCCGACCGACAGCCGCTTGACGCGGTCGGCGATCGCCGGCACGAGCTGGTCACCGACGTCACCGACGGCCACGACCACCGAGATCGCCATGCACCGCTCGCCGGCCGAGCCGTAGCCGGCCGAGACCGCGGCGTCGGCTGCCACGTCGAGGTCGGCGTCCGGCAGCACCACCATGTGGTTCTTGGCGCCACCGAGTGCCTGAACGCGCTTGCCGGCGGAGGTGGCGGTGGCGTAGACGTGCCGGGCGACCGGCGTCGACCCGACGAACGACACCGCGGCGACGTCCGGGTGGGTCAGCAACCGGTCGACCGCCTCACGGTCGCCGGTGACGACCGAGAACACCCCGTCCGGCAGGCCGGCCTCGCTCAACAGTTCCGCCAGGCGCAGCGACGCCGACGGATCCCGCTCCGAGGGTTTGAGCACGAACGCGTTCCCGCACGCGATCGCCACCGGGAACATCCACATCGGCACCATCGCCGGGAAGTTGAACGGCGTGATGCCGGCAACGACCCCCAACGGCTGACGCAGCTCGTAGGCATCGACGCCCGTCGCGACGTCCTCGCTGAACCCGCCCTTGAGCAGCTGCGGTATGCCGCAGGCGAACTCGACCACCTCGAGGCCACGCTGGACCTCACCGCGGGCGTCGTCGATGACCTTGCCGTGCTCGGCGGTGATCAGCTCGGCGAGCTCGTCGCGGTGGGTGGCCACCAGCTCCCGGAAGGCGAACATCACCCGGCTGCGCTGGGTCAGGGTGGCGTTGCGCCACGTCCGGGCCGCGGCGGCCGCCGACGCGACCGCCCGGTCGACGGTGCCGGCATCCGCCAGCGCGACCCGACGTGTCACCTCGCCGGTCGTGGGATCGAACACCTCGCCGGTGCGGCCCGCAGCGTCGTCCACCGCCGTGCCGTCAATCCAGTGCGGCAGTGTGGTCGTCCCGGCCTGTTCGGTCATGGTCCGTTCGCTCATCCGGGTCCGCCTGTTCGCCCATGACGCCCGCACAGGGCGCGTCGGTCGTCGGGATGTGAGCTCGGCACGGCCGTCACAGACCGCCGAGCGCTGCGTCCAGTGCGGCGATGCCTTCCTCGGCCTCGTCCATCGTCAGCGTCAGCGGCGGGGCGATACGCAGCACGTTGCCATGGAGCCCGCCCTTGCCGATCAGCACCCCGCGGTCCTTGGCGGTCTCCAGCGCACGGCCCGCCGCCGCCGGGTCCGGCTCACGGGTGCCCGGCCGCACGAGCTCCACGCCGACCATCAGCCCCTTGCCGCGGACCTCGCCGACAGCCGGCCACGCCTCGGACCGCTCGCGCAGCTCACCCAGCAGATAACCACCGACCTTGTGGGCGTTGCCCTGCAGATCGTGCTCGAGGGCGTAGCGCAGATTGGCCAGCGCCCCGGCACACGACAGCGGGTTGCCGCCGAAGGTCGAGATGGAGTTGGCGGTCACGCCGTCCATCAGGTCCGACCGGGCGACGACCCCCGCGATCGTCAGACCGTTGCCGATGCCCTTGGCGAAGGTCAGCACGTCCGGGCTCACCGCGTGTGCGTCGATCCCCCAGTAATGCTGGCCGGTGCGTCCCCAGCCGGTCTGCACCTCGTCGGTGATGTAGAGGATGCCGTGCTCGTCCAGCACGTGCTTGAACGCGCCGAACAGCCCGTCGGGCGGCGTCGCGAAGCCGCCGACGCCCTGGATGGGCTCGGCCACGAACGCCGCCACGTCGCCGGATGTCTGGGTGGCGATCACGTCGCGCAGGTCCTCCACGCAGGCCCCGATGTAGGCATCGTCATCGAGGTGGCGGAACGGCGAGCGGTACCGGTAGCCGCCGTGGACGTACTTGACGTCGACCGGTGACAGGGCCGAGGCGGACCAGCCCCGGTTGCCGGTGATCGCCATCGTCGCGAACGACCGCCCGTGATAGCTGTTGCGCAGCGCCAGCACCTGGTGCGAGCGCCGGGCGGTGCACGCCAGCAGCAGTGCGAGTTCGTTCGCCTCGCTGCCCGACGTGGTGAAGAACACCTTCGCGTCGTCGATCGGTGCCAGCCGCGCGATCTCCTCGGCCAGCTCGATCTGGCTCTCGATCAGGTACAGCGTCGAGGTGTGCAGGATGCGGGCGGCCTGGTCCTGGACGGCTGCGACGACCGGTGGCAGGGCGTGCGCGGTCATCGTGGTCAGGATGCCGCCGAAGAGGTCGAGGTACTCGCGACCCTGCGCATCGACGACCCGGCGACCCTCACCGCGCTCGATCGCGATCGGCTCGTCGTAGTACAGGGCGAGCCAGTCCGGCAGCACCGCCCGGTGGCGGGCCAACAGCTGCGCGTGCGCTCCCATCGATCGCTCCTCGGTGTGGCGGGCGCTCCCGGTCGCACGCCCGTGTGGCTCAGTCGTCGCCACCGTCCGTCACGGCCGGCCGGTCCGGGAACGCGGCCGCGACACCGGGGTGGACGATCTGCCCGTCGTCGACGTTGCGGGCGCCCGCCAGGGCCGGCGCCTCGTCTGGCGTCCCGGCTGCGCCGGCCGCCACGTCGTCGGCCAGACGCAGCAGCCGCGGCGCCACCGCTGCGGACAGAGCCGCAGAGGCGGTCCGGGGAAACTGGCCCGGCACGTTGGTCACGCAGTAGTGCACCACCCCGTCGTGCACGTAGGTCGGGTCCGCCAGCGAGGTCGGACGGGCCGTTTCGATGCAGCCCCCCTGGTCGATGGCGAGGTCGACGACCACCGACCCCGACCGCATGGAGCGCACCTGTTCTGCGGTGACGACCGTCGGCGCCAGCTCACCCGGCACCAACGCCGCACCGATCACCAGGTCGGCCTCACGCACGTGCCCGCCGATCAGGGCGGTCTCACTGACCTGGGTCGCGTCGACCGTGCCGGACAGGTGGTGGTCGTAGAGCCGCTGCAGATCGATGTCCACCCCGGTGACATGGGCGTCCAGTCCACGCAGGCCGACCGCGGCCATCGTCCCGGCCACGCCGAGTCCGATCACGACCGCCTTCGCGGGCGGCACACCGGCCGCTCCTCCCATCAACGTGCCCGAGCCGCCGAGCGCGGACGACAGCTGTGCCGCGCCGACGATCGCCGCCGCCCGCCCGGCGATCTCCGACATGGGGGCCAGCAGCGGCAGTCCGTGCACGTCGCTGAGGGTCTCGAAGGCATAGGCGTGGATGCCGGAGTCGAGCAGCGCATCGGTCAGTTGCGGCTCGGCTGCCAGGTGCAGGTAGGCGAACAGGACCAGATCCGAGCGGAAGTAGCCGTACTCCTCCGGCTGCGGCTCCTTGACCTTGACCACGACGTCGGCGCCCCACACCTCCGCGGGATCGTCCAGCAGGTCAGCGCCGACCGAGACGTAGTCGGCGTCGGCGAAACCGGCGCCGACGCCCGCACCCGACTGGACGAGCACGCTGTGGCCGCGCTCGATCTGGGTGTGGACGGCGGACGGCGTCAGCGCCACCCGGCGCTCGCCCTCCTTGCGCTCGGCCGGCAGGCCGATCGTTACCCCCATCATCGGTCCTTCATCCGCTCGGTGGCCTCGGTCAGCACCTGGTCGAGGATCGCGAACACGTCGCTGAGCTGGTCACGGGTCGCGATCAACGGCGGTGACAGCTGGATGACCGGCTGATCACGGTCGTCGGCGCGACAGATGAGCCCGAGCTCGAGCAGCCGTGGAGAGACGAACCCACGCAGCAGCTGCTCCGACTCCTGCGCGTCGAAGCCCACCTTTCGCTCGCGGTCCTTGACCAGCTCCAGGGCCCAGAAGTAGCCGGTACCCCGCACGTCACCGACCAGTGGATGCCGCGCATGGAGCTCCCACAGCTGCTCGCCGAACCACGGCCCGTTGGCCTGGACATGCTCCAGGATCCGCTCGGACTCGAAGACGTCGATGTTGGCAAGCGCCACCGCAGCGGCCGCGGGATGGCCACCCCAGGTCGAGCCGTGCAGGTACATCGAGGTCGGCTCACGACCGAGCTGGTCGGCGACGTGGGAGCGGAAGCCGAGCCCTCCCATCGGCAGGTACGCCGAGGTGATCCCCTTGGCGAAGGTCAGGATGTCCGGCAGGAAGCCGTACGCTTCAGCGCCGGTCCAGGTGCCCAGGCGGCCGAAGGCGCAGATCACCTCGTCGGAGACCATCAGGATGCCGTACTCGTCGCAGATGCGACGGACCTCGTCGAGGTAGCCCGGCGGTGGCGTGAAGCAGCCCCCGGCGTTCTGCACCGGTTCGACGACGATGGCAGCGATCTGATCGGGCCCCTCGGCCTGGACGATGTGCTCGATCGACCGTGCGCAGGCCAGATCGCACGGGGGGCAGGCGGCCGACGCCGCACACCGGTACTGGTTGGTGCTCGGGGCGTGGAAGTGGCCGGGCCGCAGCGGCTCGAAGGGCTTTCGCAGCCCGGGCAGGCCGGTCAGACCGAGCGCACCCAGGGTGGTGCCGTGATAGGCGTACGAGCGGGAGATGAACTTCCAGCGTTCCTCGCCGCGGGCCCGGTGGTACTGGATGGCGAGCTTCATCGCCGACTCGACGGCTTCGGAGCCGGAGTTGACGAAGAAGAAGTGGTCGAGATCCCCGGGGAAGCGCTCGGCCAACGCCGCGGCCAGGTCGATCGCCGGCTGGTGGGCCCATGACCAGTTGGTCGCGAACGGCAGCCGCTCGAGTTGGGTGGTGGCCGCGTCCACCAGTTCCTGGCGTCCGTAGCCGAGCTGCGAGCAGTACAGGGCCGACAGCGCGTCGAAGTAGCGCTTGCCGTCGCTGTCGACGACCTCGCAGCCCTCACCCTCGACCAGCACCGGCACCGACGGTGCGTCTCCGATCCAGTCGGCGGTGCGTGTGAAGTGCAGCCACAGGTTGCCGTCGCTGAGCCGACCCTGGGTCATGCTCCGTCTCCTCCCATCCGGGCCCACCGTAGGGGCCCGGCCGGACCGCCGCGCAGACGACGTCACACGCGGATGTCGCTCATCACGTGCTTTATGCGGGTGTAGTCCTCGAGCGCGTACATCGACAGATCCTTGCCGTGGCCCGAGTGCTTGAAGCCGCCATGGGGCATCTCCGCGATGATCGGGATGTGGGCGTTGATCCACACCGTGCCGAAGTCGAGCCCGCGCGCGATGCGCATCGCCCGGCCGTGATCGCTGGTCCACACGCTGGAGGCCAGCCCGTAGTCGACCCCGTTGGCCCAGGTCAGGGCCTGCTGCTCGTCGTCGAACCGCTGGACACCGAGCACGGGCCCGAAGATCTCGGTCTGGACCATCTCGTCCTGCTGCTCGAGTCCCGCGACCACCGTCGGCTCGAAGAAGAAGCCGTCGCGCGCGAGCGGGTGGCCACCGGTGACCACCTCGGCGTGCTCTGGGACGCGCTCCAGGAAGCCACGGACACGCGCGTGCTGGTCGGCGTTGTTCAGCGGCCCGTAGTCGGGCTCGTCACCGTCGGCGAACGGATCGCCCGTGGTCGTGTGCCGTGCCTGCTCGGCGAGCGCGGCGACCAGGTCGTCGTGGATCCTCGGCCCCGCCAGGACCCGCGTCGCAGCGGTGCAGTCCTGCCCGGCGTTGAAGTAGCCGGCACCGGCGATCCCGGCGGCGGTGGCCTCGACGTCGGCGTCGTCGAAGACGATCACGGGCGCCTTGCCGCCGAGCTCGAGGTGGGTGATCTTCAGGTCACGGGCGACCGCTTCGGCGACCTCCATCCCGGCTCGCACCGATCCGGTCACCGAGACCAGCAGGGGAGCGTCGTGGCTGACCACGGCGCGGCCGGTGTCCCGGTCGCCGCAGACCACGTTGATCACCCCAGGCGGGAGGTGCTCGCTCATCAGCTCGGCCATGCGCACGGTCGACAACGGGGTGGTGTCGGACGGCTTGATCACGGTGGTGTTGCCCGCCGCGATCGCCGGCGCCCACTTCCAGACCGCCATCAGCATCGGGTAGTTCCAGGGGGTGACCTGCCCGCACACACCGATCGGCTCGCGCCGGATCATGGAGGTGTGGTGCTCGAGGTACTCGCCGGCCGCACGTCCTTCGAGGATGCGGGCGGCGCCGGCGAAGAACCGGATCTGGTCGACGGCGTTGCCGAGCTCCTCCTCGAGCGTCAGCCGGTAGGGCTTGCCGGTGTTCTGACACTCGATGCGGATCAGCTCCTCACCGTGGCCCTCCATGCTGTCGGCGATGCGCAGCAGTGCCTCACTGCGGGTCCTGGGAGTCGCGTCCCGCCAGCCAGGGAACGCGGCGGACGCTGCGCGATACGCCTGGTCGACGTCCTCCCGGCCCGACCTGGGCGCGGTCGCGAAGACCGTGCCGGTCGCGGGATCGACCAGGTCCATGGTCTCGCCGCTCGCCGCTGGCGTCAGCTCGCCGCCGATCAGGTTCTTGGCCTCTCGCATGCTGTGCCTCACCTCATGTCGTTCGCATCCCGTCGGCCGACTCGTCGAGGGAACATCGTCGTTGCGGTCAGCCTAACGGGCTGCGCTGACCCGCCCGTCGCCCCCCGGCGGGCACCGACTACGTTGCGGCCACCCGACTGCTGTACCCGTCATGGGCGGCCATCGCAGCCGCAAGGAGGCAGAGCGGCCCGTGGCGTCCCGCCCACCACCTTCGACAGCTCGGGCCCCGGTCGGCTTCTGGCTGGACGATGCGGGCGACGACCTCACGCCGCGGCCACCGTTGGACGGTGACGTCCACACCGACGTGGCCGTCGTCGGGGCCGGCTTCACCGGCCTGTGGACTGCCCGGGAGGTGCTGCGACGCGACCCGTCCCGGTCGGTGTTCGTGGTGGAGGCGGACATCGCCGGTTTCGGCGCCTCGGGCCGCAACGGCGCCTGGCTGACGGCGAACATCGCGGTCACCCCGGCTGAGCTGGCTCGCCGCACCACCCCCGCGACCGCCCGCAGGGTCGTCGAGGTGATGCGCGCCACCGTGGATCACGTGCTCGACGCCTGCGAGGAGGACGGCCTCGACGTGCAGGCGCGGCGCGGCGGCGTGCTGCGCATCGCCCGGGGCGTCCACGAGCAACCGGTCGTCGAACAGGCCTACGCCTCCTGGCGCGTGCTGGGGGTCGACGACGGCCTCGAACTGCTGGACGCGCCCACGCTCGCCACGCGCGTCCGGGTGGCCGACGCCCGGGCCGCCCTGTTCGACCCGCACGGCGCGGCTGTCCACCCGGGTCGGCTGGTCCGCGGGCTCGCACGCAGCGTCGAACGAGGTGGGGGCCGCATCCTGGAGGGCACGACCGCCCACAGCATCCACCCGCGTGACGGGCGGCGTGGACCCCGTGTGGTGACCGACCGCGGCACGGTCACCGCCGACGCGGTCGTCCTGGCGACCGAGGCGTGGACCTCACAGCTGCCGGACCACCGGCGCGACGTCCTGCCCGTGTACTCACTGATCGTGCTGACCGAGCCGCTCGACGCGGACACCTGGTCATCGATCGGCTGGGACGGCCACGAGCTGCTCTCGTCACAGCGCCTGACCGTCGACTACCTCTCACGCACCACCGACGGCCGGATCCTCTTCGGCGGCCGGGGCGCGCCCTACCACCTCGGCTCCCGGATCCGGCCGGCGTTCGACGACCACGGCCCGACCCACGCGCTGCTGCGCGAGCAGCTGGTCAGCTGGTTCCCCCAGTTGGCCGAGGTGGCCATCAGCCATGCGTGGGGCGGGCCGGTCGGGATGCCGCGCGACTGGCTGCCCAACATCGCCTACGACCCGGCCACGGGCCTCGGTCGGGCGATCGGCTACACCGGCCAGGGGGTGGGCACGGCCAACCTCGCCGGTCGCATCCTCGGCGACCTGATCGTCGACGGTGCCACACCGTTCGCGCAGCTGCCGATGGTCGGGCACCGCTCCCGCCGGTGGGAGCCCGAGCCGCTGCGGTGGCTCGGTGCGCGCTACGTCCAGGGTGCGGCGGCCCGCCTCGACGCCCGTGCGGCCCGACGCGGCCGTCCCCCGCGTCGCGTGGGGCTCGCCCAACGCCTGCTGCGCCACTGACCCCGACGGCGAGGTGGTGTCAGCCGCCCACGGCGGCGACGGCCACGCGCACCATGGCCACCGCCAGGGTCGCCACCGGCTCGAGCTCGTCGAGTCCCAGCCGGTCGATGATCAGCGCGAGGGAGACCGAGACCGCGTTGAACACCGCGTGCCCCAGCACGGGCACGAGGAGGCTGCCGGTGAGGTGGTAGGCCAGCGCCAGCAGCATCCCGACGGTGAACAACCCCGCGAGCGCGATCGGCTGTGAGAAGAGGATCTCGAAGTGGATCAGGGCGAACACCACCGATGACAGCACCGCACCGAGCCACAGTCCGAGCTTGCCCGCGAGTGCCCGAAACAGCACGCCTCGGAAGATGACCTCCTCGGTCACCGGCGCCGCGACCACGGCGATCAGCACGGCCAGCACCAGTGGCACCCCGCCGGCAAGTGCGTCCTGAAGGATCTGCTGCTCCACCGGCTCCTCGGCCTCGAGCAGCAACGCCAGGCTCGCGTTGACGCTGAGCGCGACCACCGAGGTCAGCACACCGGCGCCGATGCCGAACGCCCACATCAGCGCGGTGGCCCGGGTCGGGCCGAACAGCCGCGTGAAGGGGCGACCCGCCGCCAGCAACGGCAGCAGTGCGGCGAAGAAGATGCCGACCTGGAACACCAACGTCACGGCCAGCGAGAAGATCAGCTCGGCCGAGCTCGGGCGCGTCACCGTCTCCAGGCCGTCGGCGAGACCGCCCGCCGCCAGGACCGCCAGGTTCGGCCCGATGAAGATCAGCACCGAGAACGTGGCGATCCACATTCCGTACGGCGTGCGCACCCGTGACAGCGGGGTGCGCTGCCGGGAGCGTGTCCAGCCGGCGGCCGCCGGTCCGGGCGGCGGCGGCACGGGCGGCTGCTGCGGCTGGGCAGGTCGGCCGCTGTCGGGGTCGGGTGGTGGGGGCAGGTCGCTCACGTCCGTCCCTTCCTCGACGAGATCCAGATCAGCAGCAGCGCCGCCGGCAGCACGACCATGGCGACGATCACCGGTGTGGGAACGGTCGGTGCCTGGTTGCGGTCGCCGTCGGTCGCCGTTGCGGCGTCATGGTCGGCGTCGTCGACGGTCACCACGACCGGCTCGCCGGCCACGGAGCCCAGGGCGTCCGTTGCTCGCAGGGTGACGGCATAGTCACCGGGTGGGACTGGACGTCCGTCCGGGTCGGTGTGCCGCCACGTCGCGGTGTGCACTCCTGCGTCGACCACCCTGACCCGGCGGTCGAGGACCACCTCGCCGTCCGCTGCACGCTCACGCACCTCGAGGTGGAGGTCGACGGGCTTGTTGACCTCGACCTCGACCGCGGTCCCGTGTGACCAGCCGAGCCGCTCGACCTCGCGCGTCGACGACACGACCAGCGGTGCGGTGGTGTGCTCCGGAGGCTCGAGCAACCAGCCGTCACCGCTCGCGCGGGCCGTCCAGGTCCCCAGCATGCGCACCGGAGGCTCGTCCACAACGGTCACCGGGGTGTCACCGCCGATCGTCACCCGGTCGCTGACGCCCAGATCGACCCGGATGGTCTCGGGCAGACGCTCGGTGGTGACCGGCGCCGCACCGTCGTAGTAGGCGGCGAGGATCTCCTGGTAGTCCTGGCCGCGCTCTGCCCGACCGCGGGCGCCGTACTGGCCCATCCCCACGCCGTGTCCCCAACCACGACCGTCGAGCACCACCTGCTCGTCGTCGACGGTCACCGCGTAGCGCGCCGTCGGCACGGTGCTCGGCAGACGCCGCAAGCCGTCGTCGGCCCGTCCGGGATACGCGTCCGGGCGGAGGTCGGGCGCGACCCGCGAGAGGAAGTCACGCAGTTCTCCCGCGCCCACCTCGACGGTTTCGCCGTCCTCACCGGTCACGACGATGGTGGCGTCCGGATCGTCGACGTCGCCCCGCCGGTGTACCTCGCCGACCGGGACGACGGCCGAGAGCCGCTCGCCGCGCGCCAGCAGCTGGTCGAACAGCTCCCGGTCGAACGACACCGTCCACCGGTGGTAGGGCGACACCGCGTCGTCGGGGTCGTCGATGCCGACCAGGCCCGGCTGCTCGCCGGTGGAGGGAAAGACCTCCGCGTTGTCGAACGTGCGCCCACCGGAGGTCGAGAAGTAGCGGGCGAGCAGTGGACCGCCGTCGGCCATCAGGACCTCGCCGGCGGTGGCCGCCACCGCCTCGGCCCAGCGCTCACCGTCGTCCTCGACGACGCCGACACCGCGGTAGACCTGGCAGGCGGTGGTGGCGCACAGGTCGGTGCGGCTGTCCCCGGCGCGTTCGGCATGCCACCAGGCGTAGGTGCGGGCGGCGACCGCCTGCGCCTTGAGCGCCTCCATCGGCCACCTCGCCGGCATCTCGGCGACGCCGGCCACGTAGTCCTCGATCGCCACCTCGTTGATCAGCTGCCCGTCGGGCCGCAGCGTGATCCGGCCGTGGTAGCCCCGCTCACCGTCGACGGTCAGCACCCCCCCGTCCTCGGGCTCGAAGCTGACAGCACCTGCGAACTCGTGCTGCTCGGTCAGCCAACGGTCCCTGTCAGCGCCCGCCGGCGAAGGCACGACGGCGAGCGCCCCCGCGACCAGTCCGGGGAGCAGCAGCGCACTGGCCGGTCGGCGGCGGGCACGCACGACGGCGTGCTCAGGCATCGAGATCGGCGGCGGAGACGCGCTCGATGTCGGCGCCGAGCGCCTGGAGTCTTGGCACGAACCAGGCGTAGCCGCGGTCGATGTGGTGGACGTCGCGGACCACGGTCTCGCCGTCGGCGACGAGGCCCGCCATCACGCCGGCAGCCCCGGCACGCACGTCCAGTCCGGACAGCGTCGCGCCCGACAACCGCGCGGGTCCCCGGATCAGGGCGTGATGTCCGTCGATCTCCACGTCGGCACCCATCCGGACCAGCTCCCGCACGAACGAGAACCGCGACTCGAACACGTTCTCCGTGCATCGCGAGGTGCCGTGCGCCTGGCTGAGCAGCACCATCATCTGCGGCTGGAGGTCGGTGGGGAAGCCCGGGTAGGGCAGGGTGACCACGTCGACGCTCGACAGCCCGTCCGCCTTGACCCGCAGCGAATGTGACCCCTCCTCCACCAGCACGCCGGCGGCACGCAGCTTCAGCAGCGGCAGGGTCAGCTCACTTGCGTTGACGCGCTCGATGAGCACGTCGCCGCCGGTGACGGCGGCAGCCATCGCGTAGGTCCCGGCCTCGATGCGGTCCGGGCAGGTCTCCCAGGTGACCGGGGCGAGGCGGTCGACCGGATCGATCTCCAGCGTGGGCGAGCCGATCCCCTCGATGCGTGCACCCATCGCGACCAGCATCCGTGCGAGGTCCTGGACCTCGGGCTCGCGTGCCGCGTTGTCGATCACGGTCGGACCGTCGGCCAGCACCGCGGCCATCAGCAGGTTCTCGGTCGCCCCGACGGAGGGGAAGTCGAGGGTCACCAGCGCGCCGTGCAGGTCGGGGGCGACCACCTCGACCTCGCCGTTGTCGACGGTGACCGTGGCCCCCATGGCCTCCAGCCCACGGGCATGCAGGTCGATCGTCCGCGCACCGATCCGGTCACCGCCGGGCAGGGCGAGTCGGGCGTGCCGCAGCCGCCCGACGAGCGGCCCGAGGCACGACAGCGATGCCCGGATGCGCCGCACGGCGTCCGCGGGCGCGACCGGCTGCACCCGCCGGGGCTCGAGCCGGCACACGCCGGCTTCGATGTCGAGATCCACCTCCAGGCCGATGCCCCGCAGCACATCGGCCATCACCGGCACATCGGCGATGGCCGGGACCTCGCGCAGCTCCACCGGCCCGTCGCACAGGATCGCAGCCGCCATGAGCTTGAGCGCGGAGTTCTTCGCCCCCGACAGGTGGACCGTGCCCTGCAGGGCGCGGCCACCGCGAACGCGGAAGACATCGGTCGACGAGGTGGGATCGAGCATGCACCGAGGTTACCGAGCCGAGCGCGCCGACCGTCAGCGCTCGGACGGGCCGCGGTAGGACCGAACGGACGGGGCCGCCCCACGCGGACGCGCGGGCTTTAGTCCTCGCCGAGCTCCACGCGCAGCTGCTGCTTGCGCAGTGAGCGTCGCAGCGCGGGGTCGGTGGTGTGGGCGAGCCGCTCTTCGATGATCCGCTTGCGGCGTTCGGCCCGTGCCACGTCGATGTCGCTGGCCGGCTCGGCGATGTCGGCCAGCACGATCACCTTGCCGTCGTCACCGACGAACAGCACGCCGTGGTGGACCGCGACCTGCTGGAGCGATCCGTCCGACATCCGCATGCGCACCGGCCCGATGTCGAGCGCGATCAGCGCAGGCTGGTGACCGGGCAGGATCCCGATCTCGCCCTCGACCGCACGGGCATAGATCTCGGTGATCTCGCCGGAGAGCACATGGCGCTCCGCCGAGACCACCTCGACCGGCATCGTGGCGTCACTCATCGCTGGGCGATCTCCGCAGCCTTGCGCTGCACGTCGTCGACGTTGCCGGCGTAGAGGAACGCCTGCTCGGGCAGTTCGTCGAGCTCGCCCTCGATCAGCGCCTTGAAGCCCTGGATCGTGTCCTGGACCGAGACGTAGACACCCGGGTTGCCCGTGAACTGCTCGGCGACGTAGAAGTTCTGGCTGAAGAACCGCTGGGCCTTGCGTGCCCGGTCGACGATCACCTTGTCCTCCTCGGAGAGCTCGTCGATGCCGAGGATGGCGATGATGTCCTGCAGGTCCTTGTAGCGCTGGAGGACCTCCTGGACGCCGGTCGCCACCGCGTAGTGCTCCTCGCCGACCACCGCCGGATCGAGGATGCGTGAGGTCGAGTCGAGCGGGTCCACCGCCGGGTAGATCCCGAGGGAGGCGATGTCTCGCGAGAGCACCGTCTGCGCGTCGAGGTGGGCGAAGGTGGTGTGCGGCGCCGGGTCGGTGATGTCGTCGGCCGGCACATACACCGCCTGCAGGGAGGTGATGGAGCGTCCCTTCGTCGAGGTGATGCGCTCCTGCAGCTGGCCCATCTCGTAGGTCAGGGTCGGCTGGTAGCCCACCGCGGAGGGCATCCGGCCGAGCAGCGTGGAGACCTCCTGTCCGGCCTGGACGAAGCGGAAGACGTTGTCGATGAACAGCAGCACGTCCTGGCGCATCTCGTCTCGGAAGTACTCGGCCATAGTCAACGCCGACAGCGCCACCCGCAGGCGAACGCCTGGCGGCTCGTCCATCTGGCCGTACACCAGGGCGGCCTTCTCGAGGACCCCGGAGTCCTCCATCTCGAGCATCAGGTCGGTGCCTTCACGAGTGCGCTCGCCGACACCGGCGAACACCGACACCCCACCGTGCTGCTGGGCGACGCGGTTGATCATCTCCTGGATGACCACGGTCTTGCCGACGCCGGCTCCACCGAACATCCCGATCTTCCCTCCCTGAACGTAGGGCTCGATCAGGTCGATGATCTTGATCCCGGTCTCGAACATCTGCGTCTGCGGTTCGAGCTCGTCGAACGGCGGGGGGTCGCGGTGGATCTCCCACCGTGTGTCAGACTCGATCTGGTCGTCGTCGGTGTCGAGCGCCTCCCCGAGCACGTTGTAGACGTGCCCGAGCGTGCCAGGCCCGACGGGGACCGAGATCGCCGCACCGGTGTCGACCACCGGGGCGCCGCGGACCACCCCGTCGGTCGGCTGCATGCAGATCGCACGCACCCGCCGGTCCCCGAGGTGCTGGGCGACCTCGGCGGTGATCGTCGAGGTCTCACCCTGGTAGGTGCGCTCGAACGTCAACGCGTAGTTGATCTCGGGCTGGGCCCCGGGCGGGAATTCGACGTCCACGACCGGACCGATGACGCGGACGATGCGTCCCTCAGCGGTGGCCATCGTTGTCTGTCCTTCCTCGGGCGCCACGCCGAACGGCGGCGGGCGCGCACGCTTGGATGACTGAAGCTATTCGTTGAGCGCCTCTGCCCCACCGACGATCTCGGAGATCTCGGAGGTGATCTGGTCCTGACGGGCCTGGTTCATGATGCGCGAGAGGTTTGCCGCCACTTCCTTGGCGTTGTCGGTCGCGGCCTTCATCGCGCGCTGGCGGTTGGCGTGCTCGGAGGCAGCCGACTCCAGCAGGCCGTGGAGCATCTTGGCTTCCACGTAGCGGGGGATCAGGCGGTCGAGCAGCTCGCCCTGCGACGGCTCGTACATGAAGTCGGGGCTGATCTCGCGACCACCACCGAACTCCTCGGGCTTGACCGGCAGCAGCTCCATCCGGACCGGCGACTGGGTCAGCGCGGACTTGAAGTCGGTGTAGACCAACCACACACGGTCGATGTCCGCGTTCGAGAACCGGTCCATCACGACCTCGGCGACCGCGGCCGCGTCCTCGATCACGGGCGTGTCGGAGATCCCCTGCCAGATCCGGGTCGGACGACGACCTCGGTAGGCGTAGTAGCCGGCGCCCTTCTTGCCGACCACGTAGAGGTCGACATTGCGCCCGGCCGACTCCTCCTCACGGATGGTGCGATCGGCCACCTTGAGCACGTTTGCGTTGTAGGCGCCGGCGAGCCCCCGGTCGGAGGTGTTGACGATCACCGCGACCCGCTCGAGATCACGCACCTGCAGCAGCGGATGGGCACGGACCTCGTTGGAGACCGCCAGGCCCTTGATCACGTCATGGATCTGCTCGGCGTACGGACGGGCCGCCCGCACACGCGCCTGCGCCTTCAGGATGCGCGAGGCAGCGATCATCTCCATCGCACGCGTGATCTTCTGCGTGCTCTGGACAGAGCGGATCCGCCGCTTGAGCTGCCGGATCTGGCCGCTGCCTGCCACCTCGTCCTCCTCGTGCCCGCGTCCGGGGCCGGGTCATGGTCGCCCCAGGGGCACCCACGTCGGCCGTGTCAGTCGACGGACTCGCTGCTGGCCGCCATCGCGTCCCAACTCTCGCTCTCGCCCTCGTGCTCCTCGGCCACCTCGGAGGGCGTGAAGCGCTCCTTGAAATCGGCGATCGCGGCGTCGAGCTGCGCGCGGGTCTCGTCTTCCATCTTCTGGGTCGCGAGCGTGCGCAGCAGGTCGCCGTGGCGGGCCCGCAGCTCGTCGTGGAGCTCGCGCTCGAACCGGCGGACGTCCCCGACGGGGATGTCGTCGAGCATCCCGCTGGTGACGGCCACGACCGAGGCCACCTGGAGCTCGACCGGCAGCGGCTGGTACTGCGGCTGCTTGAGGATCTCGACCACCCGCTGGCCGCGGGCGATCTGCTGCTGGGAGGCCTTGTCCAGGTCCGAGCCGAACTGCGCGAAGGCCTCGAGCTCACGGAACTGGGCGAGCTCGAGACGCACCGTCCCGGCCACCTTCTTCATGGCCGGCCGTTGCGCGGACCCACCCACCCGCGACACCGAGGTGCCGGCGTTGATGGCTGGACGGACGCCCTGGTAGAACAGGTCGGTCTCCAGGAAGATCTGCCCGTCGGTGATCGAGATCACGTTGGTCGGGATGAAGGCAGAGATGTCGTTGGCCTTCGTCTCGACGATCGGCAGTGCGGTGAGCGAGCCCGCGCCGAGCTCGTCGTTGAGCTTCGCGGCGCGCTCGAGCAACCGGCTGTGCAGGTAGAACACGTCGCCGGGATAGGCCTCGCGTCCCGGAGGGCGACGCAGCAGCAGCGACAGCTGGCGGTAGGCGTCGGCCTGCTTGGACAGGTCGTCGTAGATGATCAGCGCGTGCTCGCCCCGGTACATCCAGTTCGCGCCGATGGCCGCACCCGCGTAGGGGGCGATGTACTGGAACGGAGCGGGCGCGGACGCCGGCGCGGAGACCACCGTGGTGTACTCCATCGCCCCGTAGCGCTCCAGGGTCGCCACGACCTGCGCGATCGTGGAGCCCTTCTGGCCGATACCGACGTAGATGCACTTGACCGCTTCGTCGGTGCCCCAGAGATCGCGTTGGTTGATGATGGTGTCGATGGCGATGGCGGTCTTGCCGGTCTGGCGGTCGCCGATGATCAGCTCACGCTGACCGCGTCCGACCGGGGTCATCACATCGATGACCTTGACCCCGGTCTGCAACGGCTCCTCGACCGGCTGCCGGTCGACGACGCCTGGCGCCTGGACCTCGAGCGCGCGCTGGCCGTCGATGCCGGACTGGTCGAGCGGACCCTTGCCGTCGATCGGCCGTCCGAGCGGGTCCACCACCCGTCCGAGCAGCGCATCGCCGACCGGCACCGACAGCACGCGTTCGGTGCGGCGGACCGTCTGGCCCTCCTCGATGCGCGAGGCATCCGCGAACACCGCGGCACCGATCTGGTGCTCGTCGAGGTTCATGGCCATGCCGAACACGCCGTCGCCGAAGTCGAGCAGCTCGTTGGCGAGCGTGCCCGGCAGGCCGGAGATGTTGGCGATGCCGTCGCCGGTGTCGGTGACCCGCCCGACCTGCTCGGAGGCGAGGTCGGGCTCGTAGCCCTCGAGCATCCGCTTGATCGCGTCGGAGACGTCCTCCGACCGGATCGATAGGTCTGACATCGTTCTTCCTCGTCTCGTCCGGGTGCGCGGGGTCCCGGAGGCGCGGGGCGGGGGGTGGTCGGGTTGCGCTAGGCGCCGACCCGACCGCGCAGGTCGGAGAGGCGGCGCAGGAGCGAGCCGTCGATGACCTCGTCGCCGATGCGCGCGCGCACACCGCCGACGACGCTCTCATCCACGATCACCTTGAGTTCGAGCTTGCGTCCGGTGGCCCGCTCGAGGGCATCCTTGAGCGCGGCCTGGCGGGCATCGTCGAGCGGCACCGCGACGGAGACCTCGGCGACCTCCTCCTCGCGGGCCGCCGCGGCCCGGCGTGCGACCTCGTCGGCGATGGCGGGCAGCTGATCGGCCCGGTCGGCCGCGATCAGCATCGCCAGCGCGCTTCGCGTCGCCGGGTGTGCGGCAGCGAGGACCTCCGACTCGACGAAGCTCAGGCGACGCCCGACCGGCAAGTGCTGATCGGTCAGCCGCTGGCGCAGCTCGTCGGTCGCGTCGATCGCACGGGCAACCGTCAACAGCTCGTCCTCGACGGCGTCCAGCGCATCCTCGGCCGTCGCGATCGCCACGACCGCAGCCGCGTAGTGGGAGGTTCGCTCGGTGGACATGGTCGGGCCTCGTCAGTTCTGGCTGGAGAGCCGCTCGATGTAGTCGTCGACGAGCGCCGCGTGCGTGGACTGGTCGAGCTCGCGCTCGACGATCCGCGACGCCAGCTCGACCGAGATCGAACCGACCTGGCTGCGCAGCTCCTGGATCGCACGGTCGCGTTCGGCGGCCACGTCGGCCTGCGCCCGCTCGATGATCTGGGCGGCCTCGGCCTCGGCCCGTTCACGCGCCTCGGCGCGCAGGGCATCGGCCTGCTCCTTGGCCTCCTCGATGATCCGGCCGGCTTCGCCCTTGGCGTCGGCGATCGACTCCTCGTAGCGGCGCTTGGCCTCCTCCGCATCGGTGAGCTTCGCGTCCGCCTCCTCCATCTTGCCCTGGATCGCGGCCGCCCGGTCGTCGAGCACGCGCCCGAGCGCCGGGAAGGCGAGCTTCGCCAGGACGATGAAGAGGATGGTGAACGCGATGACGCCGTAGAGCAGCTCACCAGGTGCCGGCAGGATCACGCCGTACGCGCTGCCGTCAGCCTCGACGGCGAGGATCTGGGTCATCATGGGTCACTCCCTCGGGTGGCACGTGCCGGTCCCGGTCGTCAGATGATGAACGCCAGGACGAAGCCGAACAGGGCCAGCGCCTCGATGAAGGCGATGCCGAGGAACATCGTGGTCCGCAGCATGCCGGCGGTCTCAGGCTGACGTGCCATCGATTCGACGGTCTTGGACACCAGCATCCCGATCCCGATACCGGGACCGAGCGAGGCGATCGAGTACACGAGCGCCTGCGCGAGGGGGGTCAGGTCGATGGGTTCCATCGTGACAGGTCCTCCTGTGGGGGTGCGTCGGTGACGCAGGTCGGTCGACGGACGAGCGGCGCGCGTCCGAAGTTTGAGTGGGTCAGTGGGCTTCCACGGAGCTGCTGATGTACACCG
>SKSM01000309.1 GCA_007122985.1 Nitriliruptoraceae bacterium | reverse complement strand
GTGCCGCCGAGGTCCAGGCGTCGGCGGCCCTGCGCGCCTCCGCGCTTGCCTGAGCGTCGCCCGCGGTGTGCTCGGCTGCGGTGGGTTCGCTGAAAGCAGCGGCCGCTTCGCTCGCCGGCTCAGGTGCACCGGCCTCGTCCGGCGCCCCCGGATCGACGGCGGTGGCGGCTGGTGCAGGCGCACCGACGGCTGGCTCCACGCCGTCAGCGGCGTCCGGTCCCCCGGCAGCCCGGGCAACGTCCTCTTCGAGCGCGACGACGCGGTAGTAGGTGCGTACCTCGATCGGCACCTCCCGGAAGACCCGCACGTCGCTCGTGTCGTCGTCGTTGCGGAGGCGTTCGACCAACTCCAACGCCGCGTCCAGCGAGGGCACGTCGACGATCTGTGCCGCTCCCGCCGCCTCCCGGTAGTGCACCGCGTGTCCCATCACGACTCCGTTCGTGTGGCCGGTGCCGCGAGCACGGCGGACACCGGGCCTCGCGTCGTCCTCAAACGCCGCTTGCGGCCGGTATCGGCCCTCGCCCCGCCCGACTTGAGTCGAACGTGCGGTCACCGCGGCAGGTGTCCGTCGGCCGCCACCTCGCTGTCGACACCCGCACGCGCGGCACGCCGCCGCCGAACGGCCGCAACGAGCCGCCAGGCGAGCAATCCGGCCACGGCCGCAGCGCCGACGGCTGCCCGACGCACGGTGGCCCACCGTGTGCGCACACCGAGCAGGCTGACGTATGCGGCGTGCTCTGCCGCCGTCGAGGCGACCGCGTCCCGGTTGGTGTGGCGTGGCCGCCACCCGGTCGCGACGAACTTCGCCGAGCTCATCACCCACGGGTGCACGAACAGCGACACGATGCCCGGCGGCTGCTCGCCGAGACCGAGCGACCACAGCCGCGCCAGCGTCGAGTAGGCCACCTCCTCGGGCAGCTCGGTCACCCCGCGACCGAGGATCGCGGCCGCCTCGTCGTAGGACAGCCATCCTTCGGCGGCGACGTTGTACGCCCCGTGCAGCCGGTGGTCGACCGCGTGCACGATCGCGGTGACGGCGTCGTCACGGTGGAGGAACTGCAGCGGCGGACGGTGCCCCTTGATGGCCGGGACCCGCGGCGACTCGAGGATGCGGGTGACGAAGTTCTCGACACCGGGGCCGAGCAGGATGCCGAGCCGCAGGACCGTCAGCGTCGGACCGTCACCGCCCGGCCCGTCGGCGAGGCGGGGCGCGAGGTGCTCTTCGACCTCACGCTTGTGCTCGGCGTAGTTGAAGCCGGGGATCCCACGCAGCGGGCTGGCCTCGGTCAGGGGCACATCGTTGTCGGCACGCGCGCCGTAGGCCATGACCGACGAGGGGTAGACGACGTGGGCGACCCCGGCCTGCTCGGCGGCGGCGATCACCGCCCGGGTCCCGTCGACGTTGATCGACCGCATCGCGGCCTCGTCGTGGATCGGATCGAGCTGGAATGCGAGGTGGACCAGCACGTCCACCCCGTCCAGCGCGTCGACCAGTCCGGGATCACGCACGTCCAGCTCGCGGTAGCCGAGCTTCGCGGCGTCCAGGCCCGCGGGTGGCTGACGATCGATGCCGACGACGCGCCGCACGTCCGGCCGAGCGTCGAGCTCCTCCAGCACCAGCCGACCGATCAGGCCTCCGACGCCGGTGATCGCGATGGTTGTCACCCTGCGTTCCCCCTGCTCAGCAACCGTCCGCTGATGCGGTTCGCCCCGTACCGTAGCCAGCACAGCGCCGACGACAGGCTGCGATGTGAGCGACGTGCCCGACCGCCCCGGCGGCAACGGCGGCAACGGCGACGAGGACGACCCGTTCGCCCACCTTCCACCCGAGCTGCGGGCGATGCTCGAGCAGCTCGGTGGCCCCGACGCGCTCCGGCAGGCCCAGGAGCAGCTCTCGCAGCTGTTCGGCGGTGCCGGCGGTGGGTTCGTTCCCGGATTCGGCCCCGCATCGGGACCGACGGGGGCGGCCCCGACCGGGCCGGTCGACTGGCAGCTGGCGACGCGGGTCGCGCTCCAGGTGGCCGCCGACGGTGACCGCGAGCCGACCGAGGAGGAGCGGCGCCACGCCCGCGACGCCTTCGACCTCGCCGAGCACTGGCTCGACACCACCCCCCTGCCGGCCGCCCCGGACGCAGGGAGGCTGGTCGTCAGCTCACGGCAGGGCTGGGTCAACGCGGCGGTCACGGCGCTGGCACCACTGGTCGAGCCGGTGGCGCGGGCCTCGACCGACGCGATGGCCTCGCTCGCCCGCGAGCAGCTCGAGGGATTGGACGAGGCGGGCGGCATGGAGGCGCTCGGCGGGATGTTCGGCGAGCAGGGCCTGCCGCCGGGTTTCGAGGAGGCGCTGCGCGAGATGCTCTCGCGGGACCCCGGGGAGCTGATCCGGCCGGCAGGCGCCGCGCTGGCGGGACTGCAGGCGGGGCAGGTCGTCGGCAAGCTCGCCCGTCAGCTGTTCGGACAGTACGAGCTGGGGGTGCCGACCGCCCCCCGCGAGCAGGCGCACCACCTCGCGGTCAACGTGGCCGAGGAGTTCGAGGGCTACGACCTCGATCCCACCGAGGTCGCGATCGTGCTGGCGCTGATCGAGGCCGCCCACCGGCGGCTCTACCACGCGGTGCCGTGGCTCGAGGCCCACGTCGCCTCGCTGGTGGCGCGCTTCGCGTCCGGAACCCAGGTCGACGCCAGCCGCCTGCAGGAGCTGGCCGACGAGATGATGACCGGGGTCGACCCGGATGATCCCGAGTCGCTGCAACGGGCGATGGAGCAGGCCGCGAGCTTTCGGTTGACCCCGACCGATGAGCAGCGCCGCGTGCTCGACCGCCTGCAGGGCGTGGTCTGCCTGATCGGCGCCTGGGCACGGCACGAGGTCGCCCGCGCGGTGCAGGGGCGGCTGCCGTCGCTGGGGCGGATCGAGGAGGTGCTGCGTCGGCGCCGGGCGGTCAAGGGCGACGGCGAGGAGCTGCTCGAGGCACTGCTCGGCCTGGACCTCAAGCCCGACGACGAGTCGGTCGGCGAGGCGTTCATCGCCGCGGTCGAGGAGGCGTTGGGCGCCGAGGGGCTGCACCAGGCCCTGGCCCACCCCGAGAACCTGCCCGACGGCGAGGAGCTGGCCGATCCGGGCCGGTGGCTCGCCCGGGTCGCCGAGGACACCGAGGTACCCGACGACCTGCGTGCCCTGCTCGACGGGCTCGGTGAGGCGCCGCGGGAGGCCAGCGCCGACGAACGGTTGGCGGAGCACGACTCCGACCATGACGGCGGCGACTCCGATGACGACACCGGCACCGACCCCGACGGCCGCGGCGGCGCCGGCTGACCGGCTCCGCGCTGCCGCGTCAGCCCGTCTCCGGTACCGACGTGAGGTCGGACAGGTCGGACACCTCGGACAGGTCGGGCAGGTCAGGCACGTCGTAACCGTCGCGGCCCTCGGGCGTGACCGCGGCGGCCGCTCCTGCGGTGTAGCCCTCGAGGAACCCCCGGGCCCGCGGCGTGTCGGGGAACCGGTCCACCAGCCGGTGGAACGCCGGCGAGTGGTCGGCGATGAGCAGGTGCGCCAGTTCGTGCACCAGCACGTAGTCGAGCACGTAGCCGGGCATGCCCGCGAGCCGGTCGCTGATGCGGATCCGCCCCTCGCGCACCGAGCAGGAACCGTTGAGCCGGGTCATGCGCGCCGACCAGGTCACCGAGGTCGGCCGCACACCATCGAGGTAGCGGTCGGCCAGCCGGTTGGCGCGCGCCGCCAGCGCCGCGTCCCCACCGCGGGCGGCACGCTCGCGTCGGCGCGTCACCTTGCCGACCAGCCGGTCGATGATCTGCTCCTCCTGCTGTGCCGTCATCCCGGCGGGCAGGCGCACGACCAGCCGTCCGTCGCGAAACGACGCCTCGCTGGTGCGCACGCGCCGCGGGCTGCGGTGCAGCTCCAGCGGCGGACGGCCGGGCGCGGCCGCGCGCAGCTCCGGGCCGGCGGGACGGTGTGGGCCAGGTGTTGACACGGATGCCTCCTGCGGTACGTCGGGACCGGTGACGGCGGGTGTGGCATCGGGTTGCGGCTAGCACACGCTCCGGCCGCGATGCGTGCCCGCGGAGTTGGTCGTGCGAGCCTCGCACGTGGACGGGCGGATGCCTGGGATCGTCGTCCTCCACAGCATGTGGACCCGCTGTGGAGGACGTGCCCCGTCCGACCTGCGGCGATGCCACGCAGCATGCCGTAGCCACACCGCGGATCCCAGCGCCGTCCACAGCCCGTCCACACCAGGTGGCCGCCCCGTCAACAGGGGTTGTGGACGACCCGCTCGACACCCCACGACCCCCGGCCTACGGTGAGTTCGAGATCCCCAGCGACGGACCGACGTGACGCCCTACGGGGAAGGGGGCGCCACGGAGGCCGACGCTGGGGATCGCCGCGTCCGCGTGCCCGTGGCCCGGCCCGCACCCGCGACGACGCCCACCGGTCCGCCGCACGACCGCCGCCGATAGCCTCGCCACGACCGCCCACGGACCTGCGAGGCACCCCATGGCCGACGCGCCCGCCGCCGCCTTCTTCGACCTCGACCGGACGCTGATCGCCGGGTCGTCGACGTTCTACTTCGGTGTCGCCGCCTGGCGCAACAAGATGATCCCGACGCGCGACCTGCTCGCCGACGGGCTGCGCGCGCTGTCGTTCAAGCTGTTCGGCGCCACCGACGAGAGCTCCGAGGCGGTACGCGACCGCATCCTGAGCGCGGTCGAGGGCCACCCCCAGGAGGACCTGATCGGGCTCAACGAGGAGATCGTCCCCCGCATCCTCGAGCGCGTCCGCCCCGAGTCACGCAGCCTGATCGACATGCACCACGAAGCCGGCCGTGACTGCTGGATCGTCTCGGCCTCCCCGGTCGAGATGGTCGAGCCGCTGGCCACCGCGCTCGGCATGGAGGGCGCCGTAGCCACCACCTCGGAGGTGGTCGACGGGCGCTACACCGGCCGACTGGACGGCCCGTTCGTCTACGGCGAGGGCAAGGTCGAGGCGATCGAGAAGCTGGCCGCGGAGCGCGGCTACGACCTGCGGCTGTCGTTCGCCTACAGCGACTCCGCGTCCGACCTGCCGATGATGGAGCTGGTCGGCCACCCGGTGGCGGTCAACCCCGACCGGCCGCTGGAGACGGTCGCCCACCAGCGCGGCTGGCCGACGGTCGAGTTCGCCCGCCGGGTCAAGCAGGCGGTCAAGACCACCACGGCCGTCAGTGGTGCGGCGGCGCTGGCCACCACCACCTACTTCCTCGGACGGCGTCACGGGCGCATCACCTCGCTGGCCCTGCGGGCCGGTTCACGGCTGCCGTGGCGGTGACGGGCGACCGCCCGCCGGCGTTCAGTCGCAGCACCCACCTCGTCGACCTGGTCGCCGAGGTGGAGCGGCTGGCCGCGGTGCTGGCGGGGGTGGACGCCGCGACCCGTCGCAGCGTCGCCGCGGGCGGTGCGGACGACGTGGTGCGCGCCACCCTGGCGCTCGACGGCGCAACCGTGACCGAGCTGCCGGACGCGCAGGAGGCCGCCGCTGCCCTGGAGGCCGCCGCGCCCGTCGCGCCCGATCCGACCGACCGGCGCAGCACCTGGCTGGACGTCTTCCGGGTGCTCGAGGACCCCTCGGACCGGCAGGTCCGCGCGCTGGAGGTGCTGGGCGTCCGGGCGGCCGACGCGTCGGACGACCTGGCCGAGCCGTTGCTCAGCGACCCCCAACCGACGCTCGCCGAGCTCCACCGGCGCCTGACACGCGGGCTGGTCACCGACGCCCGCGCCGGCGCCCCCCGGTCCATCGAGCAGGCCGTCCACGACGGCAGCACCGGCCGCATCCTCTACTTCACCCCGGATCCGGCGGCGGTCCCCCGCGAGCTGGCGTTGACCGCCGCCTGGCTCGACAGCGCCGCGACCCGCGAACACGGGCTGATCGTCGCCGGCGTCCTCCACCACGAGCTGCTGCGCATCCACCCTTACGACGCGGCCAACGGCCGGCTGGCCCGCGCGGCCGCCCGCCTGGTTCTGCGGGCCCGCGGGCTGGACCCCGACCACCTCGCCGCCCCGGAACCGGCACTGGCACAGGACCCGCTCGGCTACCACGAGGAGCTGGCCAGGAGCCTGCGCCGCCGGGATCTGACCATCTGGCTCGAACGCTGGGGCGAGGCGGTCAGCGAGGGGCTGCGCCGCAGCGCCCGCGCCGCCGGCGCCCTGGACGTCGAGGT
>SKSM01000145.1 GCA_007122985.1 Nitriliruptoraceae bacterium | reverse complement strand
TTAGGATCGCGGGTCCCGTCCGCACCCGAACCCGGAGCACCCCGTGGCCGAGCTGCCCGCCGTGCACGTGACCACCGACGCCGTCGGCGACCTCGACGTCGATGCCCTGATCGTGCCGGTGTTCCGCGGCGCGATCGAGGGGCCGGGCACCGACGTCGCGCTGCGGGCGCTCGGGCTCGACGACGTGCCGCGCCAGCACGACTTCCGCGGCAAGCTCGGCGAGATCCTGCACCTGGCCGCTCCCGGGCAGCCGTGGGGGCGAGTGACCCTGGTCGGGCTCGGCCGCCTGGATGCGCTCAGCGACGAGACGCTACGGCGCGCCGCCGGCTCGGCCGTGCGCAGCGTGCTGGCCACCGCGCAGACCGCCGCGACCACCCTGACGCTCGTCGAGGGCTCGACCGACGCGACCCGGGCGGTGGCCGAGGGCGCCATGCTCGGCGCCTACCGCTACGACGACACCCGCAGCGACCCGCAGCCGCGCACGCTGACCGACGTGACGCTGGTGGTTGCCTCGTCGCTGGCCGACCGCGCCGGTGCCGCGGTGGCACGTGCCGGCATCCACGCCCGCGCGCAGTGCGTCGCCCGCGACATCGTCACCGCCCCACCCAACCGCCTCGGGCCCGTGGAGTTCGCCGACCTCGCGGTCGAGCTGCTGGGCGACGACGTCGAGGTGGAGGTCTGGGACGAGCAGCGGCTCGCAGACGAAGGCTGCGGCGGGCACCTGGCGGTGGGGCGCGGGTCGGCGCGGCCACCGCGGCTGGTCCGGCTGCGCTACGCCCCCGCCGACCCGGTCGCGACCGTCTCGCTGGTCGGCAAGGGCATCACCTTCGACACCGGCGGGATCTCGCTCAAGCGCCCGTCGTCGATCATGGACAACATGAAGGGCGACCTCGGCGGCGCGGCGGCGGTGCTCGGGGCGTTCACCGCGCTGGCCGAGCTCCACGTGCCCGTCGAGGTGCGTGGCGAGCTGTGCCTGGCGGAGAACATGCCGGGTGCCGACGCGCAGCGACCCTCCGACGTCATCCGCATCCGTGGCGGCACCACCGTGGAGGTGATGAACACCGACGCGGAGGGCCGGCTGGTCATGGCCGACGCGCTGGCGCTGTCGGCCGAGGACGACGAGGTGGATGCCATCGTCGACGTCGCCACGCTGACCGGTGCGGCGTTCCGCGCCATCGGCAAGCGCGCGAGCGCGGTGTTCGCCAACGACGACGACCTGCTGCGTCAGCTGCTGACCGCCGGCGACGCGGCCGGCGAGTCCATCTGGCACCTGCCGCTGTGGGAGGACCTGCGCGACAACCTCGAGTCCGACGTCGCCGACCTCGACAACCTCGGCCGCGGCGACGAGGCGGGTGCGACGATGGCGGCGCTGTTCCTGCGCGAGTTCGTCGACGGCACGCCGTGGGCACACCTGGACATCGCCGGGCCGTTCTGGCAGGACGAGGACCGCTACCACCTGCCGCGGCACGGCACCGGCGTGCCGGTGCGCACGCTGCTGCGCTGGCTGGAGGCCGCGGGCGACCACAGCGGCTGACCGGCTCGGGACCGGCGGGCTGGCCGTGCGGACCTCGGCCCCACGGCGTCGACGCGGCGGGTCAGCGTTCGGCCGCCAGCCGCGCGGTGATCTGGTCGGCCGGGACCGGCCGGCTCCACAGAAAGCCCTGGGCGAGCCCGCAGCCGAGCGCCTGCAACGCCTCACGCTGCGCGTCGGTCTCCACGCCCTCGGCGGTGATCCCGAGCTCGAAGGTGCGGGCCAGGTCGACCGCCGCGACCACCAGCGCCCGATCCAGGCGGTTGTCGGTCATACCGCCGACGAACGACCGGTCCACCTTGAGCATGTCGACGTTGGTCGCACGCAGCTGCTTGAGCGAGCTGTAGCCGGTGCCGAAGTCGTCGATGGCGAAGCGCACACCGAGCTCGCGCAGCCGGGCCATCTCCGCGGTCGCCGACCCGACTTCCAGCAGCTCGGACTCGGTCAGCTCGAGCCACAGCAGCCCCGGGTCGAGCCCGTGGTGCCCAAGCAGGCCCGCCACGTGGCGACTGAGGCTCCCGCCGGTCAGCTGCTCCGGCGAGAGATTCACTGCGAGCATGAACCCGGGCGTCGCGGCCGCCCACGCCAGCGTGTCGGCGCAGGCGATCTCGAGCACCCGCTCGCCCAGCGGCAGGATCAGCCCGGTGTCCTCGGCGACCTCGAGGAACCGCGCCGGCGACGCGAGCTCACCGGAGGGCAGGCGCAGCCGGACCAGGGCCTCCACGCCGACGGTGCGGCCCGTCGCCAGGTCGATGGTGGGTTGGTAGTGGACCACCACCCGGTCGTTGTCGAGTGCCTCGCGCACCATGCTGGCCACGTCGAACCGCGACATCGCCCGCTCGCGCATGTCGGTGGAGAAGGCCACCACCTGGTTGCGGCCGATGTCCTTCGCCGCGCGGATCGCGGTGGCAACATCGCGCAGCAGCCCGTGCCCGTCGACCGTGCCGTCCGCCAGCACCCATCCGACGCTCGCGCTGAGGGTCACCGACCCCCGTGACGTCTCGATCGGGGTGGTGAGCGCGGCGCGCATCCGTTCGGCGGCGGCCGCGGCCTGGTCGGTGTCGACCACGTCCGGGCAGAGCACGGCGAACTCGTCGCTGCCGAGGCGCGCCACGACGTGGTCGGCGTCCACCTCGCCGCGCAGCCGGTCGGCGACCCCACGCAGCACCTGGTCGCCGACGTCGTGGCCGAGCCCGTCGTTAACCGACTTGAAGCCGTCGAGGTCGAGCCCGACCACCGCGAAGGCCGAGGCGGCCTCCCACTGGCGGTTCCGGGCGTCCTCCAGCAGCGCGACGAATGCCGTGCGGTTGGGAAGCTGGGTGACCAGGTCGTGGTTGGCCAGGTGCTCGAGCTGTGCCCGGGTCTGGTCGCGTCGGACCGCCGAGTGCAGCACGTTGGCCATCGATTGCAGGAACTCCTCGTCGCTGTCGTGGAGATCGCCGCCCTCCGGGAGGTGGACGAGCAGCGTGCCGGCTGGCCCGATGTCGAAGCGCCGGACGTCCCCGTCGTCGTGCTGCGCGCCGGTTGCCTGCGGGCTCTCCGGCGACTCCCCGGTGACGTAGGCGTCCACACCCGGACCCAGCAGATGGGAGATGTAGCGGCACGCCCGCACCGCGACGGCCGTGTGGTCATCGGTGTCCAGCGCGAAGCGACCGACCTCGGCGATGGCGGTCTGCTGCTGCGCCCGGCGCTCGAGCAGCGTCGACTGCGAGCGCAGCTCGTGCTCGAGCCACCGACGGTCGGTGACGTCGCGCGCCACCAGCAGGTGCTCGCCGGGGACGATGCCGGCGATCGCGTCGTACTCCACCTCGACGCGCCCGCCGTCGGCCCGCACGACCGTGGCGCTGCCGCTGAGCCGGCCCTCGTTGAGCAGCGCGGCGTAGACCCGGTCGAACCAGTCGTGCTGCGCCACCGGCAGGACCAGCTCCAGGTCGCGTCCAGTGAGGTCATCGTCGTGGTAGCCGGTCATCCGGCTCGCCGCCGGGTTGGCCTCGAGGATCGTGCCGTCGTCGTCGAGCAGCAGCACCGCGTCCGGGATCTGGTCGAACAGCGCCCGCATGCGGGCCTGGCTGGTCCGCAGCGGCGTGACGTCCTCGTGGACCGCGATGAAGTGGGTCGGCGCACCGTCGCCGTCGAGCAGCGGGGTGATCGTCTGACGCACGGTGTAGAGCCCGCCGTCGCGGTGACGGTTGACCAGCTCGCCGTGCCACGGGCGACCTGCGCGGATCGTCTGCCACAGATGGGTGTAGAGGTCCTCGCTCTGGACGCCGGACTTGAGCAGCCGCGGCGTGCGACCCACGGCGTCGTCGAGCGCGTAGCCGGACATCCGGGTGAACGCCTCGTTGACCCAGATGATGCGTCCGTGCACGTCGGTGATGAACACCGCGTTGGCGACCTGGGCCAGGGCGAGCGCATGCAGATCGGCAGGCAACGCGGCGGTGCGGTTCGGCTCGGCCATGGCCCTACGCTACGCCGTCACGGGAGTCGATCCCAGGACGGCGTGCGGTCAGGTGACCGGCGGCGCGCACGCCCGACCTCAGGTCACCGGCTGCTCGAGCCACCGGATGGCGTCCTCGAGCGTCTCGACCGGCACCAGCGACATCCCGGGTAGGTGCTCGTCCTCCAGGCGGTACCGCTGCGAGGCGGGGATCAGCATCACCTGCGCGCCCGCCCGGTGTGCCGCACGCGCCTTGGCCTCGAGCCCGCCGATACGGGTGATGGTCCCGTCGCCGAGGATCCCGCCGGTGCCCGCGATGTGCCGACCCTGGGCGAGGTCCTTGCCCGAGGCGTGCGCGTAGGTCGTCAACGCGACCATCGAGCCGTGGGAGCTGCCGAGCGAGAGCTCACGGAACCAGTCGACCGGCAGCCACCGGGTGATCCCGAAGGTGATCCCGGCGCTCAGCCCCTCCGGCGCGAGATCGAGGGTCGTGACCTGCCCGTAGGGCAGTCCGCCGCCGTCGGTGACGAAGGTCCGGCCGTCACGCAGGCTGAAGGTCATCTGGTGGTTCGCGTCGTGCGCGCTGGTCGGCAGTCCCGCCTCGGCCTCCCAGCCGCTGCGCGCCTGCTCCCAGGCCTGCCGGTCAGTGAGCTGGACCCCGTCGATCGCGGCGATGATCGCCGACTGCGGCAACCCCTCGACCAGCGGGTCTCGGGCCTCGACCAGCAGGCCCAGCGGCACGTCGCGACCGGCCTGACGCAGCCCGACCGCCGCAGCCGACGGCTCGCTCAGGGCCGGGCTGCGGGTGATCGGCCCGTCGCGCAGGTTGGCCGGCGGGTCGTCGGTGCCGACGGCCTGGTCCCACAGCCACTCCCCGACCAGCTGCGGGCGACCCACGGCCAGCCACGTCCAGCGGCCCGGCGGGTCGATCGAGGTGTCGTTGACCTCCAGGCGGCCGTCCAGCCGCCATGCGGTGCCCGGCGGGTCGTCGGAGATGACGTGCAGCCACGGGATCGGCATCGCCAGGGCGAGCACGAGCACGACCACGCCCGCGATCAGCCCCCGGCGACGCCGGCGACCCGGCGAGCGCAGGCTCGCCCTGTCGTCCGTGTCGGCTCGGAGGGTGCGCATCGGGCGTCTCCCAGACGTCCCCGGCCCCCGCGTCCCGTCGTTCGCGGGCAGCCGGTGGGCTGCCGCAGCCGCGTCGGCGGTGGCTACGGATTCCTTCTCATCCCCAATCCTAGCTGTCCGACCCTGTCCGTACGGCCACCATCCTCCGCGCGTGCGCTGCACACACAGTGCGGAACACCGGGCAGCCTCGCTGCGTTCGCCGCAGCCCAGCGGCGGATCGACGCCGATCTGGTTGCTTCTGCGTGCGTCTCAGTCCACCTGACGCTCGGCAGCTGCCGCAGGTGACGCAACCGCGCGCTCCAGACGCCACCGGGCGGCGTAGGCCGGATCCGTGGCGAGCAGGGACCGGTGGCTGCCGCGGGCCACCACGCGGCCGGCGTCGACGACCACCACCTCGTCGACCACGGGCAACACGCGCAGGTCGTGGGTGAGCAGCAGGACACCGCGGTCGCCGTGAGGATCGCCCGCGGCCAGCGCGTCGCGCAGGAACCGGCGGCCGGTGACCGCGTCGAGGTCGGCGGTCGGCTCGTCCAAGACCAGCAGCGGCGCGCCGACCAGCAGGGTCCGCGCCAGCACCAGCCGGTGGCGCTGGCCGCCCGAGACCGCCGTGCCGCCGTGGCCGACCGGCGTGTCCAGCCCGTCCGGCAGGCTCGCCACCCAGCGGTCGAGCTGTGCCTCGGCGAGCACCGCGTGCAGCTGTCCGTCGGTCGCCCCGGGCCGGGCCAGGCGCAGGTTGTCGGCGATCGTCCCGTCGAACAGATGGGCCTGCTGCGGGGCGAGCGCCACGAGCCCGCGGACGTCGTCACCGCGCAGCGCGGAGGCCTCGACCCCGCCGAGCCGCACCGTTCCGCACACCGGGTCGAGGAAGCGCACCGCCAGTGCCGCCACAGTCGACTTGCCGGCACCCGAGCGGCCGACCACCGCGACCCGACGGCCGGGCGAGAGCTCCAGCGACACCTGCTCGACGGCGGGTGCGTCCTGCCCCGGATAGCAGGCGGTCGCCCGGTCGAACGCGAGGTCTGCGGGAGCCGGCACCGGAGCCGGCGTCGCCGGCTCCGGTGCCGGCGGGGGCGCGTCCAGCACCTCGGCGAGCCGCGTGGTCGCCCGCCGGGCGCTGACCAGCGACC
>SKSM01000142.1 GCA_007122985.1 Nitriliruptoraceae bacterium | reverse complement strand
CCTGCGCTCGGCCGGCGGCGAGCGCATACGGATCGTCGACGCGCAGACCGGCGCGGTGATCGGCGACGTCGACGAGGCCCGCGCCCACCGCCAGGTGCACGACGGCGCGGTCTACCTCCACCAGAGCCGCCAGCTTCGAATCGAGCGGCTCGACCTGGACGCGCGGGTCGCGCTGGCCAGGTCCAGCGACCGGCTGGACGTCACCACCCGGCCACGGACCGACACCGACGTCGGCATCGACCACGCGCTCGAGCAGTGCCGGTGGGGCGAGATCGACCTCGCCTACGGCCGTGTCGAGGTCACCTCGCAGGTCACCGGCTACGAGGTGGTGCGCGTCGGCAGCGGCGAGGTCCTCGACCGGGTCGAGCTCGACCTGCCCGCGCAGGAGCTGTCCACCGTCGCCGTCTGGTACGCGATCCCCGACGGGCTGCTCGACGACGCCGGTCTGCCCCCGTCGCGGGTGCCCGGGTCACTGCACGCGGCGGAGCACGCGGCGATCGCGATGCTCCCGCTGCTGGCGCTGTGCGACCGCTGGGACCTCGGCGGGCTGTCGACCGCCCTCCATCCCGACACCGACCGTCCGACGGTGTTCGTCTACGACGGCATCCCCGGCGGCGCCGGGCTCGCCGAGCGTTCCTACCGCCGGCTGGCCGAGCATCTCGACGTCACCCGCCGCACCGTGGTGCGCTGCCGCTGCCCGGACGGCTGCCCCTCGTGCGTGCAGAGCCCCAAGTGCGGCAACGGCAACGACCCGCTGGACAAGGCGGGCGCGGTGACCGTGCTCGACCTGCTGCTCGACGGCGCCGGCGCCGCCTGACACGACCACGGCAGCCGCACGGCTCCATCGAGACCACTCACGCTCACCATCGGGGCGATCCAGTGTCGGGCGCTCACGGCCCGAGCGCACCGATCGGCAGCACCGCCACGCCGTCATCACGCCGGTAGCCGAAGCCGGTGGCACAGATCACGCCGAGCACGGCGGGCTCGCCACAGCGCGACAGGTCGAGCTGATCGCGGAATCGCAGCAGCGAGGCAGCGCCGGCATCCACCTCCCCGACACCGAGCTTGATCTCGAACGCGCCCCAGCGGCCGTCGGTGAGCTGCACCACTGCGTCAACCTCGACCCCGTAGTTGTCGCGGTAGTGCATCACCCGCCCGTCCAGCGGCTGGGAGAGCACCCGCAGGTCTCGTACCACCAGCGACTCGAACAGCAACCCGAGCAGGTTGAGGTCACCCAGCAGACGCTCGGGCGAGGCGGCGAGTGCGGCCACCGCCAGCGACGGGCAGGCGAAGTGCTGCTTGGGCGACTTGCGCAGCTGCGCCTTCGCCCGAAGATGTGGCGCCCACGCCGGTTGGGCCTCGAGGACCATCAGGCGCTCGAGCGCGTGCAGGTAGTCGGCGACCGTGCGCTCGTTGAGCGGTCCGTCCGCCCCGCCGGCGTCCGCGGCCAACACTGCGTTGCGGACCTCGGTGGCGACGTTGCGACCCAACGAGCTGAGCAGCGCGCCGACGCGGGCCGGGTCACGCCTGCGCTCACCCACACGACTGACGTCCACACGTCGGACCTGCTCGAGGTAGTCACGAGCCGCACGTGCCGCGTCGTCCACCGCGTGCCCCTGGACGGACGGCCACCCACCGATGGTGATCAGCGCCGCGAGTTGCCGCACGCTCAACCCCGGGTCGCTCGTCCGAGGCGGATCACCCTCGAGCAGCGCCGAAAGCGACACCATCCCGGTCGCATGGCCCGCCTCGTACAGGCTCAGTGGCCGCATCCGCAGGAACGAGAACCGACCGGCACCGGTGTGCCGGTCAACATCATCGGCGGGGACCGCTGAGCCCGTCAGTACGAACTGCCCTGGCGCCTGCGCGGCGTCGACGGCACGGCGCACATGATTCCACAGCGACGGCTCGACCTGCCATTCGTCGAGCAGTCGTGGCCGAGCACCGTCGAGCACCAGCGACGGATCGACCGCCAGCGCCCGTCGGGCGTTGTCATCGACATCGAGCAGCACCTGCGAGGCGGTGGCCCGGGTGGCGGTCTCGGTCTTCCCGCAGGTCTTCGGACCTTCGATCACGACCGCGCCGGCCGCGCGGAGCCGCGCCGCGAGTTCGGCGTCGACGATCCGCTCGACGTACTCCACGAACGCGGCTCCTGCTCGCCGTATCGGCCGTGATGGCGGCCGCACCACCCACGCCCACCCCACGATGACGTGGCACCACTGCGCCGGTGCGGATGGTGGAGCGGATGGTGGAGACCGCACAGTACAGCATTCATAGACAATTCGATACAACGTCTGTAGGGGCATTGATACGCGTTGTGTAGGTGCGCCGACGGCTTGCCCGGCGACGTCGGGGATGCCGCACGCCGAGCGTCACGGCCGATGCGCGTGAGGCCGCCGGGTCAGCCGGCGGCGGCCTCCAGTGCTCGGCGGGTCAGCACCCGGGCCAGGTGCGCCCGGAACTCCGGGGTGGCGCTGAGATCCTCCGGTGGGCTGGTCGCCTCGGCGGCCTGCTCGGCCGCAGCGGTGATCGCCTCGGCCGAGGCGCCGGCCAGGGCCGCCTCCGTCGCGCTCGCGCGTACCGGCACGGCGTCCATGTGGGTCAGCCCCACCCGGGCCTGCTCGATCGTGCCGTTCGAGCGCCGGACCAGCGCCAGCGAGCCCACGATCGCCCACGCCTGCGCGACCCGGCTGAACTTCTCGTAGTGCCAGGCCCAGTCGGCGTCGAGCTTCGGAACGCGGATCTCGGTCAGGACCTCGTCGTCGCCCAGCGCGGTCGTGAGGTGCCCGACGAAGAAGTCGGCGGCCGCGATCTCGCGCAGGCCCGACCGCCCATGGGCCACCATCGTCGCTTCCAGTGCGAGCAGCGTCGCCGGCAGGTCCCCGGCCGCGTCACCGTGGGCGGTCGCACCGCCGATGGTGCCCCGGTGACGCACCTGCGCGTCGCCGACCACGGCGGCGACGTCGGCGAGCACACCGCAGTGGTCGCGCACGAGCGGGTCGCGCGTCACCTGGTGGTGGGTGGTCATCGCGCCGATCACCAGCTCGTCGCCCGCGTCGGACACGCCCTTGAGCGCCGCGACGCGGCCGACGTCGACCAGCACCTCGGGCATCGCGAACCGGAGCTTCATCAGCGGCAGCAGGCTGTGGCCGCCGGCCAGGATCTTGGCCTCGTCGCCGTGCTCGGCGAGCGCGCCGATCGCTTCCTCGACCGAGTCGACCCGGACGTAGTCGAACGCTGCGGGGATCATGCGCCACCTCCCTGGGCCGTACGGATCGCCGACCACACGTTCTGCGGTGATGCCGGCATGGGCACGTCGTCCACGCCGAGGTGACGCAGGGCGTCCACCACGGCGTTGACGACCGCCGGGGTGGAGGCGATCGTCCCCGCCTCGCCGACCCCCTTGACGCCGAGTGGATTGCCCGGCGCCGGTGTCTCGGTGCGATCGGTGGTGAAGTGCGGCAGATCAGCGGCGGAGGGGATGTGGTAGTCGATCAGCGAGCCGGTCACCAGGTTGCCGTCCTCGTCGTAGACGGCCTCCTCGAACAGCGCCTGCCCGACCCCTTGGGCGATCCCGCCGTGGACCTGCCCTTCGACGATCTGCGGGTTGACGACCCTGCCGACGTCGTCGACGGCGACGTAGCTGCGGAGGTGCACCGCACCGGTCTGCGTGTCGACCTCGGCCGCGCACAGATGCGTTCCGTGGGGAAAGGAGAACTCGTCGGGATCGAAGACGTGATCCGCCGTGAGGTTGGGCTCGACGCCGTCGGGCAGGCTGTGCGCGCCGAAGGCGGCGAAGGCCACCTCCTGGATGCTCATGCTCGCCTCCGGCGAGCCACGGACCCGAAACGAGCCCTCGACGAACTCGAGGTCGTCCTCCGCGGCCTCGAGCAGGTGCGCGGCGACGGTGCGGGCCTTGTCCACCACGCGGTGGCAGGCGCCGTGGATCGCTATGCCGCCGACCACCAGTGAGCGCGACCCGTAGGTGTCGAGGCCCCAGGGCACGCGTCCGGTGTCGCCGTGCACCACCTCGACGTCCTCGAAGGGCACGCCGAGCGCGTCGGCCGCGATCTGGCTGAACGTGGTGACGTGGCCCTGGCCGTGCGGTGAGGTGCCGGTGACGACCTCGGCCTTGCCGAGCGGGGTGACGCGGACGGTGGCGGCCTCCCAGCCGCCGGCGGCGTAGCCGGTCTCGCCGAGCCAGCGCGACGGCGCGAGCCCGCACATCTCGGTGTAGGTCGAGACGCCGATGCCGAGCTGCACCGGATCGTCGTCGTCGCGCCGTTGCTGCTGCTCGCGGCGCAGGTCGTCGTAGCCGAGCAGCTCCAGCGCACGGTCGGTGGCGGCCTCGTAGTTGCCCGAGTCGTAGGTCAGCCCGGCGATCGTCTCGTAGGGGAACTGCTCGTGGGGGATCCAGTTGCGGCGGCGCAGCTCCAGCGGGTCCATGCCGAGCTCGGCCGCCAGGTCGTCCATCAGCCGCTCGATCGCGAACGTGGCCTCGGGTCGGCCGGCGCCCCGGTAGGCGTCGGTCGGGGTCTTGTTGGTGAACACCCCGGTGCAGCGGAACGCGTGCGCCTCGAACCGGTAGATGCCCGGGTACATGTACCGGCCGAGCAGCGGGATGCTGGGCGTGAGCAGCTGCAGGTAGGCGCCCATGTCCGCCGTCAGGTCGACGCGCAGCCCCCGGACGGTGCCGTCACGGTCGGCCGCGACGGCGAGGTTCTGGACGAGGTCGCGGCCGTGGATGGTGGCCAGGTAGTTCTCGCTGCGGGTCTCGGCCCACCGCAGCGGCCGGCCGAGCCGCCTCGCGAGCACGAGCAGCAGCGGCTCCTCGGCGTAGAAGTCGAGCTTCGAGCCGAACCCGCCGCCGACGTCGGGCGCGATCACGCGCAGGTTGTGCTCCGGCATGCCGGTCACCAGGCAGGCGAAGACCCGCACGAAGTGCGGGACCTGGGTCGCCGAGTACAGCGTCACCTCGCCGGTGGCGGGGACCGGCTGGGCGACGACGGCCCGTGGCTCGATCGCGGTCGGCAGCAGGCGCTGCTGGATGTAGCGGCGTTCGACCACCACCTCGGCGTCGTCGAACACCCGGTCGACCTCCCCGGCCTCGTAGCCGTAGAGGTAGCAGCGGTTGGTGCCGGCATCGGCGTGGACCAGCGTCTCGTCGCGCAGTGCATCGTCCATGTCGGTGACGACCGGCAGGGGCTCGTAGTCGACGTCCACGTGCTCGAGCGCGTCCGCTGCCGCGTGACGGTCCTCCGCGACGACGACCGCGACCGCGTCGCCGACGTAGCGGACCTCGTCGATCGCGACCGGGTAGTGGGGCGGGACGATCATGTCGTCGCTGACCTGCCAGGCCGACGGCATGGGCGCGGCCCATGCGTCGGCGAGATCGGCGCCGGTGAACGCGGCGACCACACCGGGCTGGGCGAGCGCCGGCGAGACGTCGACGCGGGCGAGCCGGGCGTGCGCCACGGGGCTTCGAAGGATCGCGACGTGCAACGACCCGGGTGGGGCGAGGTTGTCGGTCCAGCGCGACTGGCCGGTCAGCAGCCGGGCGTCCTCCTTGCGCAGCTGGACCCGGCCGACGGTGGTGGTGGCGGACGCCTCGGTCGCGGTCATCGCGACACCTCCTCGCGCAGCTCACCGGCGGCCTTGCCGACGGCCTTGACGATGTTGACATACCCCGTGCACCGGCAGAGATTGCCCTCGAGTCCGGCGCGGATCTCCTCCTCGGTCGGGGCGGGGTTGTCCTGCAACAGGTCGATCGCGGCCATGATCATGCCCGGGGTGCAGTACCCGCACTGCAGGCCGTGCTCGGTGTGGAACGAGCGCTGCATCGGGTGCCAGCCGTCGCTCGACGCGCCGTCGCCGGACGCGTCGGCCAGGCCCTCGACCGTGCGGACCTCGCTGCCGTCGGCCTGCACGGCCAGGACGGTGCAGCTCTTGGCGGAGCTGCCGTCCAGATGCACGGTGCACGCGCCGCAGTTGGACGTCTCGCAGCCGATGTTCGTGCCGGTCAGCCCGAGCACCTCGCGCAGGTAGTGGACGAGGAGCAGGCGCGGCTCGACGTCGTGTTCGTAGGTGGTGCCGTTGACGGTGGTCCGCAGTCTGGTCACGTCGTCCTCCCGGGTCGCCCGGCGCCGCGTGGGGCGCCCCACTTCGGGCGGTGGCCGGCGTGACGCCGCGTCGTGCACCGAGACGCGCTGGGCGGCGTCCCGTCGGCTCCCGCATGTCCGCGTCCGCCGACGGCGCCTGCCGTCGGCCCGATGCTG
>SKSM01000117.1 GCA_007122985.1 Nitriliruptoraceae bacterium | reverse complement strand
GGTGGCGGGTCGGCGGGTTCCTGGGGCCGAACATCGACGACCACTACGCCCGGTTCCCGCTCGACGCGCACGTCGACGCCTGGCAGCGGGCCGGCATCGTGGACGTCGAGGTGACCGTGCTGAGCCTTGGCGGCGGGCTGGTCATGTCAGGGCGTCGCCGTGGCTGACCGACACGACGACCCCACCAGCGGCGACGGCGCCGCGCTGCCGCCGGCGTTCTATGCCGCGCCGCGGGGCCGGCTCGGCGACTGGTGGACCCTGCTGCACCCGCCCTACACCGCCTGGCACCTGGGCTACGTCCTGCTCGGCGCGGCGGTGGCCGAGCGCGTCGACCTGCCCACCCTGGGCTGGACCCTGCTGGCGTTCTTCCTGGCGGTCGGCATCGCCGCCCACGCGCTCGACGAGCTCGCGGGCCGGCCGCTGGCGACCAGCCTGTCCGACACCACGTTGTGGGTCGCGGCGGCCGTGGCACTCGCGGGGGCGGTGGGCATCGGCGGCTACGGGGTGACCATGGCGGGGCCGTGGCTGCTGGCGTTCATCGTGGTCGGTGCGCTGCTGGTGCTCGCCTACAACCTCGAATGGTTCGGCGGCCGCATCCACACCGACCTGGGCTTCGCGCTGGCGTGGGGCGCGTTCCCGGCGCTGACGTCCGCATTCGCCCAGCAGCAGCGCATCAGCCCGGCCGCGGTGCTGGTCGCGCTCGGCGCGACCGCGTGGTCGCTCGCGCAGCGGACGCTGTCGACCCCGGCACGGCACGTCCGCCGGCGCGTGCGCCGGGTCGAGGTGCGCGTCACCGAGCGGGACGGCGAGGTGGCCGAGCACGACGCCCGGTGGCTGCTCGGCCCCGTCGAGGTCGCGCTGCACTGGTGCTCGTGGGCGGTGGTGGCGCTCGGCGTCGGGCTGGTGCTCGCGCGGCTGTGAGATCGGCAGGCCCCCGTGTGATTGCGTTGGGAAGAAGTCGTACGCCTACCGGGTGATCACGGCGGTTGTCTACCGATCTGTCCGGAGGCTTGGAGCGCGGGGTGCCTGTGCCGGTGTGCCTCGTCTCGGCTGAGGGCTGGGTCAGTCGTGTGCGGTTCGCTCGTCGTGGGTGGCAAGGATGGCGAGGAAGCGTTCGAGGTCGTGGAGTGCGGCCATGCCCGCGGGTGCGATCTGGGGCAGTATGAGGTCGAAGGCATGGTCGGTGCGCGCCAGTTCGACGTTCGCGACGGGTACGCCAGCGCGGGTGAGTTCCACGGCAAGCCGGCGGTTGGCGTCGACGAGGTGTTGGACGTCGTGGAGCCCTTGGATGAGCAGGGTCGCCGGGGTGTCGGCATCGACATGGGTGATGGGCGAGGCGAGGGCGTAGCGGTCAGCGACCTCGTCAATGTCGCCACCGAGTAGCCGTTCGCGGAGCTGTTGCCCGTCGGGGTCGTCGAGCCGCGCGAACGCCGGCCAGTCGTGCACGCCGTAGTAGGCGACGACGCCGTGAGCCTTCGGTTCGGTGCCGATGTCGTCGGGGGTCAGGTCGGGGTGGGCGTGGCTGTAGGCGGCGAGCAGGGCGAGGTTGCCGCCGGACGACGCACCGGCGAGCACGATCCGGTCCGGATCGATGCGGTAGCGGTCGGCCTGAGCGGCAAGCCAGGCCGTGGCGAGCTTGACGTCGTGGATCATCCCGACGATGTCGGTCTCGTCGACGAGCCGGTAGCTGATGTCCATGACCACGTGGCCCTGGCGGGTGAGGTGGCGGAACAACGGTCGGGTGCCGGAGTCCTTGTCGAGCAGCTCGTAGTAGCCGCCGTGGACGTACACCAGCCCGAGCCCGGAGGGTTCCACACCCTCGGGCGGTTGCCAGATGTCGGCGAGCAGTTCACGATCGGCGTCTGGGACCGTGGCGTAGAGCACATCGCGGTCCCATCGGGGCTCGCTGCCCCCTGGGAGTTGCCACTGCCAGCGGCGCTGAAGCATCCACTCGGTGGCGGTCGGGGAGAGCTCGTCCTGCCATCCTGCCCCGAACGCCGCATCGAGGGCGTCGTTCGGTGCGGTGGCGCGCTGCACGTAGTCCGCCGAAAGCAGTGCGGCCACTAGCCCCAGCACTGCGGCGATCGGGAGCAGCCGCCCGATGCCGTACAGATGCAACAGGACCGCGCCGATGCTCGTGGCCAACCCGATGGCCACGAGGTAGCTGGCCAGCGACTGGGCACCTACCTTTGGGACGTGCGCTTGCCAGGATCCGGTGGTGATCCGCAGTGGCAGCTGCGTCGCCAGCCCGAACGCCAACACGGCGACAACCCAGAGCAGCACCCGCAGCGCGTTCACCCGCGACCCGACCACGAAGCATCATCCGCCACGCCACGAAGCCGCGGAACACCTCGACAACCGAGCAGTACCCGTGCCTCGCCTGTACCCATGACCACGCCCTGCCCGAACCGACGCTCCACCCCGGATGCGCGCACAGGCGAAGCCGTCACCGATGTCGACCTCCAGTCTCCGGGAACCCGTCGCACCGCCAAGTGGCCAAAGGCCCGACCTCCAAGCTGCTCGGCCCCCGTGGGTCCTGCGCCACGTCCAAGGCGCTCAGCCAATCAGATCCGCGTCGCGGCGATGGGCTGGGGCGGCGTGGACCTTGGGCCCTTCCCTCGTCGGATGGCGTGGCGGATGCTGGTGTTCGTCCGCCCACGACGCTGCATGCTCGTCTTGTCGCGAGGCCAGCCATGTCGACGACGTCCTCCTCGACGACCGGCCCCCCGGCCGCGACCGCGCCGGGCACCCTGCGACGGCCCTCTCAGGCCGGCCTGCACGTCGGTCTGCTGCGCTCGGGCGCCGTTGCCGCGTCCGCAGTCACCGTCCTGACGGTTGCGTGGCTGGTGCTGCTCGCGCTCACGCCCTCCTCGCCGCCGGGAGCGGACGTCGCCGGACAGTTGGCGTTCGTTGCCGACCATCCCGGTTGGCATGTCGCGGACCTCGCGGTGGTCATGCCCCTGGCGTGCATCCGCGACCGGGTCGGGCACCACTTGGAGGTGTTGGTCGGCGACATCGGTGCCCGCCCGCCTGGGTCCCCGGCCAACCGACGGGCCACCGATCACGTCCACGCGAGCCTGGGTGTCGTGGGCCGTCCGGTCACGGCGCTTCCGTTCGTCACCCGGTGGTGGGAGCCCGGTCCCGGCTGGCTGGAGGTGGGAGGAAGTCGGATCGAGGTGGAGCCGAACCCCTACAGCCCGGCGGGCGAGGCCCGCGGCAGGGCGCTGATCGTGGACGAGCTCCCCGACCTCGAAGAGCTCGCCCCAGTGCCGAACACGGTCCTGGTGCTGGCCGGCGAGCTGGCTCGCGAGCAGGTGCTACCGGCCGTGTTCCCGTTCCTGTCGCTGCCAGAGCACGACCGGATCCGAAGCGCCCTGCACCGTCTCGCACCGGCGGCGGTCGTCGCGGTCTCCGACCACTGGGAACCGATCCTGGAGGATCCCGATCTCGCCTTCCCCTCCACAACCGTGCCCACCTCGATCGGCAGCACCCTCGCGACCGGCGACACGGTCCGGCTGACCGTGACCGGCGCCGTGCACACCGGCACCGGTGTCAACCTGTCCGTCCGGCTCACGGAAGACGAGCCGAGGATGGTCCTGTGCGCGCATCTCGACAGCAAAGCCACGACCCCTGGCGCCTTCGACAACGCCGCCGCCGTCGCGACCTTGCTTGCCCTGACCGAACTCGGCTACCTCGACGGCCTGCCGTTGGAGCTCGTGCTGTTCAACGGCGAGGACCACATCGACAGCTGCGGCGAGGTCGCGTGGCTCGCAGCGACCGATCTGGCCGGGATCGCCGGGGTCGTCAACGTCGACGGGGTCGGCCTGGCCGGTCAGGGACTCTCCCTGGCCGCCCTGAGCTGCCCGCCCTCGCTGGACACGCAGCTGGCCGGTTGGCTGGCCGACCACCCCGGCTGGGTCTTGGCCGAGCCTTGGCTCGAGAGCGACCATGCCATCTTCGCGATGCGCGGGATCCCGGCCGCTGCCATCACCAGCCAGAACGTCCACGCCCTGCTCGGAGGGCTCGCGCACACCCCCGCGGACACCCTCGACGTACTCGACCTGGACATCCTCGACCAGCTCGCCGCCGACCTCCCCGGCCTGCTCGCACTCGTCGCCGATGAGCTGTGCTGACTCCGACGATGCGCCCGAGGGGAATCGGCCGCTGTGCGCCGGCCTGCTGGTGGGATTGGCGGGCGCGATCGTGACCGTCAGCATGCTGTCGGCAAGAGAGCGGATCTCCCTGACTGGTGGCATCGCGGTGTTCGTGATCGACGTCGTGTCGTGGGCCACGGTCGCTGTGGTGCTCGGGGTCCGGTGGTGGCGGTGGTCCAGGCGCGACCAGCAGACGTCGGCAAGGGTGCTGGTGGCTCACGGCAGCCGCCGGGGACGCCCGCCGAACTCGCTGCGACCGTCGCCGACCACCTGACGAGGCCGGCGTCCCTGCTGAGGTGCGTGCCGCTGGTGACGTTGCGCACCTGTCTGCCTACGAGGCGGTGATGCTCGGGGAGCGCTCTACTCGGCAAGGTGGCATCTCGACGCTCGCAGGTTCGTCCGCAGGCACACCCGAGACCTGCGCGAGCGTCCGGGCTGGCTGTTCGCCAGCGTCCCCCTCAACGACACCAAGAGCCCACGACGCTCGAATGCCATCGGTGGCCGGCACACGAGCCCTCGCGGAGCGTGAACAAGCCATCCCGAATGTCACCGTGACAGCCAACAGGAACAGGTGCGTCGAACCGGTACGCAACGCCCGTAGGTCACCGATGCGGATACGAAGACGTGGTACGGAACGGGCGGATGCGTCGTCTGATACAACGTTCATGTCGTCAGCATGGCCTCAGAGCGGCAGCGTGTCGCAGGTGAATGGGGCGACGAGGTTGGTGTTGCCGCCACCGATGAGGGCGTCTCCGGCCGTGCCCTGGTGAACCTGGTTGTGTTGGTTCGCCTTCGGAAGGATCTGGCCTGCCGCAAGGTCGACACAACGCGCGAATGTCTGAGCCTCAAGGTTCACGCCGATCAACAGCACGTGAGGGTGGGGTTCGAACGGCGGAGCCTTGATGTCGTCCCAGTGTTGGGAATGGGCTGCCGCTGGTCCTGCCATCATGGCCAGCGCGAGCAGCGCGACGGTCAGCAGTGTGAGCAGGCGCTTCATGAATGGCTCCTTCGCGTCTTTGGTGGGACGGATGTGTCGCAGACGCCGTGTACGCCCGACATCTACCAGCCTGTTCCCCGTGCTTCCCGGCCACCAGAGTGCTCACCCCCACGCGCCCCGGGATCTCGGCCTGCTCTCCAAGGTCCGGGTGCGGCTGCCGTGGGATGGGGACCCGTGGCAAGCATCCGCGCCGGCCCAGGGCCGGCGCACGGATCACCCGCCGGCGGCGCGCAGCAACGCGGCGACGTCGGCGAGCCCGCGGACAGCCACCTCCGGACCCTCGTGCGGCGCCTGGCCGTAGGGGTCCAACCAGATCGCGCGGCAGCCAGAGCGCACCGCCGGCAGGACGTCGTTGAAGTAGTTGTCACCGACACACAGGATCTGGTCGGCGTCGACGGCCAGCTCGGCGGTCAGCTCATCGAGCCACTGCTCGAGCCCGGCGGGCTTGCGTGCGCCGAAGCGCACCCCGTCGAAGTGCTCGGCGAGCCCGAGGGCGTCCACCAGCGCCCGGCCGAGCGCCTCGGGGGTGTTGGTCATCAGCAGCCGGTGCTCGAAGCGGTGCAGCTCGGCGAGCACCGACGCCAGCGCCGAGGTGTCCAGCAGCTGATCGCTGGCGGTGTTGATGGCCTCGCGCACGGCGTGGAACGCCGCCTTGACCCCGTCGGCCGGTGCACCGAGGTGGGCCGCCACCACCCGAACCACCTGCCAGGCGTCGCCGAGGTAGATCAGCCCGTCGCGGTAGCCGACGTTGCGTCCGATCCGCGGATCGTCGACCGGTTCGCCGTGCCAGTCGGCGGCACCGACGATCCGCCAGGCCGGGGCGTGCAGCACGCGGTCCACGTCCGGGTCGTAGAACACGCCGAGCGGCACCGGATGCTCACCGGCGAGGATCGCGTCGAGCTCGACACGTGCCACCTCGACGTCGATGCCGGTGTGCTGGCCGATCAGCTCGAGGTAGCGCGGCACGAACGCCTCGCCCTGGTAGAGCGTGCCGTCGAGGTCGAAGATCACCACCCGCACCCCGGCGGCGATCGTGGACTGGTCGGTCGACAGGGCGGGCTCCAACGGCGCGGCGGCGGGCGCGGACGGCAGGCACCGTAGCCGTCGGCGTCGCGGCGACCGCGGGCATGCGCCGAGGCTCGGTACCGTCTGCCCCGATGTCCGCACCGCCTGCCCCCACCCCCGCCACGGGCGCACCCGCCCCGGCGACGACGACGCTGCACATCGGGGGGTTGCCGGTGTGGCCGCCGGTCGTGC
>SKSM01000066.1 GCA_007122985.1 Nitriliruptoraceae bacterium | reverse complement strand
CAGGGCGCCGCCGTCGCCAGCTGCCCGAAGGCCGTGCGCACCACCCGCTGCACCTGTCCCGCACCGCCGCACGTCGAGCACCGCGCTGCCGCGGAGCCGTCCGCGGAGCCCCCACCGCCGCAGGTGTCACAGGCGCGGGCGACCTCCACCTCGACGTCCCGGGTGACACCGGTGACCACGTCCTCGAGGCCGAGCTCGACGGTCACCAGCACGTCCCGGCCGGACTGCTGGCGGCCGCCGCCCCCGCCGCCACCGCCGAACCCGCCGGCGGCACCGGCGCCGAAGAACGCGTCGATCACGTCGCCGAGCCCGCCGAAGCCGCCCCCGAACCCGAACGGGTCCTGGCCGCCACCACGGCTGCCCGGGGTGCCGTCGTCGCCGAAGCGGTCGTAGCGGGCGCGCTTCTCCGGATCCGAGAGGACCTGGTAGGCGTGGGTGACCGCCTTGAAGGTCTCCTCGTCGCCGCCTGCGTCCGGATGATGCTCCCGGGCCTTGCGGCGGTAGGCGCGCTTGACGTCCTCCACGGACGCGTCGGCGGGCAGGTCGAGCAGTTGGTAGAGATCTGACACGTCGGCAAGCCTTGCACGGGTCGTCGGGAACAGGCGGGGCGTCGAAGCGGCCCGACCGCGGTGGTCGAGCGGTCAGCGATCGTCAGCTGGAGAGGTCGTCGAGGGACTCCTGGAGCTGCTCGACGACCGCACGCACGGTTCCGAGCACGCTGCCGTAGTCCATCCGGGTGGGGCCGAGCACGCCGAGGGACCCGGCCGTGACCAGCCGGTAGCGCTGCGCCACCAGGGACGCCGAACGCAGGTCCTCGACCTCGTTCTCCTCGCCGATGCGCACGGTCGGCTCGTCGTCGGCGGTGGCGTCGGCGACCAGCCGCGCCAGGGTGGCACGCTCCTCGAGCAGCTCGAGGAGGCGCGAGAGGTGCTCGCGCTCGAACGACGCATCTCCGGCCAGCGACGCCTGACCGCCGACGAACACATGGTGGATGGTGTCGTCGGCGAGCCCGGACGCGGTCGCATCGGCGACGGCACGCAGCACGTCACGCAGGTCGGCGGGCGCCTCGTCGGCGATCGCAGCGATCGCGGCGTGGACGTCGCCGAGCCGGCGGCCGCGCACGTGCTCACCGAGCACCCCGCGAACCCGTTCGAGCTGCGCTTCCGTGGTCTGCGGCGGCAGCTCGATGCTGCGCTTCTCCACCCGGCCGGTGTCGGCCACCAGCAGCAGCAGCGCGGATCCGGGCGTCAGGCCGACCAACTCGACCAGCTTGAGACGGGCGGTCTCCCCCGCCGGGGCGATGACCAGCGACACCAGCCGCGTGAGCTGGCTGAGCACCGACGAGGTGCGTGCCAGCAGGTCCTCCATGTCGGTGGCCGAGCCCAGCAGCTCCTGCACGAGCTCGCGCTGCGGTCCGGCCACGGCCGCGTCGGCCCGCAGCTCGTCCACGAAGCGCCGGTAGCCCTTGTCGGTGGGCACCCGCCCCGCGGAGGTGTGCGGCTGGGTGATGTAGCCGAGGCGTTCGAGCGCCGCCATCTCGTTGCGCACGGTCGCGGCGGAGACCTCCAGGCGCGCCACCTGCACGACCCGCTTCGACCCGACCGGCTCGCCGTGGGCGACGTGCTCGGACACGATCGCCCGTAGCACCAGCCGCTTACGGTCGTCGAGGTCGTCGTCGAGCGGCAGCGGGGTCGACTCACCCGCCGGCGTGTCGCCGCTGACGGGGACGCTGACCTTCACCGCGTCGTCGGGAACGTCGCGGATGTCGAGATCGGGCCGTGGGCGGCCGGGCGCAGTCGAGGCCGCGGACGCGCCCCGGGGCGGATGTCGTTCGGTGACGGCCACGAGGCACCTCCTTCGGGTCGGTCATCGGGCAAGGGTACCGGTCTGGCACTCGTGAGCCCAGGGTGCCAACCGCATCCGCCGGCGCGTGGTGACGACAGCAGGGATCGAGTGGGCTGCCGACCGCAACGGGGTCTCGCCCGGAGCGTCAGATCACGTCGACGAAGCTGCCGAGCACGCTGCCCAGGGCGTAGCCGAGGGCACCCGCACCGCCACCGATCACCAGCATCCGCAGCCCCGAGCGCAGGACGCCGCGCTTGGTCAGGCGCGTGAGGATCGCACCCGCGGTGAACAGCACGATCATGCTCAGCACGACGGCGGTCACCACCGCGACCCACCCGGCGGTGAACACGAACGGCAGCAGCGGTACCAGACCCCCGATCGCAAACAGCCCCGCGTTGGCAGCGGCTGCGCGGTAGGGGTTGACGTTGGCGTCGTCGTCGACCTCGGCGCCGATGGCCAGCAGCTCACGTTGGGTGCGCACGCTGACGTACTCGCCAGCACCCATCGACAGTGCGCCGGACACCAGGCCGGCGGCGCCCGCGATCAACACGGCTCCGGGGCTGATCTGTGCACCCGCGACGCCCATCACCAGCCCGAAGTTGGACACGACCCCGTCCTGCACCCCGAAGATCCCGGCGCGAATCGTGTTGGAGTCGTCGAGAACCCGGTTGTTCCCTGCGCCGTCGACCACCATCGACCGTCCCCCTGCGAGCAGTCCGGCGAAACGTTAGGGCCTCGACACCGCCATGGCGATTCGGTCGCATCGTCCCCGTACAGCGCCGGTGCGCGAGGTGCCCTACTGTGCAACCTCGTCCGGGCCTAGCTCCCCGGTGTCGGCCGCGACGGCCAGGAGTGAGAGATGGACCCAGACGCTGCCCCCACGCACCGGGACGCTGACGACCGCTCGACCTCGGAGGTCATCGCGTCCCTGATCGCCAACCTCCAGGCGCTGCTCAAGACCCAGCTCGAACTGCTCAAGCTCGAGGTCATCGGCATCGCCCGCGACAAGGCCGTGGCGATCGGGCTGTTCGCGGGAGCCGGGCTGTTCATCGTGTTCGTGCTGGTCTTTGCCGGCGTGACGGGCGCTGCGGCGCTGTCCGTGGTGCTGCCGGCGTGGGCTGCGTGGCTGATCGTGACCGTCGCCTACCTGCTGATCGGCGTGGTCCTCGCACTGCTCGGCTTGCGGCTGGCGAAGCGTCCGGTCAAGCCCGAACGCACCCAGCAGGAGCTCGACAACCTCAAGCGCTGGGCGCAGGAACAGGTGCAGCGATGACCGAGCCCTCCCCTCCCGACGACGCCCCCGACTCGCACACGCGGGCGACCGGGTCACCCGTCGACCGTGTCAAGGCCGAGGTCGAGCGGGCCAAGCAGACGGCCACCGAGGTCCGCAGCGAGCTCGGGACCGCCCTCGACGCGCGACGCGGAGGCGCCCTGGGATCCCCGGACGAGGCCAGTGACCGCCTCCGCGAGTTGCGGGACGCGCTGAGCCGCGACGTCCATACCCTGCGAGGAGCCGTCCCCGACCCCTCGCAGGTTCCCCAACGAACCCGGCATCGTGCGCTCGTTGCCGGCGGCGGGGCCGCGGCCGCAGTCGTCGCGGGCGTCGTCGGTGGACTCGTGCGCCGCCGGCGCAAGGCCCGTCGAGACGCCGACGCCGAACTCCAGCGCCAGGCGCAGGCCCTTGCCCGCGCCCTGGTTGACATCCAGGACGACGGTCTGACCGGCCCGGACGCGGACGGGCCGGACCGCAGCCGTCTCGGCAGCGCCGCCAAGCTCGTGCTGGTCCTCGCACTGGCCGCCGGATCGGCCGTGGTCTACCGGGTACGCACCGCCGAGCCCCCGGAGGTCTTCGGTCCGGGCGCGATCGATCCGATCGAGGGGCCACCGGCCGACACCGCCTGACGGGATCCGCACGGGCCGCTCAGCGCCGGCTCGCCGCAGGCGGCCGGCACCGACCCGAGACCGCGGCTCCACCGTCGCCGGCAGCGCCTACGGTTCCGCCTCGATCACCGTCGAGCCACCGGAGCCGTCGTGCGTGCCGTCAGCCCCGACCCGTCGTCGCCCCCGCCGGTGATCGTGACCGACGCCACCCATCGCCGACACGACCCGGCGTTCGACCTCGACGGCGGTCGGCGCCGGGCACCCCGCCACGAACGACCGGCACGCCTCGACGCGATCGAGACGGCCCTGCACCGCCGTGGTCACGACCTTCGACCGGCCGTGCACGCTGGTGACGCGGCCGTGACCTCGGTCCACGACGCGGCGATGGTCGCCTTCCTCCGTGACGGCTACCAGCGGTGGCGGCGAGCCGGCGGAGGTCCGGTGATGATCCCCGACACCCACCCCTCACCTCGGTGGGCGGGGGGCGGACGACGCAGCGCCTCACCGTTCGGGGAGCTCGGCTGGTGGTGTGTCGACACCGCCACCCCACTGGTGGAGGGCTCCTACGCCGCTGCCCGCGCCGCAGTGGACGTGGCGGTCACCGCCGCGGACCTCGTCGCCGACGGCACGTCGCTGGCCTACGCCCTGACGCGCCCGCCCGGCCACCACGCCGGACCGGACTACTTCGGCGGCTTCTGCCTGTTCAACCCGGCCGCGATCGCGGCGCGCCGGCTGACCGCTGGTGGCCGGGTCGCGGTCGTCGACATCGACGTCCACCACGGCAACGGCACCCAGGACGTCTTCTGGCGCGACCCGGACGTGCTCTACGTGTCGGTGCACACCGATCCGGACCAGCAGTTCCCGTACTTCTCGGGCTTCGCGGACGAGGTCGGCGCCGGCCCGGGCCGCGGCACCACGCGCAACCTCCCGCTCCCCCCGGAGACCGGCGACACGGGCCACCTCGACGCCCTGCGATCGGGCCTCGAGGTCGTCGACGCCTTCGGTCCCGCCGCGATCGTCGTCTCGGGTGGGCTGGACACGGCCGCGGCCGATCCGGTCGGCCGGCTCCAGCTCACCCCGGACGGGGTGGAGGCGGCTGGCCGGGCCATCGCGGCGCTCGGCCTGCCCACCGTGCTCGTGCAGGAAGGCGGCTACGCGATCGACGCGCTCGGTGAGCTCGCCGGACGGCTGCTCGACGGCCTGTCCGGCGGCCAGTCCGGCAACCTGTCCGGCGACCTGTCCGGCGGCCACGGCTGACCACCGGGGGTCGAACGCATCAGGCCTGGGCCGCGCGCACGACGACCCCCGGCAGGATCTCCGACGCCACCGCCCGCTCGACCAGCGGCTCGAGGGCCAGGCGCAGCTGCTCGGCCCGCTCCTCGCCGAACGCGATCCACGGTGCCGACGCGAGGTGGTCGGTGCGGGTCTCGACGCGCTCGCGCAGGCTCCGCCCGGCCTCGGTCAGGGCTCCGTCGGCATCCAGCAACCCCCGGGCACGCAGCCGCTCGACCGCAGCGTCGAACACCGCGTCGTCGTAGCCGCGCAGCGGCCCCATCACCTCCCGCAGCCGGACGCGGTCACCCCGGAGGCTGAGATGGCACTCGACCCCGTCCAGCTCGGCATCGACCAGGCACGCCACGTGGCCGTCCCCGCGCGACTCGCGCATCCGTGTCGCGGCCTGCCACAGCACCAGCGCCGGGTCGTCGGCCCACGGCACGGACGACCACGCGGCAGCGAGCGGCCGGCCCAGGGTCGGGTGCAGCAGCGCCACCTCGCGGGCCAGCTCGGCTGCACGGGCGACCTCGGTGTCCAACCCGTCCCACAGCTCGGTGAGCACGCCGGCGACGGCGGACTGGGTGGCATCGAGCACGGTGTCCGGGGAGGCGAAGCTCCAGGCGTCCGGCAGCGCACGCGCCAGCAGCTGCGGGGAGAATCCGTAGAACACCGCCGTTGCGACCTCCGGGCCGACCGGACCCATCGGCGCGATGCGCCCGGCCGCGTAGCTCATCATCCGGCCCTTCAACCCCGCCCCCCGGTGCGCCTCACGCACCGGGGGCGCGAAGTAGACGAGGGTGTGGACCGCCTCGAGCCGGCCGTGCATCCGGCGGGCCGCCGCGCGCTGCGCTGCGGCGTCCGCGAAGGAGATCGGGCCTGCCTGCGTGCTCACGTGCGCCTCCCGGGTCAGCTCTCCGGACGCCGCGCCGACGGGTTCCACCGTAGGCGGTACGGCGATCCCGGTGGAGCGCGGTGTGACGTCCTACCCTCCGACCGAAGCCAGGAGCCGCCGCGTCGCCCGAGGTCGACCACCACATGACCGCCCGCCCGACCCGCGAGGAGGCCGCCCGCCGGCTCGGGCTGTCCGCGGCCGCCGGACCTCACGAGCTCAAGCGCACCTACCGCCGCCTGGCGCGCGAGCACCACCCCGATCTCGGCGGGGACCCGGACCTGTTCCACGACCTCCAACGTGCCTACGAGCGCCTGGTCGAGGACTCCGACCCACCGCCACGGGTCTCCCGAGGCAGGCCGTCGCGTCCGTCGGTGCCGTTCGTGGACGACACGGAGATCGCCGACCTGCAGCGTGTGGACTGGAGCGCCCCGCTGCCCGACGGCGACCTCCGGCTCGACCCCGACCGCCTCGCCCGGTGGCTCGCCGACGAGGTCGACCGGGCCGTCCGACCGATCGAGGCGGCCTCGCGAGCGCCCGGATCCCGCCTCAACGGCATCGCCCAGCACCTCGCTGCCGGGCTGACCTCCACACTGTGGGTCGCCGAGGTGGAGGACGACCGGCGCCGGTCGGTCGTCGCCGTCGACGTCATCGGCGCCACCCGCCGGGCACGCCGGGCGCTCGATGCGGTCACCCTCGGCGGGGGGTGGGTACGCACCCGTCACGCCACCTCGACGCGGCTGCGCGCCACGCTGACACCATCGCGCGACCGACGGGCGACGGCCCTGCGCGCCACGGACCAGCTCACGGCACTGCTCGACGCACTGCGGTGGCCGCTGCGCAGCTGGACCGTCACAGCCGATCGCCGTCACCCGCTGTAGGGCCGGCGTTCGGACGATGGTCGGACGAGGTTCGTTCGGGCGGTGGCCGACGCCGACGTTCGACCGGCGGGAGTCGCGGCGAGGTGACCGTACGGTGCTGGTGTCGCTGCAGAGGATGCGGCGGCCTACCCCGCACCGAAGGAGTTTCCCCATGCTGAGCACGCGCAAGACCCTCCGGTCCTCCCTCGCCGCGTTCTCGGTCGCGGCACTCGTCCTGGTCGGCTGCGACGACGTGGCCGACGACGATCTCGTCGACGATCCCGCCAATGACCTGGAGGAGACCGACGAGTTCGACGACGAGGGCGACGACCTCGGCGAGGACGACGACTTCGATGACGAGGACGACGACCTGTAACGCGTGACGGTCGGAGCCCGCTTCCGACCGCAACCGACCGGCGGAGCTCAGCAGCCTTCGGGCTCGCTGAGCTCCGCTGCGTTCGGTCGCTCCAGCAGCGTCGCGACACGGCCGGACTCCTGGGCGGACGGCGCCACCTCCACCACCTGAGCGCCTGCATCCGGCAGCATGCGCAGCCGACCGACCGGGAAGGACCCCTGTGGCCGACGACGACGTCCTGCGCAGCCCCGACACGTTCCTGCGGCACGCGGCCGCCGCGGACGCAGAGACCGCCCGTGGGCTGCTCGCCCGCATCAGCACGACGCGGCTGCTCGATCTGGTGGTCACCCAGGCGGAGCTGGCCGTCGACGAGGAGGCGCCGCGGCCGGCCGGGATCGACGCGGTGGGTGATCTCGCCCGCACCGCCATCGAGATCATGGACCTCCCACAGGGCGTCGACCTCGACCTCGACGACGAGGATCTGCTCGAGCCACCGACGGTCACCGGCTGGGAGCTGGTGACCGTCCGACCCGAGGAGCTGCTCTCAGCGACGCTGGGGCTGCCGGTGCGTCCCTGGATGCTGGCGTTGGTGGCGTTCGCCGACGCCACCCGGGAGCCGGCGCCACACACCGCGCGGCTGTTCGACGACCTCGACGAGCAGGCGGGTCCCGCCCTGCGCGCCGGGTCAGAGGCGTGGGACGTGCCGGTGATCGAACGTCGGGCGGTGGGCGCCGCGGCGGACGGCCGGGTGGTCGCTGCGCGGCTGACGATCCGCGACGTGCACGATGACGCGGACGTGTTCACGGCAACGGCCACGCGCGACCCCGGCGAGCTCGGTGCCGACGCCCCGCTGGCGCGGGCACTGCTCGCAAGCCTCGCCAGCGCCGCCCGTGGCGAGCCGAACATGGTGCGCTGAGCGCCACCCACCGGCCGAGCGCTGGCGGTCGTCCACGCACGCGCGCTGCGCACCCCGGCGCGCAGGTTGGGCGGATCGGTGCCGGGGATGCCAGACTCCGCCGTCCTCGTACACCCCGACCCGTGAGTTCGACGACGTGAAGATCCGCGCCCGCTTCCGCCCCCACCCCCGAGGCTTCGGCTTCGCCGAGCCCGTCGAGGCCGACGGATTGACCGCGACGACGGCGTCGGTCGCTGACGACGCCGGCCGTCCCCACGACGTCGACCGGGTGTTCGTCCCGCCGCCCGCCACCAAGGGGCTGATCGCCGACGACCTCGTCGAGGTCGATGTCGCCATCGACAGCAAGGGCGCCTCGGCCGCGTCCCTGACGCTGGTGGAGCGGGCACGACGCATGCTGGTCGGCACGATCCAGCCCGGCCCCGGCAGCCTGGTGATCGAACCCGACCCACAGCTCGGGACGGGCTGGATCAAGCTGGACGAGCGACTCGGCGCCGACCCCAAGCTCCAGGTCGCCACGGGCCGGCAGATCGTGGTGCTCCTCGCCGACGCCGACGACGGCAGCGCGTTCGGGCGCGCGCTGGTGGCGGGCCCCCACGTGGTCGGCTCCCCGACGGCGATCCGTGCCGCAGCCGTGGTCGTGGCGCTCGGACGCACGGCACCGGCGCTGGTCCCGGGCGGTCCGGAGGCGGCCGGGCTCGACCGGGCGGAGGCGACGACCACCCACAACCGCATCGTCGGCCTGCTCGCGGGTGGTGGCCGTGGTGGCGCGGCCGAGCTGGAACCGGCCGGGCCGGTACCGGGCGTCGACGCTCCGTGGGTGGAGCGCCGCGACGAGCCGTGCGTCACCGTCGACGGCGCGAGCAGCCGCGACCTCGACGACGCCATCGCCGCGACCTGGGACGGACGGGCGGAGGCGCCGGTCCGCGTCGCCGTCCACATCGCCGACGTCGCCCGGGCCATCGGCGTCGGCTCAGCTGCCGACCGCTACGCCCGGGTCGCCGCGGCCACCGCCTACTTCGCGGTCGGCGACAACGCGCCGATGCTGGATCCCGCCCTGTCGGAGGGCGCGCTGTCGCTGCTGCCCGATGAGGACCGCTGGGCCGTGTCCGCTCGCTTCGCCGTCCAGACCGACGGCAGCATCACCGACGTCGAGGTGGAGGCGGCGGCGGTCCGCTCGCGGGCGCGCCTGAGCTACGAGGCGCTGGAGCCGTGGCTCGAGGGTGACCCGGACGCGATCCGCGACGAGGCCGGGGCCGCCGCGGAGCCGGCGGAGCAGGTCCTGACCGCGGCGGTGGAGGCCTCGCGGCGGCTGGGGGTGGAACGCGACGCGAGGGCCACGTTCGAAGACCTGTTCGCTGACGCGGAGGTGGCCCCCGCGCTGGTCGACGGCAAGCTGACCACGGTCGAGGCCGAGCCGCACGCGGCCGCCTACCGGCTGGTGGAGCGGCTGATGGTCGCCGCCAACGAGGCGGTCGCCTCGTGGCTGATCGCCCGTGACGTGCCGGCGCTGTACCGGGCGCACACCGGGTTGGCCGGGGACCGGCTCGCGCGGCTGCGCGCGGCCGCGGAGCTGGCCGACGCGAAGGTTCCCGCGCTCGAGGACCCGACGGCGGAGGCCGAGACCGTCATCGCCCAGCTGATCGCGGAGATCGACCGGCTGGGCGAGGAGGGACGCACCGCCGACCGGGATCTGCTGGTCGCGGTGGCCACCTCCTCGATGGCACGGGCCACCTACGAGCCCGACCCGTCCGCGCACACCGGCCTCGCCTCTGGTGCCTACACCCACTTCACCTCCCCCATCCGTCGCTACGCCGACCTGGTCGTCCACCGCCAGATCCGCTCCGCGCTGGGCGACGAACCGCCGCTGCACGCCGCCGAGGACCTGCGCGCCCTGGCCGGGTGGCTGGACGCCCGCGCCGGCGGCGTCAGCCACCTCGAGGCCCGGGAGCGCACCCAGCTGTGGGACCGCCTGCTCGACCGCGGCTTCCTGTCGGGACCGGAGCCGGCGACCGTCACCGGGATCACCGCGAACGGCCTGCGGGTGCGCATGCCACGACTGGGGATCGGCGGCTTCGTCACGGCCGAGCGCGCACTCGACCTCGGTCCGAACCAACGCGGGACGCTCGACGTCGATGAGCACGGCCTGACGACCTCGTCGGGCCCGTGGCGGGTCGGGACACAGGTATCGGTGCGGTTCGTCGGCCTGGACCAGACCGGCCGGCCCAACTGGCGGCTCGGTCCTCCGGCCACGGCGTGAGCCGTACGGGTCACCGGGCGATCACTGCTCGGTGAGCAACGAGGGGTGATCGAGCACGATCTGTGGCACGCCCTCGCGTTCCCGGACCTCGCCGCGGACACAGACGGTGCGCCCGACCAGCCGCTCCTCGAGGGGGCCGGCGAGGCCGTCGCGGACATCGGCGTAGACCACGACGTCGAACCGCTCCGGGTCGGGATGTGCAGCGCCGAGGTTGAGGAAGGTGGGCTCGCCGCCGACGTCCGGCGCGAACGTGGCGTCGGCGACCGGCCCCACGACCGCCGCGGACCGCCCGACGACCGCACCTGCGTCGTCCCAGGCGATCGCCTCGTCGCACGGTGGCGGCCCCCCACCACCGTCCGCGGGCAGCCCGGCGAGCAGCCGTGAGGCGCCGAACCCGATGACCAGCAGCACGCCGAGGGCGACCCCGACGATCGTACGCACGCGCCGTTGGTCCACGCCCGTCCCCCTGCCTGTGCGCTCGGCGGCCACGGTACGCCACGACGGCGGCGACCCTCAGGCCTCCGCGGTGTCGTGGAGGCGCACGACCTCTGCACCGCCGATCGTCCGGAAGCGCTCCCCGACGCAGGTCAGCACCACCACCTGGGGACCGCGGACCGAGCCGAGCACCGCCCCGAGCCGCTCGAGCCGTTCCGGGTCGGTGTAGCCGAGCGTGTCGTCGAGCACCAGCGGCACCCCGTCGTCGGCGTCGCCTCCGGCCAGGTCGGCGGCCGCCAGGGCGGTGAGGATCGCCAGCTGCTCGCGGGCACCGGCGCTGAGCTGGTCCCACGCGAGCCGCGTCGTCCCCAGTCGGCGCGCGACCACCGTCAGCTGCTCGTCGAGCTCGATGTCGAGCTCGTCGCCGAAGACGATGCGCCCTGCCCGGACGATGCGTTCGCGCAGGGGTTCGCGGTAGGCGGCGTAGGCCGCGTCGCGGGCCTCCTCGAACGTCCGCAACAAGGTGCGTGCCGCCTGGGCGCGGGCACGCAGCCGCCGGCGCCGATCCTGCGCGCGTTCCAGTTCGGCCTCGGCCGCCTGCAGTGCCTCGCCGATGCCCTCGCCACCGCGCAGCTCGACGCCGACCCGCAGCCGGGTGAGCTCGTCGCGAACCGCGTCGAGTCGCTGCTGCGCAGCGGTCAACCGCTGTTCGTCGTTGGCGGCGAGCAGCTCGGCCTCGTCGGCGCCGAGCTCGTCGAGCTCGCCCCGGGCGGTGCCGACCGCGGCGTGTGCCTCCTCCGCAGACGCACGCGCCCGGTCGAGGGCCGCGTCGAGCGCCGCGTCGTCCTGCCGCTCGCGTTCGGCGTCCAGCCGGGCCTGCTCCTCGGCCAGGCGGCGCTGCTGCTCGGCCAGCCGGGTCTCGTCGACGCTCACGCGTGCACCGAGCTGCCGCACCTGCTCGGCCAGGGCAGCGTGGTCGCGGCGCAGCTCGTCGGCCACCTCGCGCGCCTCGGACTCGGACGTGTCGAGCTGCGCGACCCGGTCGTCGGCGGCCTCGAGCTCCAGTGGCAGCTGATCGGAGAGGGCGTCACCGCGAGCTGACACCCGGGCCTCGAGCGCATCGAGCTGGGCCGAGCGGGTGCGGATCGACTCGTCGAGCTCCTCGCGCGTGCGGCCCTCCAGTTCACGCTCGATCACGCCGTCGCGCTCCTCGAGCGCCCGTCGGTGGAGACGCTGCTGCTCGGCGAGGGCGTCTGCTTGCGCGCGGTCCTCGACCCCGATCTCCCGGCATGCCGCGGCCAGCCGCTGGCGTGCCTCGGCCAGCTCCTCCTGACGAGTGGCGAGTGAGGTGCCGGCGCGGACGGTCACCTCGAGGTGGTCGGGCAGCGACAGCTGCCAGGTCTCCGGAACCGCCGCGTTCAGTCGATCGCCCGCCGCGAGCTCGTGCTCGGCCCCGTCGACCTCGATGCGCAGATCACGCACGGCGTGGACGGTCACCGTCGGGGCGGCGTCGCCGAGCCGTGCCTCGGCCAGGCGCACCTGGTCGTCGGCCCCGCGGACCTCCTCGAGCTGCGCGTCGGAGAGCGGGGTCGCGGCGAGGGCCGCTTCAGCGGATCGCGCGTCCTCCAGGGCCTGCTCGATCCGACGGGCCCGTGCCTGCAGACCATCCAGCTCCTGACGCCGCCGTCCGAGCTCGGCCAGTTCCCTGGCGGCATCCCGCGTCTCGCGCGCAGCGGACTCGCGTCGCTCGGCGGTCTCGAGCTCGGCACGCAGCGCCTCGAGACGCTGCTGCTGCTCACCGAGCCGTTCGCGGGCACGCAGCACCTCGGGCTCGTCGGCTGCCACCCCCTGGGCGAGCTGCGACACCGATGCGGCCAACGCCACGCGTTCGTCGCGGTCGCGACGACAGCGCTCGAGCTCAGCATCAGCAGCCTGCGCGCGGGCCTCGAGCGTCGCGACCTGCTCACGCAGCTCGCGCACACGTTCGACCCGGTCGCGGTGCGCCGCCACGGCGGGCTCGAGCCGGTCGATGTCGGCGGCCACCTCGCGGTGCTCTCGATCGAGCTGTTCGATGCGGTCGACGTCGGCCTCGAGCGCCGCAGCGGTGTCCGCGAGCTCGTCACGACGCGACTGCGCCGCCTCGACCTCGGTGTCGGCGTCCCTGAGGAGCCTGCCGGGGTGCCCCTTGGGGGAGAAGTACCGCTCGAACTCCCCACGGATGCGGTCGAGCAGGGCGTCATCGCCACCGTCGCCCGTCCCGCCGGCGATCTCGTCCAGCCGCCGTGCCAGGGTCGCGCTGTCGCCGAGCGTGAGGCTGTCGAGCGATCTGCCCTGCCGCAGCCGCAGCGCCTCGTAGAGCGTGAGGTCGGTGTGCTCGGCGAGCAGCTCGCGCAGCCGGTCGTGGGCGTCGTCGCCGGTGAGCTGCTGCCCGGACCCGCCGTGGACGGTGAGCTCGGTCATGGTGCGCCGGTTGAAGCGCTTGCGGACGGTGAGCCGCATCGGACCGAGGGACAGCTCCGCCTCGACGAGGCTGCCGACGTCCTCACCCACGGGCTGCAGGTCGCGGACCACCTGCTTCTTGGTGGAGTCCTTCTCGGCGAGCAGCAGGTCGAACGCGTCCAGCAGGGTGGTCTTGCCGGCTTCGTTGGGCGCTTCGATGACGGTGACACCCGCGTCGGCGAGGGTCACCGCCGCGCGACGCAGCCCACGGACGTGCTCGACCTCGATGCGGTGCAGCCTCATCGGCGCCCTCCGTCACCGGCGAGCCGGACCAGCAGCGCCAGGGCGTCGGCTGCCTCACCGGCCTGGTCGTCGGCGCCCGTGGCCAGGGCGAGCAGTCGATCCCGGGCGTCGGCCGCGTAGCCACTGAGGGGTAGATCGGCGAGATCCTCGTCGCTCGGCCGCACGGCCACGTCGCGGTGACGCTCCGGGTGCTCCACGGCGGCGAAGGTGAGCGCACGCTGCTCCAGCAGGTGGTCGAGCCGGGCGAGCTGGCGCAGGTCCAGCGTCCCCTCGAGCTTGACCTTGACGATCGCCCGGGCCGGATCGTCGATCGCGTCGAGCCGGGCCTCCAGCTCGTCGAGGTCGGCCGCGTCGTCGACGGGCTGGACGAGCTCGTGGAAGCTCCAGGCGCCCACCGGCACCCGGTCCACCGTCGGCGGGTCGGTGGTGAGGTCGACCACCGCACAGGTTCCCGGATCCTCCTCGCGGTAGGCCGTCGGCTCCGGCGCACCCGAGAACCCCACCCGCCCGGTGCGACCGACCGGCGTGAACGAATGACGATCACCGAGCGCGACGTAGTGCACCCGGCCCTCGTCGATGGCCCGCTCGACCCGGTCGAGCCCGATCGCGCCGGCCGCGTCGAACGTACCGCTGACCTCCCCGACGCTTCCGTGGCCGACGACCACCCGGTGCCGCGTGCGGTCATCGACGGGCCCGAGCGCCTCGCAGGCCTCGGCGACGAGGTCGAGGAGCGGCCGTTTGCTGGTCCACGGCGCTCCGACCACCTCGACGCCGCGGACCGGTGCTCGGGGGGCGGTGTCGGCCAGCACCTCGACGTGCTCGGGACAGTCGTCGACGAACCGTGGCGTGGCGAAGATCGAGGCGTGGTCGAAGGGGTCGTGGTTGCCCGGCAGCAGGTAGACCGGCACGGTGAACCGGCGCAGCTGCTCGAGCGCCCGGGCGACCGTGCGCTGATCGGGTTGGTTGGTCTCGAAGACGTCGCCGGCCACGACCACGAACGAACAGTCGCGCTCGTCGGCGAGCGCCGCCATCCGACCGATCACGTCGATGCGGGCCTGGTCGAAGCGCACCTGCGCCTCACCCGCCAGGAAGTGGCGGGTCATGCCGAGCTGCCAGTCACTGGTGTGCAGGAACCTCACCGCATCCGTCCCCTCGTCCGCGCCCGCGGACCACGCACCCTAACCAGCGCCTGTGACCTCGCCCGAGCGGTCGCCGACGCCGACGGTCCAGCGGGTGGCCCCGACGCTCACCAGCCGGCCGCCAGCGTCGCGGCCACCGTGCCCCCGAGCTCGAGCGCCGCGTCGAGATCCGCACGCTGCGGCTGGCCGGACACGGTGACCGGCTCCGCGGCCGGCTTCCAGCCGAGCGCCGAGGTCACCTCCTGCACCGCCCGCACGGCACCGGTGGTGTCGAGGTTGCCGTGGACATAGAGGCCGTAGGGGCGCCCGCCCGTCGCGTCCAGGCACGGGTAGTAGCAGCGGTCGAACAGGTGCTTGAGCGCACCGGACATGTACCCGATGTTCGCCGGGGTGCCGAGCACGTAGCCGTCCGCCTCGAGCACGTCGACCTCCGAGCAGGTCAGAGCGGGGCGGACCACCACCTCGACGCCGTCGATCGCGTCGTGGCGGGCACCCTCGAGCACGGCCTCCAGCAGCTCCTGGGTGGCCGGCGACGGCGTGTGATGGGCGATCAGCAGACGTGCCATGTCCCACATGCTGGAGGGGTCGGGCACCACGCGCAACCGCGCGGTCGGCTCAGACCCGATCGAGCATCGCGACCGGCTCACGCGCCCGGTAGCCGCCCGAGGGAGGGTGGTAGTAGGCGATGTCCGGCTCGTCGTCACGCCAGCACAGCAGCACGTCGAACGCCTGACCGTCCCGGATCGCCCGGGCCGGGAAGTCGAGCAGGATCGGGGCGAGGTTCTTGACCTGGACCGACTGGGCTTCGAACCACCCGAAGATCGCCTCGACCTCGGCCTCGAGCGACGCCGCCTCCTCGGCCGCACCGCTCGGCGCGGTCCCGCTGCGCAGCTGCTCGACCAGCCGCTGCAGGTCGGTGACCAGCGCGCCGGCCTGCTCGGCGCGCTCTCGTGCCTCCGGGAGCATGGCCTGCGCCTGCTCGAGCGAGTAGCGCTGCCCGGTCACCGCGGACCACCGGCCCGGCGGGGGTCATCGCTTGCGCCGTCGGCGCGGGCTGCGGTTGCGGCGTCGTCGTCGCCGCGAAAGCGCTGCTCCCGCCAGGGGTCGCCCAGCAGGTGGTAGCCCCGCTCCTCCCAGTAGCCCGGCACGTCCCGCTCGAGCAGCCGCAGCTCGGTGACCCACTTCACCGACTTCCAGCCGTAGAGTGCGGGCACGACCAACCGCACGGGCCCGCCGTGCTCGGGGTCGAGCGCCGCACCGTCGTGGGCCCAGGCCAACAGCGCGTCATCGGCGCGCAGGTGGGCCAAGGGCAGGTTGGCGCTGTAGGCCGGATGCCCGCTGACGATCGCGTGGCTGGCCTCGGGCTGCGGTCCGGCCAGGTCCAGCACATCGCGCACACGCACGCCGGTCCAGCGGTTGTCGAGCCGCGACCAACTGGTGACACAGTGGAAGTCACGCACGAGGTCCTGGACCGGCAGTGCCCGCAGATCGTCGAAGCCGAGCACCACTCGCCGTTCGACGCGGCCGGTGACGACCAGCCGCACGTCCGCACGCCCCCAGCGCGGTGCCGTCCCGACGTGCAGCACCGGGAACCCGGCCGTGAGGTGCTGGCCCGGAGGGACGCGCGACGGATCGTCGACCCGTGTCGGTGCCGGCACCGCATCCGGTGTCGGTCCGAGCATGGTCGCGATCTCCTCGCGGTCGAGGTCAGCCATGCGTCGTGCGATCGCGGCGGCCAGGTCGCGGCGCCGGTCGTCGTCCCGCAGACCGTCCAGCAGCCCGCGTGCACGTGTGAGCAGCCCCATCAACTGCTCGTGCACGACGTCGGCGTCCGCACGACCCGGCGCGGCTTTGCGCACCTCGTCGACACGGCGCAACAGGCGCTGGATCTCGTGACGCGGGTCGGACCCGGCGGCTGCCCGCGCCTGTGCCGGCTGCTCCACGCACCCTCCGTTGCTCGGCCGTCACCTGCCGCTGCCACGGTCGCCACGCAGACCAGGACCCGTCCGGTTCGGACCGTCGCCAGCGACCTGGCAGGCTGCACGAGCGTACGACCCACACCGAGGTCCGTGAGCCGGTCCGTGAGCCGGTCCGTGAGCCCACGACCCCTCGGCCGCCACGGGCCCGCAACGGACCCTGACCAGGAGCCCCCCGTGCCACGCATCCTGTCCGTCAGCGGACACACCCCCCGCCTCGACCCGGACGCGTTCGTCGCGCCGGGGGCGACCGTCGCCGGCGACGTCACGCTGGCCGCCGGCGTGTCGGTGTGGTTCGGTTGCTCGGTCCGCGCCGAGGCGAGCCCGGTGTCCATCGGCCGCGACACCAACCTGCAGGACCTCACCGTGGTCCACACCGACGCCGACTACCCGACCACCGTCGGCGAGCGCGTGACGGTCGGCCATCGCGCCGTGCTGCACGGCTGCCGAATCGAGGACGACGTGCTGATCGGCATGGGCGCGATCGTGCTCAACGGCGCCCACGTCGGCGCCGGCGCGGTCGTGGCTGCCGGCGCGGTCGTGCGCGAGGGAGCCGAGATCCCCCCGATGACACTGGCGGTCGGTGTTCCGGCAGCCGTCAAGGAGCGACCGGTCCCCGACGTGCCGCGACCCAACGTCGCCAACTACCTCGGCCTCGCCGACGCCTATCGCAGCGCCACGGTCGTGCCAGACCCGGCGGCTCGGAGCCGACGTGACTGAGCCCGCACCCGTCGCTGACATCGTCTCCGAGCTACGCGAACTGGTCGCCTTCGACACCACGAGTCGGGCTTCGAATCTGGAACTGCTCGCCCACGTCGAAGCCCGCCTCGACGCCCACGGCGTCACCCACGAGCGGGTCATGGACGCCACGGGCACCAAGGCCAACCTGCTTGCGCGGATCGGTCCCGCCGAGCCAGGTGGCGTGGTCCTGACCGGCCACACCGACTGCGTCCCCGTCGACGGCCAGACGTGGACCACCGACCCGTTCTCGTTGGTCGAGTCCGACGGCCGGCTGGTCGGCCGCGGCACCGCCGACATGAAGGGCTTCCTGGCCGTGGTCCTGGCATCGCTGCCACGGCTGGTCGCCACGCCGATCGCCGTGCCGATCCTGCTCGTGCTGACCTACGACGAAGAGATCGGCACCGTCGGCGCACCGTCCGCGGTCGACCACCTGCTCGCCACGCAGCCGCGACCGAGCGCGGTGATCGTTGGTGAGCCCACGAGCATGCATCCGGTGACGGCGCACAAGGGTGTGCGGGCGTTCCGCACGACCGTCGAGGGCCGCGACGGCCACTCGAGCCAGCCACAGCTGGCCGCCAATGCAATCGCGGCGCTCGTACGGATCGCCAGCTTCATCGACGACCTCGCCAGCCGTCACCGTGAGGCCGCCGCCGATCCACGGTTCACGCCGCCCTACACCACCTTCAACCTGGCGACGATCCGAGGGGGTCAGGCGATCAACATCGTCCCGCGCCACGCCGAGCTGACCTGGGAGTACCGACCGGTCCCTGCCGACGACTCCATCGCGATCGTCGACGCGGTCACCGCGTTCACCGACGAGCAGGTCCTGCCGCGGCTGCGCGCGACCACCGGCAACGGCCTGGTGCGCTTCGAGCCCACCGCGATCGCCCGCGGTCTGGAGGCAGAGCCGGACGGCGAGGCGGAACGGCTGATCCGGACCCTGACCGGCTCGGACCAGCCGAGCGGCACGGTGCCGTTCGGCACCGACGGCGGCCACTTCCAGGCGGCGGGCCTCTCGACCGTGGTGTGTGGGCCAGGCTCCATCGAGCAGGCGCATCAAGCCGACGAGTGGATCGACCCGCGTCAGCTCGAGCAGTGCGCCGACACCGTCGCCCGGCTCGCGCAGCGCCTGGCGGCCTGACCGGGGCACGCACCCAGCCGCACCTCCAAAGCGGTGACCCTCAGACGTGGTCGCGCGGGATGTCGTGTGTCCACCGTCGGCTGGCCACCCGGGTCGCACCCTCGTAGGCGTCGATCGCGTTGGTCACCCGGAAGGTGGTCGCGTCCGCGGTCATCGTCGAGACGGTCTCCACCCGGATACCCCAGTCTCCACGGGTGATCTGAGACGAGCGCTCCGAGCGCGCCTCGGCCGAGAGCGGATCTCCCTCCACGATCGCGAACGCGTCCCGCCGGGACTCGGCCATCATGAGGCCGTCGTCGACGCTCATCTCCTTGGCACTGATGGTCACCAGCTCCGAACGGCCACTGACCTGATCGTGGTCGACCCAGCGTGACCCGCCGGCGGTGGGAACGGCCGGTCCGACCCGGGCGGGGTCCACGAACGACGGCAGGTCACCATCGCCCGGCTGCGGGGTACGGACCGGCAGGTGCAGTTCGCTGCCGGCGCCGGGGAAGACGGTGAGGGTCACGGGCTCCGGGGACGGCCAGGCCCACGGCCAGTAGGTCGGTGACACCGCCACACGGATGCGGCTACCGGCCCGGAAGGTGTAGCCGGCAGCGCTCAGCTCCACCGTCACGCTCGTGCGCTCGCCGGGAGGCATCGCCTCCAGATCCACGTGGCTGTCGCGGTGGGTCAGGTTCAGCAGCCCACGCGCGACCAGCCGAGACGCCCCGGTGTCGGTGACCTCGCACAGCCGCACGGCGACGAGCGCGTCCGGGCGGTCGACCGCCAGGTCCAGCTGCAGCGTCGCCTGCCCGAGTATCGCGACCGGCTGCTCGAGCGGCGCCGAGGTGTAGCACAGCGACGCTCCGTCCTCGCGTCGCTGGTCACCCGGGAGGTCCTCGACGAGGCCGAAGCCCATGTAGGTCCCCGCCTCCAGACCGGTGGCCTGGCGGCCGAGCAGGTGGTGTCCGGCCTCCGCGGACTGCCCGTTCGAGTCCGGCCAGCCATGCGCCGCCCCGCCAGGGGCAGCCCGCTCGACAAGACGGCCCTCGGCGTCGAGCTGCCACGGCTGCAGGCTGACCGACGCGGCCGGCCAGCTCGGCTCCGAGACCCACGCGCCGGCCCGTTCGGTGCGAAACGGGCCGCCGTTGTCGGGTTCGCGCACGAACGCGCGGAGCATCGGCTCGTCCATGACGCCGTTGTCGACGCCCTTGAGCCAGTGGTCCCAGAACCGCACCGACTCCGTGACGAAGTCGATCGCGGCGCCGGGGACGCCGCTATCCGGGTAGGTGTGGCCCCAGGGCCCGATCAGACCCTTGCGTGGCCCGCTGTAGCCCGACAGCACCCGCAGGATCGCGTCTCGGTAGGCGTCGTCCCAGCCACCGACCATGTAGATGGCACAGTCCATGGCGTCGATGTCCTCGCACACCGATCCGTGCTGCCAGAACTCGTCACGGCGCTGGTGCGCGAGCCAGGAGGCGACGAACGGCTCGACGTCGAGCCGCTCGAGCCAGGCCTCGCGCCAACCGTCACCAACCCGCTTGGGATCCGGCGGGCGCGCGCCCGCCAGAAGCAT
>SKSM01000210.1 GCA_007122985.1 Nitriliruptoraceae bacterium | reverse complement strand
GGGCTGGCGACGCGAGAGGAACCACCCCCGCTGAACCGGCCGTCCGCCCGGGGTGCGGCGCGGCGCGGGCCGGACCCGCCGGTGGTAGCTTGCACCAGAACGGCGCGGTCACGGGGACGCCCCCCCACGGCCCGATCGGCCGGCGGACCCGCGCGTTCCGGGCGGACGGCCGGTTCAGCGGGGGTGGTTCCTCTCGCGTCGCCAGCCCGCACCCCCGACGATCCGGCAGGTCCCCACGTGGCGGCGAACATCGGCAACTCTCTGCAGTTCCTCGGCCGGGACATGGCCGTGGACCTCGGTACGGCGAACACCCTGGTCTACGTCCGTGGTCGCGGCATCGTGCTGAACGAGCCCTCGGTGGTCGCGATCAACACCAAGAACGGTGCGATCCTCGCGGTCGGCTCCGAGGCCAAGCGCATGATCGGTCGGACGCCCGGCCACATCATGGCGATCCGCCCTTTGAAGGACGGCGTCATCGCCGACTTCGACGTGACCGAGAAGATGCTGCGCTACTTCATCCAGGCGGTGCACAAGCGGCGCTTCCTCGCCAAGCCGCGTGTGGTCGTCTGTGTGCCGTCGGGGATCACGGGCGTCGAGCAGCGCGCGGTCGAGGAGGCCACGATCCAGGCTGGTGCGCGTGCCGCCTACATCATCGAGGAGCCGATGGCGGCGGCGATCGGCTCGGGCCTGCCCGTGCACGAGCCGGCCGGCAACATGGTCGTCGACATCGGCGGTGGCACCACCGAGGTGGCCGTGATCTCCCTCGGCGGCATCGTCACCTCGCAGTCGATCCGGATCGGCGGGGACGAGCTCGACGAGGCGATCATCTCCTACATCAAGAAGGAGTACTCGTTGATGCTCGGCGAGCGCACCGCCGAAGAGATCAAGATGGCGGTCGGCAGCGCGTTCCCGTTGCCCGACGAACCACACGCGGAGATCCGCGGCCGGGACCTGGTGTCCGGGCTGCCGAAGACCATCATCGTGTCGTCCGACGAGGTCCGCCGGGCGATCGAGGAACCGGTCAACGCGATCATCGACGCGGTGACCAGCACACTGGACAAGACCCCACCTGAGCTGGCCGCCGACATCATGGACAAGGGCATCGTGCTCACCGGTGGTGGCGGGTTGCTCAAGGGGCTCGACGAGCGGTTGAAGCACGAGAGCGGGATGCCGATCCACATCACGGAGAACCCGCTGTCCTCCGTCGTGGTCGGGTCGGGCAAGTGCCTCGAGGAGTTCGAGGCGCTCAAGAAGGTGCTCGTCTCGTCCTCGCGGACCTGAGTTCGCTGCGCGAACGCCACCGGCCGACGTGGCATGGTGGAACGGCGCGGCCGTCGGTGACGTCGCGGTGAGGTGACGGGTGTTCCAACGCAGACGCGCGGGCATCCTGCTCGCGGTGATCGTCTTCGCGTCGCTGGTGCTCATCACCTTCGACTTCCGGGGGGATGACGAAGGCCCCCTCGAACGGCTGCGCAGCGGCGTCGGCACGGTGCTCCAGCCGATCCAGGACGGCGTGACCACGTTGGTCACGCCGTTGGGGGACGCGGCCGACCGGATCGGCGAGTTGTTCCGGATCCGGACCGAGAACCAGCAGTTGCGCGAGCGGGTGGCCGAGCTCGAGGAGCGCACCGCTGCCCGGACCGACCTCCAACGCGAGAACCGCGAGCTGCGCGAGCTGCTCGAGATCGCCGACCGCACCGAGCTCGACACGGTCGCCGCCCGCGTCATCGCCCTCGCTCCCTCGAACTTCGAGTGGACGGTCACCATCGATGTCGGCACCGACGACGGGGTGGCTCGCGGCATGCCCGTGATCTCCGGCGACGGACTGGTCGGTCGGGTCATCCAGAGCTCACGCGGTGCGTCGCGGGTCTTGCTCGCGATCGACCCGAACTTCGCCGCCGCCGCCAGGACCGCCCGCGTCGGCGAGGTGGGAACGATCGCGGGGCGGGGCAGCGACCCGATCCTGCTGCGGCTACTGGACCCGGAAGCGGACGTCGAACCGGGCGACGAGATCACCACCGCCAGCTACGACCACGGGATCTTTCCCGCAGGGATTCCGGTCGGGGAGGTGCGCGAGGTCGTCGACGGGCAGGGTCGCCTCTACCGCGAGGCACAGGTCAGCCCGTACGTCGACTTCTCGCGGCTGCACCATGTCATGGTCGTGCGCACCGACGAGGTCTCGCCGCTGCCGCCGTTCGACGCAGGCGACGACCTCGACCTCGAGGTGCCGGAGCCCGACGACCCGGACGACGAGGTGGACGCAGACGACGATGACGGCGAGGCGGACGACGAGAACGACGAGGACGACGACGATGACGGCGACGAGGACGAGGAGTGATCCGCCGAGCGCTCGTCGTCGCGTTGCTGCTCGTCACCGCCGCCGTGCTGGAGACGGCGCTGTTCCCCGCGGTGACGCTGCTCGGCTTCCGTCCCGATCTGCTGCTGCTGGTGGTGCTGGCCATCAGTGTCCGCGACGGACCGATGTCCGGTGCCCGGGTCGGCGCGATCGCGGGCCTGCTCGCGGATCTGTTGATCGTCCAGTCACCGATCGGGCTGTCGGTGGTGATCTACGCGACGATCGGCTGCGTCGTCGGGGTCGCACGGCCGTATCTGGCGCCGGACTCGATCACCGCGCCGATCCTGCTCGCCTTCGTGACCGGCGCGGTCGGAACGGCCGGCTTCGGCGTGCTCACCTCGCTGCTGGCCGAGGAGCGGGCCCCGCTCGATCTGGTGCTCCAGGCCGCGGTCGCGGTCGGGCTGTACAACACCCTGCTCGCGCCGATCGCCTACGGCGTGGTCAACCGGCTCGCCGCCCGGTTCCCGGTGCGCGGTCCCGCAACGGAGTGACACCGCACCGGTCGAGCCGGCGGTCGTCGCTGGTACCGTCGTTCGACGCCGACTGCCGGGTCCGGCACACCCTCCCGGCCGGTCGCAGCCCTCGGACCACGACCACCCGCTGCCTGCACGGCCGCTGGTGACGAAGCGGCTTGCCCACCCCATGGCACCTCCCTCCGCCGACGCATCGCCAGCGCTGCGACTGACGTTCCTCGCAGTGTTGGTGATCGCGATGTTCATCGCGCTGTTCGCGCGCCTGTGGTTCCTGCAGGTGCTGACCGGCGACCGCTATGTCGAGCTCGCCGACAGTAACCGGCTGCGCACCGTGGTCAGTGAGGCGCCGCGCGGGGCGATCCTCACCGCGGACGGCGAGGAGCTGGTCCGCAACCGGCCGGCGCTGGCCATCAGCGCGGACCGGCAGACCCTGCTCGGCGACGACGGTGAGCCCCGCGACGACGAGGCCGAGCGCGTCATCGAGCGTCTGGCCGAGCTGTTGGACCTCGACACCGATCAGGTGATCCAGCGACTGGGCAGCCAGCGGCGCAGCCCGTTCCGGCCGGTCCCGATCGAGACGGACGTCGATCCAGAGGTGGTGTTCACCGTGCGCGAGCGGCAGGAGCTGTTCTCCGGCGTGGAGACCGAGACGCTGCCGGTGCGCGAGTACCCGAACGGCACGATGGCCTCCCACCTGGTCGGCTACGTCGGCGAGATCTCTGAGGATGAGCTGCTCGACCCCGCGTACACCGACTACCTCGGCGGTGATCTGATCGGGCGCGGCGGCCTCGAGCAGACCTACGAGAGCGACCTGCGGGGCACGCCCGGCCGCCGCCTGCTCGTGGTCAACGCCCGGGAGAACGTGCTCGACGTCCAGTCGGACCGCCCGGCGATCCCCGGCAACGACCTGGTGACCACCCTCGACCACTCGCTGCAGACGGCGACCGAGCAGCTGCTGGTCGAGGGCATCGAGGCCAGCCGCGACATCCAGCGCGACGACGGCCAGTTCCTGCCCTCGGTGGCCGGCTCGGCCGTCGCCCTGGACGCGCGGACCGGCCAGGTCCTGGCCATGGCCTCCTATCCGGACTACGACCCACGGGAGTTCGTCGGCGGGGTCAGCCAGGAGTACTTCACCACCCTCCAGGACCCCGACAACCACGGTCCCCTCAACAACCGGGCGATCGCCGGGGTCTACCCCCCGGGATCGGTGTTCAAGACGGCGTCGGGCGCGGCCATGCTCGAGGCCGGCCAGATCGGGCCGCGTGAGACACGGAACTGCGATGCCGAGTACACCTTGGCAGACATCACCTTCCGCAACTGGAACCGTGGCGTGGACGAGGGCCCCATGGACCTCGCCGATGCCCTTCGGCGATCGTGCGACACCTACTTCTACTCGCTGGCCGCCGATCAGTGGCGTGTCGAGCAGGCCCAGGACGAACCCGACGAGGTCCTCGTCGAGGTCGCCCAGCGATTCGGCTTCGGCCGGACCCTCGACATCGATCTGCCGAACGAGAAGGCGGGGGTGGTTCCCGGCCCCACCTGGAAGCGCGCCAACTGGGAAGCCAGGCGCGACCAGCTCTGTGAGCTGGCCGACACCGCCGAACCCGGAACCGTTGCCGCCGATACCTACCAGGACCTGTGTCAGTTCGGCGGCGCCTGGCGCGGCGGCGACGCGGTCAACAGCTCCATCGGGCAGGGAGACGTGGGCAGCACCCCGCTGCAGGTGGCGGCGTCCTATCAGGCGGTCGCCAACGACGGTGTACTGATGCGTCCCCTGCTCGGGCAGCGCATCGTCGGTCCGGACGGTGAGACCGTGCGGGAGATCGAGCCCGAGGAGCTCGGCGACCTCGGGCTCGACGATCAGGAGCTCGCGGTCATGCGCGAGGGCCTCGAAGGCGTGGTCATGGGGTCGGACGGCACCGGCCGCAGCGCGTTCGAGGGCTTCCCGTTGGACGAGGTGCCGGTCGCCGGCAAGACCGGTACCGCCGAAGCGGGTCCCCGCGTTCCCTACTCCTGGTTCGTGGCCTACGCGCCGGCAAACGACCCGCAGATCGTCGTCGCCGTCAACGTTGAGCAGGGCGGCGGTGGCTCGCAGGTGGCGGCACCGATCGTGCGCAACATCCTCGCGCACCACTTCGGTGTGGTCAGTGCGGACGAGGCCGAGTTCGAGCCGGGTGCGGAGATCCTGGACTAGGCATGAGCGACAGCGTCATCAGGAGATGGACGTGGAGACCGGATACGGCCAGGATCGCGAGCAGCGCATGCTGCGCGACCGGGTGCAGGCCCGGTGGACGTCCGCCTACGCGCCCGTCCGTCACCTCGATCCCGTCCTGGTGGTCACCGCGCTCACCCTGACGGCAATCGGGCTCGTGGCGATCTACAGCGCGAAGCTGGTGGCACTGTCGTCGCAGGATCTGCCGACCACGTACTACGTCACCCGCCAGCTGCTCGCGCTCGGGATCGGTGTGGTGCTCATGGTGCTGGCGGCGGTGGTCGACTACCGCCAGGTGCGGGTCTATGCCCCCGTGCTCTACGGCATCGGGCTGGTGCTGCTGGTGTTGACGTTGACCCCGCTGGGCACGGAGATCAACGCCGCCCAGCGGTGGTTGGTGATCGGTGGTTTCCAGCTGCAGCCGTCGGAGCTGGTCAAGCTGTCGGTGCTGGTGACCATCGCCGCGATCCTCCACGAGACGAAGGGCGCCCCGCACGTCGGGCACATCGCCCTGGCGCTGCTGCTGACGCTGGTGCCGACCGGCCTGGTCTTCCTCCAGCCGGATCTCGGCACGTCGCTGGTGTTCGTCTGGGGGACCGCGGTGGTGTTCCTGATCGGCGGGGTCAAGGCGCGCTACCTCGCTGGGCTCGCGGTCGGTGCGATCGTGGCCGCAGCATTCGGTGTCCAGCAGCTCGCCTCCTACCAGATCACCCGGCTGATGTCCTTCATGGACGCGGCCGACGCCTCCGCCGCCCAGTCCGCAGCGTTCCAGACCCGGCAGGCACTGATCGCGGTCGGCTCCGGGCAGTTCGCGGGCAAGGGGCTGTTCGAGGGCACCCAGACCTCCCTGGCCTACGTCCCGGAGAATCACACCGACTTCGTGTTCACCGTCATCGCCGAGGAGTTCGGCTTCCTCGGCGGGGCGTTGGTCCTCGGGCTGTACCTGGTGCTGGCGTGGCGGGGCCTGCGCATCGCCATCCTGTCCAAGGACACCTTCGGCACGCTCGTGGCAAGTGGCATCGTCGCCATCCTCACCCTCCAGGTGTTCGTCAACGTCGGGATGACCGTCGGGATCATGCCGGTCACCGGGTTGCCGCTGCCGTTCATCAGCTACGGCGGAACCTCGCTGATCGTGTGGTTCGTGATGATCGGGCTGCTGCTCAACGTGCACATGCGGCGTTTCTGACCCGGACTGCCGTTCGGCGTGCTCGGGCGGCGGTCGGCTGTCGGCGGTCGTCGGTCAGCGGCCGTCCGTGAGCGGCTGGTCTGGTGGCTGCTAGGCTCGGGGCGGGCGACGAAGCCGGCGACGCGGTGCGCCCTCCGGGCCCGCTATCTCGACCGGCCGCGAGCGCGCCCAGCGCCGCCGGCCCGCCCGGTT
>SKSM01000295.1 GCA_007122985.1 Nitriliruptoraceae bacterium | reverse complement strand
CGTTCTCCCAGGTCACACTGTTAGCGCGGAGGCCCCACGGGGGCGGGTCTGCCGGGAAACTCACCGGGAAAGTAGGCCCTCGGAACACCCGGGATCGGGCCCGGAGCGCACGTCCGCGGCGCGTCTCGGCAGGGCCAGCAGCGTAGCGGTGGGGTGGAAGACCTCTCGGTGTCTCGCCGTCAGCGGACATGGATCGACCCCGGCACGGTGGCCGGGGTCGTTGGGGGAGGGAGGGTCAGGCTGCGGTGGTCAGGGTGCTTGCGTGGCGCCGTGCGTTGACGGCGTTCTGCCCGGCGAAGAACAGGATCGCGTCGAGGAGGTTGCGGTCGGCGCCGACCTGTGAGGCGCGGGCGTCGAGCAGGTGCTTCTTGTACTCGGCGTTTGCGACCTCGGCGTCGTTGCGGGCCGGGTAGATGGCCTGGAAGGTCGGATGGTCGGCGTGGTAGGGGCGGAGCTTGTCGAGGTTGAGCTTCAACGCGTAGCGCTTGCCCTGCCGTGCGGGTGGGAGGGTGAGCCAGTGCACGAAGGGTTGCCGACGGCAGGGAACCCGGACCCCGACCGAGAAGGTGTACTCGCCGGCCTTGTTCTGGGCGCGTTTGACCTGGACGACCTCCAGCGGCGCACCCTCGTGGGCGACGACGAGGTGTGGCTACCTGCAGGGTTGTTCAGGTCGTGTAGGCGTTGTCCGGGGCTCGTCTGGTTGAGGGAGCCGTGGGGCCAGTGGTGTCGAGCGCTTCAGTCGTGCGCTGAGGCGAGGCCGTGGCGGTGTGCGACCGCGGCGGCTTCTCCGCGGTTGGTGACCTCGAGCTTGCGCAGGATGTTGGACACGTGGACGCTGGCGGTCTTTGAGCTGATGTATAGCCGCTCGGCGATCTCCGGGTTGCTGCGACCGGCGGCAACGAGCTCGAGGACCTCGACCTCCCGGGGGGTGAGTCCGAGCTGCTCGGCCGGTGTCGCGGGCGGCCTCTCGAGGCCGAGATCGATGTTGGCGCGGCGGGCGAGCGCGACGATGTCGTTGCGTAGCGGCAGGGCACGCAGCTCGTCCGCGTGGGAGTACGCGTCGCGCAGTAGCTGGCTCGCCGGTGCCCGCGAGCCGTGGTCGAGCAGCGCCTGCGCCTGGCGGAAGCGGGTGTAGGTCGCGTGGTAGGTGAGCCCGATCTCATCGCAACGTGCGGTCGCAGTGGCCCAACGTTCGGGGGCATCGGTGGCCGTGGTGAGACGGGCATGCTCCGCCTCCGCCAACGCCAGCCACACGAAGATCGGCGGAAGCGTCGGAGGCATCCGTTCCGCGATCTGGTGGCACTGGGCGAGCGCGGCGGCCGCTCCTGCTCGATCTGGGGTGCTGCGCGTGGCCTGGTCGGCAAGGGTTCGCAGGAAGACTGCGCGCATCTCGAGGGCCTCTGCGGACCACCAGCCGGACGCATCCACCCGGTCGTCGATCGGGGGTAGGGCGTCGAGGGCCGCTTCGACCGGGGCGGTGTCGCCGCCGAGCAGGGCGGTCGTGAGTACGACCATGTGGACCCGATCGCGGACGGTGACGTCGAGGTCGACGCCCCGGCGCTGCGCTTCGGCCAGCGCCGTCCGTGCACGCTCAGGCTCGCCGCGACACGCCGCGAGGTAGGCGCGGTAGAGCTGGGCCAGGGCTGCCCACATGCCCTCGGGCCTGCGGGGTGCGCTGCGCAGGGTCTCGTCGGCCAGCTCCCACCTGCCACACAGCAGCGCGGCGCGGACGAGCAGCGTGTTCAGCGCGAGGTCGCGACCCGTGCCCTGACCGCTTGCACGGTCAAGCCCCGTCGAGGCGACCCCGATGGCCTGGTCGTAGCGACCCAACGTGATCAGTGCTGCCGCCTCGTTGTGGTAGCTGCGAAGGATCTGCCACCAGTCGTCGAGTTCCTCGGCGATCGCTCGCGACTCGCGCAGCATCGTGAGACCATCCTCATCGCCGCGGAAGACCAGGCTCGGACCGAGGGTGCCGAGGACGGCGGCCTCGATGCCCCGCTCGCCGAGCGCACGGGCCAGGCGCAGCGCCGTGTGGGCGGGCTCATTCGACTCGGCGATCCGGTCGGAAAGCATGAGGTAGTGGCTGTAGCTGGCGAGCGCCCGCGCTCGTTCCACGGTCGGTGGCTCGGCAGGCAGCAACCGGACGGCCTCGGCGCGAGCGTTCACGGCCGCCTCGCTGTCGCCGGTCTCCCACACATACTCGCCCAGCCGTTCGAGCAGGTGAGCGCGGCGGGTTGGAGCGGCGTCGTCGGGAAGGTCTTCGAGCGCGGCCCGTTGCAGGGCGATCGCGCGGCGGGGCTGGCCGGCGAGGTAGGTCAACCAGCCTGTCCACGCCAGCAGCCCAATGTGGTCGAGACCGGTTAGCTGGTGCGCGTCGGGCACCTGTTCCCACAACTCCAGGGCCCGCTCGAGGTGGGTTCTGGCTTCGTCGATGCCGATGGCGGTCTCAGCCGCGCGGGCGGCGTCGAGCGAGGCGACCAGCGACCGTGGCTGGTCCTGGGCGAGCTGCCAGTGGCGAGCGAGTTCGGCGGCGGCGGAGCGCACCGCCAGCCGCGGCTCCGCTTCGATCGCCTGCGCCAACCGGCGATGCACCCGGACGACCTCACCGGGGAGCATGGTCGTGGTGACGGCTTCGGTCAGCAGCGCGTGCCGGAATCCATAGGTCCCTCCGTCGGGGTCGGTGGTCAGCACCCCGGTGTCGACCGCCGCCCGCAGGGCGGCGTCCAGCTGCTCGTCGTCCAGCCCGACGACACAGGCCAGCAGCGCATGGCTGACGTACTCGCCGCCAGCGGCGGCCACAACCCGTAGCGTCGCGAGGCTGTCGGCCGGCAACCCATCGAGGGTGAGCAGCAGCACCTCCCGTAGCAACTCGGGCAGCGCGGTGACGTCCCCACCCGCCGCGACCAGCTGCTCGGCGAAGAACGGGTTGCCGCGGGTCCGCTCGAACAGCGTGTCGACGAGTTCGGGTCCCGGTGGGGCGTCGAGCACCTCTTCGAGCAGCAGCGCGAACTCGTCGCGTCCGAGCGGGGCGAGCTCGAGATGGTGCACAGAGTCCTCGCGCAGCAGCCGCGGCAGCAGCTGCTGCAGCGGGTGCTGGCGGCGCAGCTCGTCGGTCCGGAGACTGGCTACCAGGACCAGCTCCACGTCACGCAGGTTGTGGGCCAGGAACACCAACAGATCCCGGGTCGAGGCATCCGCCCAGTGCACATCCTCGAGCACAACCACCACGGGACGGGCCGCAGCCAACTTGCCGAGCAGACCAAGGAGTGCCTCAAAGATCGCCAGCTGCGAGCGAGGTGTGAGCTCACTCGACGGCGCGGCACCGGCCGAGTGCTCACTCGATCCAAACCCCGGCAGCAGCGGCTGCAGCTCGGTCGTTGCGTCGCCCGCGAGGCGCCTCAGCTCGACCGGACCGAACTGATCGGGTAGCCCCCGCAGCGCCTCGATCACCGGCGCGTAGGGCAGCCCCTCACCACTCAGCTCCAGACAGGCACCAGTGAGGACCAACGCTCCCTGCGCCCTGGCATGGTCGCCGAACTCTTCCAGCAGCCGACTCTTCCCCACACCGGCGTCGCCGCCCAACAACACCGTGGTCGGCTGCCCGTCGGCGGCCGACCGCAACGCCTCGGCGAGCCTCGCGAGCTCGGTCTGTCGTCCGACGAATCCCATCTCACCGCTCCCATCACGGAGTATGGCGATTCGCCATCGCTTGGCAAGGCATGCGGTGCCGAGTGGGCAGACGGGTCCCAAGCGCTCCGCTCGCGCGCCTGCAGACGGAAACCGGGTCAGGCAAGCCCCAACCCGGTCACCGCCCGCACGGGCCGCCCGGACCGATCAGCAGGCCACCGGTGTGAGGCTCGCACGCTCGCAGTCGGGCTGCTCAACCGGCACCGGCCGATCGTCCTCCGGAAGCAGGTGCCACGGCGTTTCGCCGTCGTCCTTCCGGTCACTCCGCTCGGTTCTCTCGGTGTGCTGCTGCTCACTGGAATCGCTCTGCGCAGGTCCTTCGTCATCTTCAGAAGCCGCCTGCTGCTCGCGCTCGGTTGTCGTCTCCTCCTCGCGCTCGGTCGTCGCCCCGAGAACCGAAGTGTCCTCCTGTTCTGCCCCGCACGCGACCAGTACGCCAGCCGCGACCACGGCAACCCACATCGTGAGCGTCCTGCGTTCCATGATCCCTCCTTGACTCGGTCCTGCGACCTTGCGCCTAAGGAGGGCAGGCACACATCAGGCAGGTGCCTAAGAAGCAGCGCGGGTCAGCACTCAGTTGCCGCCACCGCGGGAGCGTCCACTCGTAAGACTCGGGAGTGTCAGATCATCAGTGTCACTGGGGCGGCCTCGCCGATCTTCTGCCAGGATGAAGGTGGACAGGAGGAGGCGATGACCCAGCCGGAATCTGAGGAAGCAGCGCGGTTGCCGGTTGTGCAGCCGAAGGATGTCGTCGGTGTGCCCGTGCTGCCGCCGGCTTGGCTCGCGAGTCTGGTGATCCGCGGGCGAGCGAGGATGGCTCGGGTCCTGCGGGCGGGTGACCCACCACCGGTTCGGATCCTCGAGGGGTTGCAGGGTGTGCTCGATACGGCGGCGTTGGTCGCGCTGTGCCGGATCGGCGTTCCGGAGCGGCTGTCTGGACGGATGGAGGTCGATGAGCTGGCGGGGGACCTCGGCGTGGATCCCGCACGACTGCGGCGGCTGATCCGGTACGCGGCAGCCCGGGGGTGGGTGGGGCTGGATCGTCATGGCAAGGTGCGGCCAAGGCCGGTGATCACGTTCCTGCGTGCCGATCATCCCGGTGGCTGGCGTGCGTGGGTCGAGTTCATGAGCGGCGAAGAGATCCTCGGCGCTGTCAGCCGACTGGACACCGGCATGCAGGACGGCGGCGACCCGTTCGCCACGGCCGTCGGCGCACCGTTCTTCGATTGGATGGAGCAGCACGCCGATCGACACGCGACCTTCGACGCGGCGATGGCTGCGGGCGGCCGCATGCACGGCCTGGTGCTCGCCCGCAGCCTCGATTGGTCGAAGAACCAGAAGGTGTGTGACATCGGGGGCGGCACAGGGGCACTGCTCGCGACGCTGCTCGCAGCGCACCCCCACCTTCATGGCGTGGTGCTCGACCTGCCGGAGGTGATCGGCCGCGTCGTGGCGACGGAACGGATGTCCGCCGTTGGTGGCGACGCCTTCAGCCAGGTCCCTGCTGGCTGTGACACCTACCTGCTGGTCAACGTGCTCCACGACTGGTCGGACGAGGACGCGGCCCGTCTGCTTGCCGTGGTGGCCGAAGCGATGTCAGCGGACGACGCTCGCGGGTCGCGTGCCGTCATCGTCGAGGGACGCACCGACCACCGGGCGCGTGATGAGTTCGCCGCCAGGACCGACCTGCTGATGTTCGCCTTGACCGCAGGGGGCCGGGAGCGCAGCGGTGAGGAGTTCGCGGAACTCGGTTCCGCGGTCGGGCTGCGTCTCCAGGACACCGTGCACCTGCCCTCCGGATCTGTCGCTCACGTCCTGCGTCGGGCTGGCGCGGCATGACGACTTCGGTCCCATCGACGACGTTCCCGGGACGGATGTCCGTGGGCTGGGTGACATCGCCGGGTGCAGCCTGCTCAGGAGTCCTTGGAACCAAGGCCCTTCGCAGCCAGGGCCTCGCCGAGGATCCTGATCGTCTTGTCGTCGACACCGTGGATCGCCAGCAGCTCCTTCTCTGATCGGCCGCAGCCGACGCTGGCCACCGGCGGTGGGTTGGTGCTCCGGCCCTGGGAGCCGGGCGATGTGCCGGTGCTCGTTGCGGCGTACGACGACCGTGCGATCCGTCACTGGCGTCATCGGACGATGACGTGGGTCGAGGCCACGGCCTGGGTTGCAGGCACCGCGGAGCGCTGGGCACGTGAGACCGATGCCGAGTGGCCGTCCACGCCGGGTTTCGTGAGGAAGCCCACCTCTCGCGTCAGCACCGACACGAGGACCGCTGGCATGACATCCACATCCACAGCCGCCTGCAGAGGCATCCCGGCTGACCGACCGGAAGCCACGTCGGGCGCAACGCCCTGCCGACGGGCGCCGTGCCACCACCGTGACCGCGACGCGCAACGCACTGCGACGACGGGGCGGCGTGACGTCACCGCGACGGCTGCTGTGACGTGCTCGACGACCCCTTCGACGTCCGGTGTTTCGCCCTGCGCGTCGTCGTTCGCCTGCGCTGTGGGAGGCGACCGCTGCCCCCAGCGTTCTCGCACGGCCGCTACCGGCGTGCAAGTCAGCCGCAACCGGCGACCGTCACGGTGGCCACGACCGGCACCACCGCAACGAGTCACCGCAGCGAAGGGACCCGCAATGTCCGAACACCAGGTCATCTCCGATCAGCAGACGGTCGTCGACCGCTACCGCAGCGCGGTGGAGGATCGCGACATCGAGACGCTCGCCGGGCTGTACCACCCGGAGGCGCTCCTCGATGCGCACGT
>SKSM01000207.1 GCA_007122985.1 Nitriliruptoraceae bacterium | reverse complement strand
TCCGGTGGGCGAGCTGCTGCCGGAGATCTGCAGCCTCGACTGCGGTTCCTACAACGCCGTCGACGGGGTCTACCTGAGCACCGCGCCGTGGCTGCGTGAGCACGCCCGGCTCATCCAGGAGGCCGGGGTGCGTCCGGAGCTCGAGTGCTTCGACCTCGGTCACGTCTGGCTGGCGAAGCAGCTGATCAAGGAGGGGCTGATCGACGAGCCGCTGTGGTTCCAGCTGTGCGTCGGCGTCCCCTGGGGTGCGGAGCCGGACCCGGAGGTCCTGCTCGCCATGCGCAATCAGCTACCCACCGGGGCGGAGTGGTCGGCGCTCGGCGTGGGACGGATGCAGCTGCCGATGGCGGTGCAGTCGGTGCTGCTCGGCGGCAACGTCCGCGTCGGGCTCGAGGACAACCTCTACCTCGAGCGTGGTGTCTACGCAACCAACGGTGGACTGGTCGAGAAGGCGATCAACCTGATCGAGGGCATCGGCTCCCGGGCACTCACTCCGGCCGAGACGCGTGAGCGGCTCGGGCTGCGCAAGCCCGACGAGCGATAGTCCCTCGCCGACCCCCGTGGGGCCCTGGGCTGGCGGTCCGATCCGTCGGTGACCGCAAGCTGACGATGCCCCGCCTGGGCGAGGCCGAAAGGTGTGCACGTGACCGTCGACTCCGATGCGCCGGACGCCCCGTTGGCGCTGCTCGAAGCCGACGTGCGCGAGGAGTGGATCGATTACAACGGCCACATGAGCGAGGCCTACTACGTCCTCGTCTGCGGCCACGCCACCGATGCGTTCCTGGACCGCATCGGGATGGATGCCGACCATCGCCAGCGAACCGGGTGCTCGCTCTACACCGTTGAGGCACACGTGCGATACCTCGCCGAGGTGGGACGAGGTGCGCAGTTGCGCGTCACGTCCCAGCTCGTCGCGATGGACGCCAAGCGTGTCCGGCTCTTCCACCGGATGCTGGATGCATCGACCGGCGACCTGGTCGCCACCGAGGAGCTGCTGTTGCTGCACGTCGACGCCTCGGTCCCGCGAACGGCACCGTTCGCCGACGAGATCCGAGCCCAGCTCGAGTCGATTCGGACCGCGCACGACGTGCTGGGGCTGCCCACCGGCGCCGGTCGTGCGATCACCCTGTAGTCGGGCGCGCGGTCAACGCCGTGTCCGGGAATGGAGACGATCATGACACTCGAGGGCCAGGTCGCCGTGGTGACCGGCGGCAGCCGCGGCGTCGGACGTGCGACCTGTCTGCGGCTCGCCGAGAAGGGCGCAGCGATCGCCATCCTCGACGTCATCGATCCTGGAGAGACGGTGGCGCTGCTCGAGGAACGAGGAGCCAGCGCCTGGTTTCACGAGACCGACCTTGCGCAGCCCGAGCAGATCGAGCAGGCGTTCGTGCGGCTCGACGACGCGTGGGGCCCACCGCGCGTCCACGTCAACGTCGCCGGCGTCTTTGCCGCCGTCCCGGCCCTCGAGACCACCCCAGAGGTGTGGGACCGCATGATGGACGTCAACGTGCGGGGTGCGTTCTTCGCGGCCCAAGCGGCCGCGAAGCGGATGCGCACCAACGGCGGGGGCCGGATCATCAACATCCTGTCCAACGCCGCCGTCCAGGGCTTCGCTCACGAGGCCGCCTACTGCGCCTCGAAGGGCGCCGCGCTGCTGATGACGCGCACCCTGGCGGTGGAGCTCGCGCAGTACGACATCACGGTCAACGGGGTCGGACCCGGCACCGTGCACACCGACATGGGCGCGGAGTACCTCGGTGGAGGGCCGATCGCCGAGCACGAGCTGTCGCGCACGCCGCTCGGGCGGTTCGGCGAGCCGGAGGACATCGCCGAGGCGGTGGCGTGGATGGCCACCGAAGCACGGTGGCTGACCGGGCAGGCCCTCTACGTCGACGGGGGGTTCCTCGCGACCGGCCTGCCGGACCTCGGCTAGCTCGGCTCGCGCGGCTCGTCGGCCTCGTCTGAGTGCGGGTGCCCTGCGAGCAGGCTGATCATGTGCAGGACCTGGCAGGCGAGCAGGGTCTGGGTGCGCGTGTCGGGATCGGACAGGTCGAGGTCGGTGATGTCGGTGATGCGCTGGAGGCGGTACTTCAGTGTGCTGATGTGGATCGAGCATTCGGCTGCGGTGTGTCGCTGGTGGCCCCAGTTGCGCAGGTGGGCGTGGAGCGTCTCGACGAGGTCGCTGCCGCGCTCGACGTCGTAGGCGAGCAGCGGCGCGAGCCACTGTTCGCTGAAGTCGCGCAGTTCGTGGAGATTGTCCGTCTGGAGCAGGGCGGTGTATGCGCCCAGTTCGCGCGCTGAGACCACCTTGCCGGTGCTGTTGAGCGATTCGGACAGCCGGAGCACCTTGCTGGCTTCGGTGTAGGCGGTCTCGAGCTCCCACAGCCGCAGGTAGCGACGGCTGACGCAGGCACGGCAGGTGGTCGCGGCGAAGGTCCGCTCGACCGCCGCAGTGATCCGCTCGGCGGCATCGACGGCGACCCGTTCGTCCTCGGTGTTGAGTGCGAGCAGCACACTGCCGTCCTTCTCGCCGAACAACAACGACGCATGGTGCAGCGGGGCCAGGGCGCGACCTGCGAGCCCGGTGACCATCCGTGCGGTCGGGTTGGGGGCGTTGTCGGCTGTGGCGTGCTGCTGCCAGCTGACGACGATGAGGAAGAACGGGGGTTGGAACTCGCGTTTGAAGCGTCGCAGCCGGGTGTCCGCCGATTCGCCGCTGCGGCTGGAGAGCAGGTCGTCGAGCACGTCCTGGTTGAGCTCGTGACGCACCTGCTCAGCGGTCTGCTCACGGATCAGGCCCAGGCCGACGAACAGCGCGGCGCGCTCGAGCGCACGGTCGGCTTCGACGTCCTCGGCCGGGTCTTCCCGGAGGCTGGAGAGGAATCCGACGATGTCGCCACCAACGCGGACCGGGACGACGACGCGGACGGCCGCGTGCGGGAACGCCTCCTCGAGAGGAAAGTAGTACGGCCACGCCCCGTGATCGTCGGCGTGGAGTGCCCGCAGTGTCGCTGGCTCGCGTAGCGGCGTGGTCAGCGACAGCCACTCCTGGTCGGTGAGGGCGGTGCTGGGGCCACCGGCCGGCCATGCGACGGCCAGACGTTCCAGTGATCCGTTCTCGACCAGGAGCGGGGTGTCGACCTCGGTGGCGAGCTCCTGGATCAGCTCGTGCAGGGAGCTGCCCACGAGCACCCGGTCACCGAGCTCGACGACGCGCTCGTGCTGACGTCGAAGTTCGTCGCGTTCGTCGCGGATCGACGCGAGCTCGCCGTTCACGGCCTCGAGCGCGTAGCTCGAGCGCACCGCCGCGCCGGTCAGGGCGGCGAGCTCCTCGACCCTGCCAAGGAGCGCCGGGCCGGGTTCGGTCTCGTCGCTGAAGGCGAGGACGGCGCCGACGACCGTGGCTCCGGCACGGATCGGGGCGAACACCCCGTGGGTGAGATCGCGTGCCTCGAGAAACGCGGCGAGTGCCGGCGCGTCACGTAGGTACAGGTCGCGGACGGTCGGTGTGACCGAGACGGTCTGGCCACCCGCCAGCGTGCGGCGCAGCAGCCGGCCGATCCCGGGCAGGCTGACCGGCACCACGCGACCGGTGGCATCCCGGTGGTTGCGCTGCTCCAGTGCCTGCACGCGCTCGTCCGGTCCGGCGGGGTCACGGTCGAAGAGGACCGTGCCGACGATGCGGAACGGTCCCGTGGCGAACCCACGCTGGGCCAGGGTGTGCAGGGTCTGGTGGAGGTCTCCGGAACCGGATCCGACGTGCAGGAGCACGGCGAGCCGCCAGTCTGCGTTTGCCCGGTCGACGGTCAGGTGCAGCCGCAGCGCCAGCCCCTCGGCGATTCCGTCGGCCGAAGCGGCCAGCAGCGGTTCGTCGGGTGTCGTCCGTCCGTCGGCGTAGCCGATTGCGACGATCCCGAGCACCCGTTCGCCGGTACTCAGCGGTGCTGCGGCGACGAGGTCGGACGGCCCGAGGCAGCGTCTGACCCGCTCGTCGAGCTGTTCGATCGACCATGTCCTGGTCGTCAGGCCGTCGAGCACCTCGTTCAATGGCGCTGCGTGGTGACGGGCGATCCTCTCGAACGGCGCGGGGTCGGTGCTCGAGGTGTCCTGTGGAGTGGCGAGCAGGTGCAGCTCGTCGGTCGACGGCTCGAGCACCATCGCGACGGCCGCAGCGCCCTGACCCCGTCGCAGCAGTCGGTGGAGCCGGTCGCGCAGCCAGGGCACCCAGACGTCCGTCGCGGCAGGTGCGCCCGGCGACACGCGCTCGAGACCGAGGCTCGGCATGGCGATGCACCTCCGGCGGTGTGGTGCGATGGGCGGGACCGGCGATCGACCCTACCGCGTGCCAGCGGCGTCGCCGACCGCGCCCTCATCCGAATCAGACAGGTTCTGGCCGGAACATCGTCTCGAACCGTCGAGGTGGCGGGCAGCCGCACGCGGTTACGGTCGGACACGCTCGACGGCGGGGACGACACCGTTCGCCGCAATCTGCGGTGCTGACGGGACACCGCCGCACCCGTCCCTCCAGTGAGGTGTCAGATGGCAAGGCTCGACGGCAAGGTCGCCATCGTCACCGGCGGCGCCTCCGGGATCGGCCGTGCCACCGCGCAGATGTTCGCGCGGGAGGGCGCCCGGGTGCTCATCGGCGACATCGATGCACCCACCGGGTGCAGGCTCGCAGACGAGTTGCGGGACGAGGGCCACCTCGCCGACTTCGTCGAGCTCGACGTCACGAGTGCGGCGGCCTGGTCGCATGCGACCGAGGCGGCGATCGACCTCGGTGGCAAGCTCACCTGCGTGGTCAACAACGCCGGCGTGACCCTGGTCAGGGACGTCGAGCAGACCACGCTCGAGGAGTGGCACCGGGTCATGGACATCCACGCAACCGGCGCGTTCCTCGGGACCCAGCACGGCATCGCCGCGATGAAGGCCAATGCTGAGGACTGCTCGATCATCAACCGCTCATCGATCGACAGCCTCGTCGGCGAGGGGCGGTTCCTGGCGTACTCCGCGGCGAAGGGCGCGATCACCAGCCTGACGAAGGCCGCGGCGATGACGTGTGCCGACAAGGGCTACGGCATCCGCGTCAACACCGTGCACCCCGGCTACATCCGCACCCCGTTGGTCAGCGCCGAACCGCAGCAGTTCGCGCTCGACGCAGAGCGGTTCGAGCAGGAGGTCGCCTCCTGGCACCCCCTGGGGCGGCTCGGCGAGCCCGACGACGTCGCCCACATGGACGTCTTCCTGGCATCGGAGGAGTCGAGCTGGGTCACGGGCGCCGAGTTCGTCGTCGACGGTGGCTACACCGCCAGATGAGCTCGTGTTCATACAGAGCAGACCAATGATCACAGCAAGTTCCATAGCAAGAAGACGAACGCGGTGAGCGGTGCCCGAAGTAGCGTCGCCGAACTGACCGCTGCGGCACGTCCGACGTACCAACCGCGTCGACCGGAGCGGTCGACGCCGCCAACCGAACCGGCCAGTCCAGCGCGTGCGCGCCACCGGAAGGAAGTCCCTTGAAGGAGTTTCGACCCCTCGTGCTCGGCATCGATGCGGGCGGCACGATGACCGACACCCTCCTCGTCGACGAGTTCGGACGCTTCGCGGTGGGCAAGGCCGCGACGACGCCGCACAACGAAGCGGAAGGGTTCATCGAATCCGCCGACGATGCCGCGAGCTACTGGGATCTGACCCCCCAGCAGACCTTCGAGCAGCTTTCGGTCGTGTTGTACTCGGGCACGGGGATGCTCAACACCCTGCTGTCACGAACCGGCCAGCGTGTCGGTCTGCTGGTCACCCGGGGCATGGAGGACTCGGTGCTGATGGGCCGGGGACTGCAGTCCTGGGCGGGCTACTCCTATCCGGACCGGCTGCATGCGGTCACCCATCAGCACCCGGATCCGCTGGTGCCCCGCCACCTGGTCCGTGGGGTCACCGAGCGGATCGACCAGTTCGGTGAGGAGGTGGTGCCGGTCTATGAGCACGAAGTGGTCATCGGGACCAAGGAGCTGCTCGCGCAGGGCGTCGAGACGATCTGCATCTGCTGCATGTTCTCCTACGTCAACGGTGACCACGAGCGTCAGATCGCCGACCTGGTCCAGCAGGTGCTCGCCGAGCACGAGGTCGAGATGTCGGTCTACCGCTCGGCGGAGGTCCGGCCGGTCATTCGTGAGCAGTCCCGGCTCAACAGTGTGGTGATCGAGGCCTACGCCTCGGACAAGAGCCGCAAGCAGCTGATCGGGGTCGAGGAGGCCTCCCAGGCGAACGGGTTCAAGTACGGGGTCCAGACCGTGCTCTCGTACGGAGGCCTGGCTGACATCCGCTACCCGCGGCTGCACGAGACGATGATCTCAGGACCTGTCGGCGGGATCCTCGGCGCCAAGTACGTGGGTGACATCATCGGCGTCGATTCGGTGATCGTCAGCGACATGGGGGGCACCAGCTTCGACATCAGTGCGATCACCCGTGGC
>SKSM01000246.1 GCA_007122985.1 Nitriliruptoraceae bacterium | reverse complement strand
GGTTGGCCACGACGACGCCGGCCGCCGCGGTCAGCGCGGCGAACGCCAGGGGCAGCACCAGCGGCCACCAGCGGTCGAGCACGAACGGTGCGGTCTGCTGGCCCCAGCCGAGCGGCGAGAGCCACGACAGCACGTTGCCGCCCTCGCGCGCCATGTCGCCGCCGGCACGCAGCACGAACGCGGCACCGAGCACCGCCCCCGCCATGCCGGACGCCGCGCGCGAGTACTCGGTGAGCTGCACCGTGAGCACCGTCACGCCGGCGAAAGCCAGGCCGACCGCCGCGATGCCCGCCGCGAACAGCGCCGAACCCGCCGCCCCGAAGCCGCCGGTGGCCACCATGAACACCAGGACCGTGACCGCGACGGCGAGGTTGGTGACCACCGCCATGATCAGGGTCGCCACCAGCGCCGCGTGTCGCCCGACCACGTTGGCCCGGACCAGCTCCGCCCGACCGGTCTGCTCCTCCACCCGGGTGTGCCGAGTGACCAGCAGGATGCTCATCAGCGCCGCGAGCAGCAGGAAGTACAGGCCGTAGCCGTTGGCGACGAACCGCTCGAAGGTCGGCGCGTCGAACCCGTAGCCGGGACCGACCATCAGCCGGCCGACCGGGCCCTGGAACATCGTGGCGATGCTGTCGAGGTCCTGCTCGGTCTCGTAGGCCACGGGCAGGGCGGAGGCCAGATAGAGCACGAACAGCCCGAAGCCGCCGGCCCAGGCCGGCAGCCGCACCCGGTCGCGACGCAGCAGGAAGCGCACCAGGACACCGGTGCCCGTCAGGGCGTGGCCCCCGGCGCGTGACGCCGTGGTCGGCGCCGTCCGGTCGGTCGTGGTGGCCATCACTGCGCCTCCGCCGAGCCGTTGGCGCCGGTGGCCAGTTCGTCGCCGTAGTGGCGCAGCAGCAGCTGTTCGAGGGTCGGCGGGTGGGCGACCAGCGAGCGCACGCCGAGCGGCGCCAGCGCCCGGACGGTCTCGTCGATGCGGTCACCGTCGACCTCGAAGCGCACCTGACCGTCGAGCCGTTCGAGCTGGTGGACGCCGGGCAGTCCGGTCAGCGCGTCCGCCGGCTCGGCTGTCTCCGCGGTGATGGTGGTCCGCGTCAGATGACGCAGCTCGGTCAACGTGCCCGACTCGACGATCCGCCCGTGGCGGATGATCGAGATGCGATCGGCCAGCACCTCGACCTGGGCGAGGATGTGGCTGGAGAGCAGGACCGTGCGTCCAGCCTGCTTCGCCTCGCGGATGCAGTCCTGGAACACCGCCTCCATGAGGGGATCGAGGCCGGCGGTGGGCTCGTCGAGCAGCAACAGCTCGACGTCGCTGGCCAGCGCAGAGATCAGGGCGACCTTCTGGCGGTTGCCCTTGGAGTAGGTGCGGCCCTTCTTGGTCGGATCGAGGTCGAAGCGTTCGCACAGCTGGTCGCGTCGAGCTCGGTCGAGGTGGCCGCGCAGCCGGGCGAACAGGTCGATCGCCTCGCCACCGGTGAGGTTCGGCCACAGCTCCACGTCACCCGGGACGTAGGCCAGGCGGCGGTGGAGCTCGACCGCGTCGTGCCACGGGTCGCCGTCGAGCAGCCTGGCCCGTCCGCCGTCGGCACGCAGCAGTCCGAGCAGGATCCGCAGCGTCGTGGTCTTGCCGGCCCCGTTGGGGCCGAGGAAGCCGTGGACCTCGCCGCGAGCGACCTCGAGGTCGAGCCCGTCGAGGGCCACGACGTGCCCGAACCGCTTGCTCAGCTCCGATACGGAGATGGCGTTCGAGGTGTCCATGCTGCTCACTCCTGTTCGAGCCGCGTGATCGCCTCGCGGACGCTGGCGTGAAGCTCGTCGCTGAACAGACCGTCGGTCAGCAGGTCGGTCGCGCCGCGCAGGTACGGCAGCAGCGCGGCGGGCTCCCCGGTCAGGTCCGCGCCCAGCAGCCGCCGTACGTGCTCGTGGAGCGTGACCGCCCCGAGCGACCAGATCAGCAGCACCAGTGCCCGCTCCCGCGGGTGGGCAGAGGGCACGTAGGTGCCGCTGGCCACGCCCTGCTCCATGGACCAGAGGGTCTCCTCGGCCAGTTCGTCGACCAGCTCCACGACCGGGGGTCCACCTTCCGCGAGGGCGCGGGCCAGGTAGGGCAGGGCTGCGGCCTGTCGCTGTTGGCGCCGACGGAACGCCTCGAGCACGTCGAGCGACGTGCCTTCGGCGGCGGCCATGCGCATCTCGTCGCGGATCGCTCCGAGGACGTGGGCGTCACACGCGGCGCGCAGGCCCTGCTTCGATCCGAAGTGGTGCACGATCAGCGCCGGAGAGACCCCGGCGTCGTCGGCGATGACCTTGAGGCTGGTGGCGGCCATGCCGTGCTCGGCGAAGCGGGCGACGGCCGCGTCGACGATGCGTTCACGGCCGCTGCGGTCCTCGCCGTCGGGCGGCTCGGTCACGGGGGCGGTGTCCATGCCGTCAGCATTGACTGAACGTTCAGTCAGGTCAAGGGCCGTCGGTCTCTCGTGCGGCTACGGCTGTGGTCGGTCCGGGTCGACGGCGCCCGGCCCGGGCGGGGCCGCAGCCGGTGCGAGGGGCAGCGACAGCACGAACCGTGCGCCGTCGCCCTCGTCCCCGTCGACGTGGAGGTCACCGCCGAGCGCCCGTGCCAGCTCTCGGCACACCGGGAGGCCGAGCCCCAGACCCGGCGCCTCGCGGGTCGACGTGCTGTCCACCTGCATGAACGGGTCGAAGATGCGCTCACGCGCATCGGGGTCGATACCCGGGCCGTCGTCGCTGACGGCCAGGTCGATCCAGTGGTCCCGGCGGCTCACGGACAGCACGACCGCTGCCCCCGGCGCGTACTTGCGGGCGTTGTCCAGCAGATGGGTCAGGATCCGGCGGACCGTCGTCCCGTCGGTGGTGAGCCCGTGTTCGTCGGCGTCCGCGCGGAGGCGTCCAGCGCGATCGCTACCGCGCCCGAACCGGTGACCAGCTGCCGCGACTGCTCGGCGATCCGGGCCAGCAGGTCCTCGGTCCCGACCAGCTCGACCAGCTGCGCGGACGCCTGCGCGAGCTGCCCCGCCCGCTGCCTGGCCGCCTGCTGGCGCACCGCGGCGCGCGAGCTCACGTGCAGCAGCGCCAGGATCGGCACGAGCAGCAGCAGCGACGGCGGTGACCAGGCGTAGAGCACCAGGGCGACCAGGCCGAGCGGCGCCGAGGTCGCCAGGGTGAACACCATCTGCGGTGCCAGCTCCGTGGTGGTGTGCCGCAGTGGTCGCCGCTCGGAGATCGCGACGGCAGCAGCGGTCATCACCGTCGACCAGCCCCCGATGACGGTGAGCGCCAAGACGGCACCGACCCAGGTGCGCGGCTCGAGCGGCTGCGTCGCGCCCACCAGGACGTAGGCCAGCGCGCCGAGCGACGTGCCGGCGGTCATCATCGTCAGGTTGAAGACGTGCTTGACCGGGGTCAGCCGGATGCGCGGCCAGCTCACGATCTCCGCGATCACGGCCGCGGCCACCAGCCCGAGGGGCCCGAGCAGGATCAGCCCCACCACGTAGGCGCCGTCGGTGGGGGTGATCAGGCTGCCGTAGCGGCGCGACTCGACGTAGATGGGCGGCAGCAGGGTCAGCCCGGCGAGCACGACGGTGTAGACCACGAACAGCACCGGTGCCGGCTCGATCGGGACCTCGGCGGCGGTCCGGATCAGCGCGATCGCCGCACCCGCGACGACCAGCTGTCCACTGATCAGCGCGATGATCCTGCGGGTCACGACCTCCTCCGCACCGTGCAGCGTCGGTCGGTGCGACCCACCCACCGTTGGCTGTGTGTCGCCCAGCACGTCGAGACGGCATCGACGTATCAGGGGACGGTACAGCCGCAACGCGGGCGAGTGGACCGTGGGCGTGCGATCCGGCGGGTCGCCACACTAGGTGCGCCTCGCTGGGCGCAACCGTCGCTCATGCGGGCGGCGACGCAGGCCCCGTACCCTGCCCGTCCGGAGCGAGGTCAGAGCACCGGGGGAGGTGTCGGGCGTGTCGGGGCGAACGACCGCGGTCACGACCGCCCTGGACCCGGCGACGGCCGAGCGCTACCTCGCACGGATCGGCCACGGGCCCGTGGTGCATCCGGATGTCGAGGCGCTGGCGAGCCTCCAGGACGCCCACGTGCGCACGGTGCCCTTCGAGAATCTCGACATTCACCTCGGGCAGCGGCTCTCGCTCGACCTCGACGACCTGGTCACCAAGGTCGTGATGCGTGGTCGCGGCGGGTTCTGCTACGAGCTCAACGGCCTGTTCTGTGCACTGCTGCGCACGGTGGGGTTCGAGGCGTGGCTGGTCGAGGCACGGGCGCGCAACGACGACGGGACCCTCGGGCCACGCTTCGACCATGGGCGCATCCTGGTGTCGGTGGAGGACGAGCAGCAGCCACTGCTTGTCGACGTCGGCACCGGCGCGTCGCCGCGTGCCCCGATCCGGCTGGTCGAGGGACCGCAGCGCATCGGCCACGTCTGGTACCGGGTCCTGAGCGACGGCGACCACTACGAGACCCAGGCGTTTCAGGACGAGGAGTGGGCGCGCGGTTGGGTCTTCGACACCACGCCCCGGACGCTCGGCGACTTCGTCGAACGCTGCCGGTTCCACGAGACCTCACCGGACTCGCACTTCACCCACAAGCCGCTCGCGACGCTGGTGACCGCCGACGGGCAGGTCACGCTGTCCGACCGCACGCTGACGGTCGTGCGTGGCGGCAACCGTCACGAGCAGGTGGTGGATGACCCGGTGGCCGTGCTCGCGGAGCGGTTCGGCATCACCCTGGAGCGGTGGCCGGGCAGCTGAGCCCGTCCGCACCCCCTCGGCCGCGGCAGGGCAGTGGCGTCCCACCTCCTCGACGTCATGGCAGCAGATCAGCCGAGCGCGGCCCGGGCGGCGTCGACGTCGTCCACGCCGAACACCAGGCGCGTGCCGGTCGCCAGGTACATCAGCTCGATGTTCGCGCCCGTTTCAGCGATCCGCTCGGCGTAGGAGCCCAGCGTGCCCGGCGTGTCGCGGACGTCGACCACCAGCACCTCGCGCTCCTCGAGGACGTCGACGCCGGCGGCAGTCAACGCCTCCCGGGCGGTCGCGGCGTCGTCCTCGACGAGCAGGTGGATCATGCCCTGCCCGCGCGAGGTGACCGCGCACGCGCCGGCCAGGTTGACCCCGGCACTGCCGAGGGCGTTGCCGAGCTCGGCCAGCGCGCCGGGACGGTCCTCCATCATCACCATCAGGTCTGTCGCCATGTGCTCGCCTCCCAACTCACGGGTCAGCCCCGACTATCGCGCGCGACGGCGCGCGCGTCCAGCGCCGTGCGGGACCGCCACGCGTTGGCTGGGCGTTGGCCGTCGGTCGTTCGACAGCGTCGGCCGGCCGCCCGTACCGGCCGTTCGGCACTAGTCGGCGTGGCCTCCAGGGCAGACAATCTGGCTGTCCGGGTGCCCGGGCTTCGTCGCCGTGACTGTGCAACGTCGCCGCAGCGCACGTCGGGTCGCTGCAGGGGGACGTCGCGTGCCTGTCTCGCCCGCATCGCCGGCCCGCGGACCCTCGTCGACGGGGTTCGCGCGCCTGCGATCGCTCCAGCTGCCCACGATCGCGCTGCTCATCGCCACCGGCGGGTTCGCGTGGCTGGCGGGGCTCGGGGTGCTGTCGGACGCCGCGTTCGCACTGGCCACGGTGCTCGGGTTCGTCCCGGCGCTGGTGTCATCGGTCAGGCGGCTGGTGGCCCGCCACCTCGGTGTTGACCTGATCGCACTGCTGGCCATGGCCGGTGCACTGATGGTGGGCGAGCTGCTCGCCGGTGCGATCATCGCGCTGATGCTCACCGGCGGAGAAGCGCTGGAGGCGCGCGCCGCTCGGCGGGCACGCCGCGATCTGACCGCGCTGCTGCAACGGGCGCCACGGACCGCGCACCTGCGTGACACCGACGGGTCCCTGACGGACGTCGACGTCGACGACATCGAGGTCGGAGCCCACCTGTTGGTCAAGTCGGGCGAGGTCGTGCCGACCGACGGGCTGCTGCTGTCCGAGCGGGCGATCATCGATGCCGCGGCGCTGACCGGTGAGGCCCGGCCGGTCGACGTTCGTGCCGGGCACCTGGTGCAGTCGGGCACGGTCAACGCAGCCGGACCGCTCGAGCTGCGCGCCACCGCCGGCGCGGCGGACTCCACGTACGCCGGCATCGTCCGTCTGGTCGAGCAGGCGGCCACCGAGCGTCCGCCGTTCGTGCGGATGGCGGACCGCACCGCCGCGTGGTTCCTGCCCGCCACACTGCTGCTCGCGGCGGCCGCGTGGGCGGTCTCGGGCGACCCGGTCAGGGCGCTCGCGGTGTTGGTGGTCGCCACGCCGTGTCCGCTGATCCTGGCCGCACCCGCCGCCATCGTCGGTGGCCTGTCCAACGCCGCCCGTCACGGGATCATCGTCAAGGGCGGCGATGCACTCGAGCTGCTCGCAGACGGACAGGTCGTACTGCTCGACAAGACCGGC
>SKSM01000258.1 GCA_007122985.1 Nitriliruptoraceae bacterium | reverse complement strand
CGGGCCAGCAGCGCGGCGAGCCGCCGCCGGTCGTCCGCCGGCAGACCGGCGAACGCCTCCCGGCGCGGGTCTGGCGGCACGACCCCGGCTGCGGTGAGCGCCTGCACACGGCCGGCCGCCGCGAGACCCTGTGGCACAGGGAACCCCGGGCTGTTCACCGCGAGCGCGCCGACGAGCTCAAGGCTGCCGCCGATCCGCCGCCAATCTCCCGACAGCGGCGAGGCACGCAGCGCGCGGACCTGCTCATCAGTCGCGGTCGGCCGGACCGCCCCAGCCACCCAGATGCCGTGCTCATCCTCACCGGCGGCCACGTCAGCGACCGCAGCGCCGGTGTGCTCATAATGCGCGGCCGTATCAGCAGGCCCGAGCCGCGGGCCGGCATGGGTGGTGTCGACCGTCAGCCGGCCAACCGGCACCTCGGAGCCGTCGTCACACACCACCGTGCCGGTCCTAAAGTACGCATACCCGGACTGCGACACCGGGGGGGTCACACAGTCGCCCGCCAGGCCGGTGTGGCAGGTATCCCAGGTCGCCAGATGGCCGTAGACGCGGCCGTCGTCGGTCACCGTCAGCCCCGACGGGCCGTCGAGCTCCGGGGCAGCGAACCAGTCGGCGGGCGGGTGTAGCGGCCCGCCAGCGGCGGTGAGCAGCGGCCGGGCGGCAGCAGCCATCACCGCGCCCCCGCCCACATCCTCACCATCATCGTCATCGTCGCCGTCGGCCAGGGCGACGCGGGCCTCCACGAACGCCGGGGTGTCCACCAGCGTCGCAGCACGCACCCGCCCGTCGGTCACCGCGAACACCTCATCGGCGGCGTCCTGCCCCATGACCCGCCGCCGGCCCTCATCATCCACCGGGGCATCCAGGTCGACCGGCTCATCCTCGTCCAACGCCTCGGCCGAGACCCGCACCTCCCACGACACGTCGTCCAGATCGACCGACACGCCACCCGCCAGACCCTCACCGAGCTGCCGGGCGACCTCACGGCCCTCCTCGGAGCCGTCATCCAGCCGACCCTCGGCACGGATCGACGCACCGTCACGCCAGATACGGTCGATCCTGCCGACCACGACCGCGCCGCCGTGCTCCCCGAGGTCCGCAGGAGCCCACCGCAGCGGCAGCGGCGGGGTCGCCCAGTGGATCGCATCCGGTTCGAACCGGCGGCCGTCACCGGTCGTGACCCCCTCGACCGCGAGCACCCCCGACCAGGCCGGACCGCCCCCGACCGCGCCGGCCTGCATCGACTGGCGGGCCAGCTCACCGCCCGCCTGCGTACCCAGCGACCCCAGCGGCCTTTCCGGCATCACACACCCCCCGATTGCATGCCAGCAATCATGCCACGTTCACAGCTGCCCGGCCCAGTCGGCGCAGTCGTCCCCCCCGACGGTGGTGCACCGGCAGTTGACCACGTTCTCAGCGCTGGCGGACGGGTCACCGGGAAACGCCAGCTGCTCGCCACCCACGACGAACGGCTCGCCCACCGGCACGCACTGCCCATGCGCCTCCGCATGATCGTCGCGGGTGTCGCCGTCATGCGTCGCGACCCACACATGCACCGCGACGCCCTCCTCCGCATACGCCTGCTCAGCGCCAGCGTTCCACGCCCCCCCCGCCTCGGTGCGCGCGATCCGTTCCGACCGGACCTGCCACCGCGACCGGTCAGCGTCGAGCCGGCGTACCGCCGCCGACCGCTGCCGCTGCAGCTCGTCCACCCGCGCGTCGACCCCGCCACGCCGGGCCGCATCCCGCGCCGACGACCCGGGCGGACCGTGCCGGTCCAACGCCAGGTCGAGCTCGTCGTTCACCTCACCCAGCCGGCCCCGCCAGAACGGCGCATCCTCACCCTCCCAGCGCAGCTCGGCCCCGAGCCGGTCGGTCATCGTCCGCACCGACGCGCCACGCGCCTGCTCCTCCGCCAGCGCCTCACGAACCGTCTGCATCGCCTGGTCGGGGATCGGCGGGTCGGCCTCGGTTGACAGCCGGTCGCGGACCCGGGCGAGATAGTCGGCCGCGGCGTCCGCCGACCTCGCCGGCGGGGCCGCATCACCCTCCACCGTCGCGGCCCGCCCCGCCGCCCACGCCTCACGAACCCGGTCCATCAGCCGGCCATCGACCTCATCCTCCCACCAGCGCGACACCTGCCCGAGCGTCACCATCGCAGGCGACAGGCCACGCGGCAGCCGAGCCGACGCGGTCAACGCGCCGGCAACCTCGCCATGCAGCCGGGCGAGGAACGCCCGCAACGTCTCCCCCGCAGCCCGCTCGACCATCTCCTCGGCGGCGTCACGGTCAGCCAGCCGGCCGGCCCGCACATCCTCATCGGTGAGATCGCGCAGCATCGTCAATCCAGCCAGGCATCGATCCACAGCCGCAGCTCGCCGGCGGTGTGCCCCCGACGGCCCCGGATCAGATCGCGGGTGTAGCGATCCAGGACGAGTGTGACCTGACGCGGGTCGACGTGCGGGCCTGCATGATCGGCCACGATCTGCGGCACCGCCTCCCACGTCGGCGGCAGCGAAGCGTCGACCTGCCGATCCGTCGGCGTCCACAGCAGGTAGGCGCGAGCGAACGGCCAGCTGCCGAGCCGTCGGAACCGCGACCTGTCCGACCTGCACAGCCGCTTGCCTAGCACCTCCAACGCCCGCTGCACGAGCACATCGCACGCGCCGACCAAACCGCGGTCGCCCGACGGCTGCCCACAGCAGTCACACACCCGTTCGGTCCACCCATCCACCGACGTGACGGTCACAGCCCGCCCTCCACACCGTCACGGTCGCTGGACGGTGGGCCCTGCCCGTCGTCCGCATCCTCACCCGCACCACCAGCCCCCGTCGCAGGGGCGGGCACGTCGCCGCCGTCCAGCAGCGCACCGATCTGGCGGACCACCTCGCCCAGCCCCGGCTCGACCAGCAGCGCCGGACTGTCACGCACTAGGTCGAGCGCCATCCTGACCGCCTCATCGACCTCGGGCCGGTCGGGCGCGTCGGCCTCATCGAACCCGAGCTCATCACGCAACGTCTCGGCCGAGAGCACCCCAGCCTCATAGCCGACCTGCGCCGCCTTCGACCGATCCGGCTTCCGCGTCAGCGCCGCCGCATCCCAGCCCACCGAGTAGGCAGCCGGATCGATGCCCTGCGCCGCCACGACCGGCCGGAGGAAATCTGCGGTGAGCGCGTCCGCGACGAGCTGCAACGCCGGGCCGATCTGCGTCCGCACGTAATCCTCTTCGATCAGCCAGGCGTTCCAATGCGACGACCCGGACATGCCCAGCAGCACCTCCGGCGGGGCGTCCAAACCGAGCGCTAGCCGGCGGATCGCCTCATCCCGCAGCTCGCGGGTCGCCGCATCGAACGGGGTGGCGAACGACAGATGGCGCACCTTGTCCACCGCGTCATCCGGCCCCTGCAACACCACCGGCACCACCGCTGCGGCCGAATCACGGTCCGCGATCGCGGTCGCAGCCGTATCGATCAGCTCGCCCAGCAGCGGATCGGCCGCCTCGTCACCATCATGCTCGCCGGACGCCCCCAGCGACGAGAACCCCTGGCCGACCACGAGCAGCCCCGCGCCCGCCAGCCGGCTGTCGATAGTCGCCGCCACATGTTTCGTCAGCCCGACCAGCTCACGCAGCACCGGCAGCACCGACCGGACCGGGCTGTCGGCCGCCCACCAGCCGAACGGTGACGGACGCCACACCCGCACGAGCACACAATCGTCCGCCGGGGCGACGACCTGCCGGTCCCCCCGCGCCAGGACCAGCTGGCCGGCACGCTCGGACACCTCACCCGCCGAAACCACCAGCCAGTCCAGCCGGCCGACCGGAGGGTCGGGCTGCGGCTGGCCACCGTCCAGCACACCCGGCGGCAGGCCGACCAGATAGGTCTCCCCGACCACGAACAGCTGGGCGAGCATCCTGCGGACAAGCTCGGACTGCGCCTGCGGCCCGCCCGCGAAATCGGCCCACACGTCCGCCACCGGGCCGTCGACCACCTCCACCCAGCCGCCCGCCGACGCATCCCACCGGGCCGGATACAGCCGGGCCTGCGAGCCGGCCCCGGCGAACTGTTGTGCGACGAACCGCAGCTCCCCGACCTCGTGGTACAGCTCGGCCGCCTCAGCCTGCCAGCCTTCCAGCTGCGCCGCCCCCCGACCACCGTCGCGAACCTTCGCTGCCAACGTCCGCGACGCCGCCAGCAGCACCCCGCCACCGTCGCCACCGCCGTCCACGTCGGCCGTAGAGGCGAACAGTCGCCGCCACGCCGGCCGTCGAGGCACCTGCCGCACCGTCGTCGCCACCTCACACCCCGCCATCGTCCGTCACAGTCGCGGTCAGCCCCACCAGCCACGACGCCGACCCGACCACCGCCGGAACCGTCCACCACACCGTACCCGCCGCCACCAGCCACCAGCCGGCCGCCACGGCAGCCGTCCACACCGACACGCACCACCAGCAGCCCAGCCCGCCCGCCACCACCGCCGACAGGCCGGCACGCCGCCGGGCAGGCAACAGCCTGCCAAGCCCGCCCGCCAGCATCCACACCGTCCGCCGGACCGGCGCGCCCGCATCATCCACGACCACCAGCCGGGCCAGCCGGCCCGCCAGCCCCACCACGAGCAGCAGATCGACCGGACCGATCATCGCACCCTCCGCCCCGCCAGGCCGCCAGGCCGGCCGGCCGCACCGGCACGGATCGACCCGGACGCCGCCGGACCGGACACACCCGCACGCCCCCGCACCAGCTCCAGCAGCCGCCCATCGCACGAAAACACCAGCGCGTCGAGACGGTCCGGGGACCAGTCATCACCCGGAGCCCACCCGGTCAGCTGATCCTCCAACGCCGCGAACCGGCCCGCCAGCCGGTGCAGCCCCTGCTCCGCCAGCGCCGCGACCGGCTCGGCACGCACCTGCTTCGACCGGTGCGACGTTTGCAGCCGGACCGGCACCGCCGGATCGACCGCGTGGATCACCCGCCGGGCCATGTCCCCACCGTAGTTGCGCTCGACCACCACCTCGGCCGCATCCCAGTCACGCCAGGCTGCCACCACCGCCCGACCCCAACGGTCCGCCGTGCCGGTCACCGACCGGTCATCGACCGTGACCAGCTCCCGGCACGCCTCCCCGGTCTGCGGATGCTCCACCGTGCCCGCGGTCACCCCCGACACCACAATCCCGGTACACCCGCCCTCCGGCGACCCGGACGGGTCCACCCCGACCTGCACCCTCGCCAGCCGCGGCACCTCCGCCAGCCGCGACCGTTCCAGCTGCTCGTAAGACCACAGCGCCCCCTCGGCCTCATCAAGCAGCTGACCCTCCAGCTCCTGCCGGCCGACACGAGTGCCCGCATAGCGCGCCTCCAGCTGCGTCAGCACCGACGGGGCCAGGTTCGCGGCATTGTCATACACCGTTCCGCGGCTCACGACGGTATCCCGGTCGGCCGCCAGGTCACGGATCAGCGGACGGGGTCGTGGTGTGGTCGAGACCACCACCCTCGGGTCAGGGCCGGCCCGCAGCGCCGGCACCAGCACCTCATGCCACAGATAGTCGGCGTCACGGAACGTAGCCAGCTCGTCACACCACGCATAGTAAAGGTTCTTGCCGCGCAACGCGTCGGGACTGTGTGCCGACCCGACAAACACCGTCGACCCGTTCACGTGCTCCACCCGCGCCCGGCCCGGCGACAGCGACGGCCCCCCCGCCAGCTCCGACCGATCGAAACACGCCAACAACCCCGAAGGGCCCCTAAACGCCACATCGACCGCCTCACGATCCGTCCGGCCGATCACCGCGAACTCCGCCCCCGGCTCGCCCACCTCACGCACCACATGCGCAAGATGCTGCGCCGCCGTCAACGTCTTGCCCCAGCCACGCCCCGCCAGGACCAGCCAGCACCACCAGGCCGACCGGCTGTCAGCCGCCCTCGGCCTCCCCGGAGCCAGCTGCCCCGGACGTGCCCGCAACGTCCACTCCAGCGACCGTTTCGCCGCCGGCTCCCATCCGGCCCAGCAGCTCGGCGATAGACCGGTCGAGGTCGGAGTCCCCGTCATGCACCGTCACCTCCGCCTCCGACCGGGCCGGCGCGTCCAACCCCAGCAGCCGGGCCCGCCGGTCCAACAGCTTCACCAGCCGGTCAGCCTGCGCCAGATCGCCGTCCGCGATGGCTTCCACGATACGGCCCTGAGCCAGGTCGAGCGCAGCCATCGCCTCAGCCACATGCTGCTCATACGCCTCCGACGCCCGCGCCTGCCACTGCTCACGGATCGCCGCCACATCCTTACCGACCATCGCATGAGACACCCCGACCATCGGGCCGATCTGCCGGTAGGAATAGCCAGCCAGCACCAGCTCTGCGACCTGCTCACGACGACGCTCCACATCCGGCGGTGCCAACGTCAACCCTCCCCGTCCACCGTCGACACGGACACGGCCGGGTCGGGCTGGGCGAACCTGCGGCGGGGGGTTGTGCCGGTTGTGGCTGCCCATCGGCGTAGCTCGGCGTGGGCGTGCCGTTCGACGTCGAGGGCGGGGTGGGGGGTGGGGATGCCGCGGGGGTCGCGGACGATGAGGCCGTCGT
>SKSM01000221.1 GCA_007122985.1 Nitriliruptoraceae bacterium | reverse complement strand
GTGGTCGCCAAGTCGGTGCAGCTGCTCCGCTTCAGTGGCCCCGGCGGCGGCCAGCAGCCGATCGCGTTCGGCGACCCCGCCGCGCAGTCGCAGCAGCGCGCTCGCGCGGTCGGGCATGACCGCCGCGGCGACCTCCCCGAGCTGTTCGCTGCGCTGGGCGCGGGCCCTGCGACCACGCGGGACCGGTGGCGGATCCGGATCGGCGACCACCCCCCCGCCGGCGACCACCCGCCGGCCCGCGTCGCGGATGACGACCGGATCGCCGACGACCAGCGGCAGCCCCTCCTCCAGTCGGACCCGGACGGCCGCGGTGTGGGTGTGCGGATCGTCCCCGGATGGCGGCTCGGTCAGCGGTCGCAGGTGCGCGACCGTGCGCGCGCTGCCGACGTGGAGGTGCCACGCGCCGGTCGCGTCCAGCCGTCGGCCGGGGAGGGCGTGCAGCCACAGGTCCGCCGAGGTGGTGCTGCGCCACGGTCCGGCGCCGACGACCGCGCCGCCCCGTGCCACCTCGTCGTGGTCGAGGCCGCCGAGGTCCAGCGCCACCCGGGTTCCGGGTCCGGCGGCCGTGACGTCCTCGCCGAGGCACTGCAGCCCGCGGACGCGGTGGCGGCTGCCCAGTGGCAGGACCGTGACCTGGTCGCCGCGGGCGAGCGTCCCGCCACCGAGCGTGCCGGTGACGACGGCGCCGGCGCCGGGCACCGAGAACGACCGGTCGATCCACAGTCGTGGGCGGCCGGCATCGGCGACCGGCGCCTGACGGTGCAGTTCGTCGGCGAGCGTCGCGCGGAGCGCGTCCATGCCCCGGCCGCTGACGGCGTCGGTGACCACCACCGGTGCGTCGGCGAACCCGGTCGCGGCAAGCTGACCGGGTAGCGCCGCACACACCGCGTCGACCCGTTCGGTGGGCACGGCGTCGGCCTTGGAGACGACCACTGCGAGCACCGGTACGCCGAGCAGGTCGAGGACGTCGCGGTGCTCGCTCGACTGTGCCGACCACCCGTCGTCGGCGGCGACGACCAGCAGCGCCGTCGGCGCGGGGCCGGCGCCTGCGAGCATCGTGGCCACGAACCGCTCGTGCCCGGGCACGTCCACGAACGCGGCCGTGGTCGCTCCGAGCCGCGTCCAGGCGTAGCCGAGATCGAGGGTCAGCCCGCGCCGGCGCTCCTCGGCGAGCCGGTCTGGCTCCATGCCCGTCAGGGCGCGAACCAGCGTGGACTTGCCGTGGTCGACGTGCCCGGCGGTGGCCACGACCCGGTGGTGGGCCGTGCCCGACGGCTCGTCGACGGGGTGGGCGGCGTGCTCAGTCACGGGCCTGCAGCACCAGGTCGACCAGTTCGGCGTCGTGCGCCGGCGGGATCGTGCGCAGGTCGAGGACGACCGCACCGGCGTCGACCCGGGCGACCACCGGTGGCTCGCCTCGGCGCAGCGCCGCTGCCAGGGCGTCCGGGTCGTCGGCGTCGAGCGCGACACCGTAGGAGTCCAGCTCGACTCCGGGGAGGGTCCCGCCGCCGACCACCGAGCGCGTCGAGACCACCCGGGCCTGCCCGCCGAGTTCGGCGACCATCCACCGCGTGCGCTGCTCGAGGTCGGTGACGTCGGCGTGCAGCATGGTCTGTGTCGGCAGCTCCAGCGGGTGGGGATCGCGGGCGTGCGCGGCCAGGGTGGCCTCGAGTGCGGCCCGCTGCAGCTTGTCGATGCGCAGTGCCCGGGCGAGCGGGTGGGTGCGGCAGCGGTCGATGAGGTCCTCACGTCCCGCGATGATGCCGGCCTGCGGGCCGCCGAGCAGCTTGTCGCCCGAGACGACCACCAGGTCGGCGCCCGCGCGCACCGAGCCGACGACCGAGGGTTCGCCGGCCAGTGGGCCGTCGGGTGCGTCGCGCAGCAGCCCGGTGCCGAGATCGTGGACCACGGGGACCGTGTGCGCCCTGCCGAGCGAGACCAGCTCCCCGACCGTCGCCTCCTCGGTGAAGCCGGTCATGGTGAAGTTGGAGTGGTGGACCTTGAGCAGCAGGCCCGTCGCCTCGCCGATCGCGGCGCGGTAGTCGGCGGCCCGAGTCCGGTTGGTGGTGCCGACCTCGACCAGGCTGGTCCCGGCAGCTGCCATGATCTCCGGCAGCCGGTACGAGCCGCCGATCTCCACCAGCTCCCCCCGGCTGACCACCACCTCGCGGTCGCCCGCCAGTGCGGCCAGGACCAGCAGCAGCGCCGCCGCCCCGTTGTTGACCACGGTGGCGGCGGGTGTGCCGCAGACCTCGGCGGCGAGGTCACCGACGGGACCGGTACGTGATCCACGGTGCCCGGTGTCGAGCTCGTACTCGACCGTGGTGTAGCCGGCCGCGTCGGCGACGGCGGCACGTGCGGCGGCCGACAGGGGGGCGCGGCCGAGGTTGGTGTGCAGCACCACGCCGGTCGCGTTCAGCACCCGTCGCAGCCGTCGGTGGTCGAGCGCGGCGAGCTGCGCCTGCACCTGCGCCTCGAGCTGCGCCCGGGTGGGCGGGGTGTCACCGGACAGGATGCGTGTCCGGGCGCGCTCGAGGACCTCCCGGGCCGCCGAGACCACGCGTTGCCGTCCGTGGGTGGAGGCGGCGTCGGCGAGCGCGTCGCCGCGCACGAGGGCATCGACCTGGGGCAGCTGCGCCAGCTGCGGGTGATGGTCGACGGTCATGACTCCTCCCGGTCCGGACGGCAACCTATGCGCCTGGTGGTCGTCGCGTCGACGTCGCGGCCGTCCCGGCGGGGTGTCGCGGCCAGGACGACGGACGTCGACCACTAGGCTCAGGTGCGATCGAGGGGAGGTCACAGCCGGTGGCGGACGAGACGGCGCACGCACGGCCGGCCGCCGGCCGGGCGGTGGACGACGACGCGCCGCTGGTCGATGCGGCGACGGTCGTGCTGGTCCGCGACGGTCCGGGCGGTGCCGGCCTCGAGGTCCTGCTGCTCGAGCGCCACCTCGACTCCGATTTCGCGGGTGGGGCCCTGGTCTTTCCGGGAGGCAAGCTCGACGACCGCGACCGCCGTCTGCCCCGGGACCGGTGGCGTGGCGCCGACCTCGACCGGTGGGCTCGAGCGATGGGCACCGATCCCTCCGGAGCGCTCGGGCTGCTCGTCGCCGGCGTCCGTGAGACCTTCGAGGAGGCCGGGATCCTCCTGGCCAGCCGGCACGACGGCCGGCCGGTCACCGCGACGGACCTGGCCAGCGACGACGCCGTGGACATGCGTCGTCGGCTGGGCGTGCGGGGCGAGGACCACGACTGGCAGCCGTGGCTCGCCGACCGCGGCTTCGTCCTGGAGCTCGGTTGGCTCGGACTCTGGTCGTGGTGGGCCACCCCGCGGGGACAGCACCGCCGGTTCGACACGCGCTTCCTCCTGGCAGCCGTCCCCCCCGCACAGATCGCCGGCCACGACGAGGTGGAGACGACCGACCTGCGCTGGACGACGCCGGCGGCCGCGCTCGAGGCGCAGGCGCGGGGGGAGGCGACGGTGATCTACCCGACCCGCTGCAATCTGGCGGCCCTGGCGGCGTACCGGGACGTGGCGGCGGTGACGCGGGCCGTCGCCGACGGCGAGGTCGACCAGCGGCGGATCGAGCCGCACATGGTGATGGTCGACGGTGCGCCGATGGTCCAGCATCCCGACGGGGGGCCGCCCGAGCCGGTGTGACCGTCCGAGTCGGTGTGACCACGCGAGCCGGTGGGACCGCCCGAGCCGGTGTGACCGCGGCATCGTCGTCCGACGCCCGGGTGCCCGCTGCACGCTCCGCCCGCTACCGTCGCTTCCATGTCCGATGCAGCGCCCGTACCGCCCGTCGACCCCCGCGTGGAGTGGGACCTGCCGGCTCCCGGTGCGCTCGCCCGGCGCTGCCACCTCGACGACTTCACCACGCGGGTGCTGGCACCCAACCCCTCGCCGATGACGCTCGACGGGACCAACACCTACCTGCTCGGTCCGCCAGGGGCCGGAGAGGTCGTCATCCTCGATCCGGGGCCGGACGAGCCCGGGCACCTCGCAGCGGTCGAGGACGCGCTCGCCGAACAAGACGCGATGGTCCGCGCGGTGGTGGTGACCCACCACCACCACGATCATGCGGCCGCTGCGCGACCATGGGGGCGGCGGTTCGGCGTCGAGGTCCACGCCGCCACCCGCGAGGTCGCCTCACCCGACGGCCGGCTGCTCACCGACGACGACACGGTCGCGGTGGGCGACGAGCGCCTGACCGTCGTGGCCACGCCCGGCCACACCCGTGACCACCTGTCGCTACGGGCGCCCACCGGCGCACTGCTCACCGGCGACCACGTCCTCGGGCGTGGAACCTCGGTGGTCGCCCACCCGGACGGTGACCTCGCGGCGTATCTCGACTCACTGCGGCGGGTGATGGCGCTCGGTCCAGACCGCCTCTACCCGGGCCACGGGCCGGCCCTGACCGACGACCCGTCGGCGGTGCTGCGCTTCTATGCCGACCACCGACGGTTCCGCGAGCAGCAGCTCCTGGCCGCGCTGTCCGCCGGACCGGCGACCCCGGGGCAGCTGGTGGCCCGGATCTACGCCGATGTCGACCGTCGGCTGTGGCCAGCGGCGGAGGCGTCGACCCGGGCGGCCGTGGACATGTTCGTGGCGCAGGGACGTGCGCGGGTCGACGATGCGGACCGGGTCCACCGGCTCGACGACGCCTGACGGCTGCGTGTCCGTGAGGTCGACCCTCAAGCCGGCCCGCTCAGCAGTCGATGGACAGCACAGGAGGCGTGGGCGATGCACGCCGCGGGATGGAGCCAACCGTGCCGGAGTTCCTCGACCACTTCGATGTGGAGCGTGACGGGCTGCTGCGCGCGCTCGAGCACGTCGAGGACGTCTGGGCGCGGTTCCAGGAGCGGCGCGCGCTCGAGATCGACGGCTCTGGTGAGTCCGATTCGCTGATCGCACACGAGCTCGGCCTGGTGCGCCAGGACCTCGGCACGACTCAGTTCACGGTGGGCATCTTCGGGCTCATCAAGCGGGGAAAGTCGACCCTGCTCAACGGCCTGATCGGTCGTGAGGTCTCCTCGATGCACGTCACCCCGGAGACGGCGGTCCCGGTCTACGTCTCCTACGGCGACGCCCCCGGCGCGGCCGTGCACTTCGCCGACGGGCGCACCGAGCACGTCGCGGTCGAGGACGTCCATGCCTACACCTCGCAGAAGTCCAACCCCCACAACCAGCTCGGTGTCACCGTGGTGGAGCAGACCGTGCCGGTCGGTTTCCTGCGCAACGGCACGCGGCTGATCGACACGCCGGGGCTCGACGACGCCGAGGCCGACGAGGTCTACACCGAGCGCACCCTGCAGGAGCTCGACATCGTCGACGCCGGCATCGTGCTGTTCCTCTCGCCCCCGACGGTGAGCGCGACCGAGCTCGGGTTCCTCGAGCAGGTGGTCGCTCGCGACCTGAAGAAGACCTTCCTCGTCTGCAACATGTACCCCCAGCACTTCCACGACCCGACCATGCGCGGCGAGGTGCTCGAGTACGTCGGCCAGCGCATCGTCGAGGCGTCGCGCAAGTCCGGGCGGACCGGTGAGGTCCGGGTCTATCCGGTCTGCGCGCTGGAGGCGTGGCAGGCACGCCAGAACGACGACATCGATCTGTGGAAGCGCTCCGGGGCGGACCGGCTGCTGCGGGACCTGGAGAACTACCTCGCCGACCACGCCGGCCGCGAGGTGCTGCGTTCGGCCGCCGAGCGGATCGCGCGCACCGCCCGCATGGCGCGCGGCGAGGTGCAGGTTCGCCAGCAGCTGCTCGAGGACCCAGAGCAGCTGCAGACCTTTCGCGCCCAGCTCGACCGCAACATCGCCGACCTCGAGCACCGGTTCGGTGAGGCGGTGTCGATGGCGTTGACCGATGTCGCACCGCTGCGCATGCGTATCCGGGGACTGGTCCTGCAGCCGTTCACCCGGGCCAAGCGCGAGCTCGACTCGTTGACGACGATCGAGGAGGTCGAGGCCTTCTCGTCGCGGTTTCGCCGGCAGCTCGAGGTCGCCGGCGAGCTCGCCTCACGCCAGTTCGAGCAGGGATTCGCCGACCTCGTCGACCGGCTCCAGCTGCAACTGCAGGAACGGTTCGATGCGGTCATGACCGACCTGGCCCCCAACCTCCCGCAGGTGCGGCTGTCGGCCAAGGGGCTGTTGGTCACCGCCGACCAGCACCAGGCGCTGACCAAGGCCGAGGCCCGGTCGCGGCAGACCTCACGGACGAGCGCCGTGGTGGGAGGCCTGTCCACCGGCGGGGCGGCCCTGTTGACCGGTACCGCGCTGCTCGGGCCGATCGGCCTGCTGGCCGGCGCGCTCGTGGGATGGAAGCTGGCCAGTTCGATCGGTCGTCAGCGCAGCCTCAACGCCGTGCGCCAGACGATCCAGACCCGTCTCGACGAGATCGCCAACACCCTGCTCGACGACGTCGACGCCCAGGTCCAGACCGCCGTCGAGACGGTCAAGAGCGCGGTCGACCGGCGGCGGCGGGCGTTCGCAGGCGACCTCTACCAGCAGTTCGAGGTCGTCCAGGCGATCAGCGAGAAGGCGGACTCGCTCGAGTCCTACCGGCGCGACGCTGAGCGCTTCATCGAGGCGTTCGATGCCTGCGCCGAACGGGCCGACGCGGCGGTGGAGGAGCACGCGCCCCCCGAGCCGGCCGCCGCCACCGCGTAGCGCCGCCGCCACCGCGGAACGCCGCCGCAACCGCCGTGGTCTGAGCCGCCGCGGGGAGGGG
>SKSM01000306.1 GCA_007122985.1 Nitriliruptoraceae bacterium | reverse complement strand
GCCGATCTGGTGGTCAACGGCATCACCGGCGCGGTCGGGTTGCGGCCCACCCTCGCGGCGCTGCGGCGCGGGACCCCGGTGGCGCTGGCCAACAAGGAGAGCCTGATCGTCGGCGGCCCGCTGGTGGTGTCGGCGGCGGAGGCCGCCGGTAGCCGTGAGTCGCACCTGATCGCGACCGACTCGGAGCACTCGGCCCTCGCGCAGTGCCTGCGCGGTGGGCGCCGCGAGGAGGTCGCCCGCCTGGTGCTGACCGCCAGCGGTGGGCCGTTCCACGGCCGGCACCGCGACGAGCTCGCCACCGTCACCGTCGAGCAGGCCCTCGTGCATCCGACCTGGGACATGGGCCCGGTGGTGACGCTCAACTCCGCGACCCTGATGAACAAGGGACTCGAGCTGATCGAGGCCCACCTGCTGTTCGAGGTGCCGTGGGAGTCGATCGACACCGTCGTCCACCCCCAGTCGGTGGTGCACTCGATGGTGGAGTTCTGCGACGGAGCGACACTCGCGCAGCTTTCACCTCCGGACATGCGCCTGCCGATCCAGCTGGCGATGGCCTGGCCCGAGCGGCTCGACCACGCGTTCGTCGCATGTGACTGGACGCGCTCCACCGAGCTGACGTTTCTGCCCGTGGACCGCGCGACGTTCCCGGCGCTCGACTTGGCCGAGCAGGCCGGTCGTCGAGGTGGCACCTTTCCCGCGGTGCTCAACGCCGCAAACGAGGCGGCGGTCGACGCCTTCCGCGCCGGCGCGATCGGCTTCCTCGACCTTCCGGGCGTCGTCGGTGCCGCGCTCGATGCCTGGTCGGCGACCGACCCCGCCGAACCGTCCACGATCGACGAGGTGCTCGCCGCCGACGCCTGGGCCCGTGAACATGCCGGCAGCGTGCTCGCCCGACGGAGTGCTCCATGACCTTCGCGCTGGGAATCGTCGCCTTCGTCGTCCTGCTGCTCGTGGCCGTGCTCGTCCACGAACTCGGTCACCTGGTGACCGCCAGGCTGTTCGGAATGCGTGCCGACCGCTACTTCGTGGGATTCGGCCCGACGCTGTGGTCCACCCGCCGCGGGGAGACCGAGTACGGGGTGAAGGCGTTCCCGTTGGGTGGCTTCGTGTCGATCCGCGGCATGAACCCGTACGAGGAGCGGCGCCTGCCGGTGGTCGACGAGGTCCTGCGCGCGGACGCGCTCGCGCGCGATCGTGAGCAGTCGGACGCGACCGTCGAGGAGGCACCCGGCTCCGGTGGCGCGGCGACCGCCACCATCCCTGCGCTGACCTGGCAGCGGCTCGAGCAGACCCTGACCGAGCGCGGCACCCCCCACGAGCTGACCGAGCGGATCGTCACGCGTACCCGCGCGAGCCTGGAGGACGGTGGCCTCGACGAAGCCCGCTCGACACTCTCGCAGGTGCTGCTGACCGAGGTCGGGGAGAGCGAGCGGCTCGGCGACCTGGCGTGGCGCCTGCACCGCGGCGACGAGGGGCGCTTCTACCACGACCGACCCATCTGGCAGCGGGCGTGCACGATCGCGTTCGGGCCGCTGACCCACCTCGGGATCGCGTTCGTGCTGCTGCTGGCGGCCTATGTGTTCGTGGCCCTGCCGACGGGCGAACCCACCAACGAAGTCGCGTCGGTGCTGGACGACAGCCCGGCAGCAGAGGCCGGCCTGCAGCCGGGCGACCGCGTGGTGGCGGTCGAGGACCTGCGCTCCGAGGACTTCCTCGAGCTCCGAGACGTGCTGCGCGCCCGGCCGGAGCAGCCGACGGCGATGACCATCGAGCGTGACGGACAGCCGGTCGATCTCGAGCTCGTCCCCGCCCCGGAGACCGACGAGCAGACGGGCGAGACGATCGGCATCGCCGGGTTCGTGCCCGCCAGCGAGACCGAGCGGCTCGGCGCCGCCGAGGCGGTCCGTCGTGCAGCGATCGGCGACGAGCAGGAGCCGATCGGGGGCGTGGTGCCCATGGTCGGCGCCAGCGTCGAGGGTCTGGCGCGGGTCTTCAGCCCGGCGGGGATCTCGGAGCTGGTCGCGGCGTCGGCCGGTACCCAGGAGCGGGACCCGGAAGGGGCGGTGTCGGTCGTGGGGATCGCGACCTTCGCGGGGCAGGTGGCGGACGAAGGGGTGCTCGGCGTCTACTCGCTGCTGTTCATGCTGGCGTTCCTGAACGTGATCCTGTTCATCTTCAACCTCGTGCCACTGCCGCCGTTCGACGGTGGCCACCTCGCCGTGCTGGTGGTCGAGAAGCTCGGAAACCTGCTGCGTCGGTTGCGTGGCCGTCCACAGACCTACACCGTCGATCCCCGTACGATCACCGCGATCGCACTGCCGGTGATTGCGGTGATCCTGATCGTCTTCCTCACCACGCTGTGGTTGGACATCTCCGATCCGATCTCGCTGTGACCAGCGGCGGGCACTGCCGCCACGTGTTCGCCTTCCTGCCGCCGGTCACCTGAGCCGCGGTCTCACCCACAGCTACCCTCGGCTGCGAACCTCCCACGCCCACCATGACCAGGAGCCAGCCGTGGCCACCGCACCGGGCCAGCTTCCCGTGCTGCCGACCGAGCCCGTGGCGGGCGGATCGGGTGTTGCTGCGGGCCCGGAGCGCCGGGTGACGCGCAAGATCCGCCTCGGACCGCTCGAGGTCGGTGGCGACGCGCCGATCAGCGTGCAGACCATGACGGTCACGCCGACCCATGAGGCGGACCTGACGCTACAGGCGATCGCCGCGGCCCAGGCTGCGGGCGCCGACGTCGTGCGTGTCGCCGTGCCGCGGCGTGAGGACGCGGAGGCGTTGGCCTACATCGCCGAACACGCCCGCATTCCGGTGATCGCCGACATCCACTTTCAGTGGAAGTACGCGGTGATGGCCATCGAGGCCGGGTGTGCCGGTGTGCGGATCAACCCCGGGAACATCAAGAAGCACGACAAGGTCGCGCTGCTCGGGCAGATGGCCGACGACGCCGGAGCGGCGATACGCATCGGGGTCAACGGGGGCAGCCTCGAGCAGGCGATCCTCGCGGAGTTCGGCGGCCCGACACCTGAGGCGATGGTCGAGTCCGCCCTGCGCGAGGTGCGACTGCTCGAGGACGTGGGCTTCCATGACACCAAGATCTCGGTCAAGCACTCCGACCCCTGGACGATGATCCAGACCTACCGGCTGCTCTCGCAGCGCACGGACTACCCGCTGCACCTCGGTGTCACCGAGGCCGGTCCGCTCAAGTCGGGGTCGGTGAAGTCGGCCGTCGGGATCGGCACGCTGCTCGCCGAGGGCATCGGCGACACCATCCGGGTGTCGCTGTCGGCCGACCCGGTCGAGGAGGTCAAGGCCGGGATCGGCATCCTGGAGTCGCTGCACCTGCGCGAGCGGGGGCTCGACGTCGTCTCGTGCCCGTCGTGCGGTCGCGCACAGGTCGATGTGTGGACCCTCGCAGAGGACGTCCAACGGGGGCTCGAGGGCATCGATGCGCCGTTGCGGGTCGCGGTGATGGGGTGTGTCGTCAATGGCCCGGGTGAGGCGCGCGAGGCCGATCTCGGCGTCGCTGCGGGCAACGGCAAGGGTGACATCATCCAGAAGGGTGAGAAGATCGCGACCGTCCGCGAGGAGGACATCGTCGAGGCGCTGGTCCATTTCGCGGGCGAAATGGCCGAGGAGATCAGGGCCGAGCGTGGCGAGGGGCCCCCGGTCGTGGCCTGACCGGCACATCGCGGGGGAACCGGGCGCGCACGGGCGCAGGGCGTGCGGTCGCGCCGTGGCGGGTCCGATTCGTCCGTGGTACGGTCGCCGACAGCGGCGGGCCTTCCGGCCCGCTGCGCCGCGTTCGGCCCACGGAAGGTCTATGATCCGAGGCCTGTGACCTGAGAGCCGTGATCCGAGTCCGTGATCCGGCGAGTACCCACGGTCGCGACGTCCGCGGACGACGACCGGCACGACCGACACAACCGACGCGGCCGGCCCAACCGGGCCGGCCGTCGCTGTGAATGCCGTCTGCGACACCACCGGCGGTGATGCCACCGACCACAGACCAGAGCGACTGACGACCGAGGCGAGGGAGGTGACCGTGGCCGAGACCGATGACCTGCAGGCAACGGTCCGTGACCTCGCCGCCCCGATCGCCGCCCGGCTCGAGGTGGAGCTGCTCGACGTGGTCGTCAAGGGACCGCGTGGCCGCCGCCTGGTGCGCATCACCGCCGACCTCGCCGACCCGACGGCCGAGGGCGACGTCGACGTGGACACGATCGCGACCCTGTCACGCGAGCTCGACACCGCACTCGACGAGACCGACCCGATCCCGGGGCGCTACACCCTCGAGGTGACCTCGCCCGGGACCGACCGGCCGCTGTCGACCGCCCGCGACTTCCGCCGCAACCTCGGCCGGGAGGTGCGGGTCGCCCGACTCGTCGAGCCCGACTCCCGCGAGGAGATCACCGGCGCACTCCAGGCCGTCTCCGACGATTCCCTCACCCTCGACATCGGCGACGACGAGCTCGTCGTCCCGCTGCACGAGGTCGAGCGCGCCCATGTCGTGCTCCCGTGGTGAGCGACCGAAAGGCCTGTAGGTGAAGATCGACATCGACTCGCTGCGTCAGATCGAGCGGGAGAAGGGCATCGACTTCCTGACGGTGGTCGAGGCGTTCGAGACCGCGCTCGCGTCCGCCTACAAGCGCTCGGTCCACGCGACCGGCGACGAGGCTCGTGTCAGCGTCGACCGCAACAGCGGCGAGGTCACCGTCTACGCCCAGGAGCTCGACGACGAAGGCAACATCGTCTCCGAGTGGCAGGAGACGCCCAGGGACTTCGGCCGGATCGTGGCGCAGACGGCCAAGCAGGTCCTGCTCCAGCGGCTGCGTGAGGCGGAACGCGAGGCCACCTACGGTGAGTTCGTCGGTCGTGAGGGCGACATCATCGCCGGTACCGTCAGCCTCCAGGGCAATCAGACCTACCTCGAGCTCGGGCGCCAGACCGCGTTGCTGCCCTACGCCGAGCAGATCCCCAACGAGCGTCTCGAGCACGGTGCGCATTCGCGGGCCGTGGTCATCGAGGTCCAGCGTCGTGACCGGGGTGCGCAGATCATCGCCTCGCGAACGCATCCGGCGCTGGTGGTCGGGCTGTTCGCGCTGGAGGTCCCCGAGATCGAGCAGGGGCTGGTCGAGATCCGCGGCATCGCCCGCGAGGCCGGTCACCGCACCAAGGTCGCGGTGATGTCCAAGGACGCCGACGTCGATCCGGTCGGTGCTTGTGTGGGGCCGGGCGGTCAGCGCGCCCGCGGCGTCCAGAAGGAGCTCCACGCCGACGAACTCGAGCGCATCGACATCGTGCGCTGGGCCGACGAACCCGAACAACTCGTCGCCAACGCCCTCTCCCCGGCCAAGGTCTCGAGTGTCTACCTCTATCCGGATGACGGGACGGCGTTGGTGGTGGTGCCCGACTACCAGCTCTCCCTGGCGATCGGTCGTGAGGGCCAGAACGCCCGCCTGGCGGCCCGCCTCACCGGCTGGCGCATCGACATCAAGTCCGAGAGCCAGTTCGACGCCGAGCAGCAGGCCTTCCAGGAGGCGCTCGAAGCCGGTTTGATCGACGAGTACGGCAACCCGTTGTCCGAAGAGGGCGAACGCGCCATCGAGGCCGCCTTCGAGTCGGCGGAGTCCGCGCGCCGTTCGGCCCTCGAGGACGAGGAGGACGACGTGGCCAGTGCCGAGCCCGATGCCGCGCCCACGGATCTGCCCGTCAGTTCCGCGCCGGTGACGCCCGGTGAGCCGCTGACCACGGCTGAGGAGCCGCTGGTCAGCGACGACGAGCCGTCGGACGATCCCTCGTCAACGAACTGACGCCGACGCTTCGCCGGCGTCATCGGGTCGATCGCCCGGTCGCCGCCCGGCAACGTCCCCTGCCCCTGTGAGACCAGCACCCCCGAGCCCGCTTCGACGTACGCAGTCGACGACTCGACGCCTGAAAGGAAGTACCCTGGTGGCCACCACGCGCAGCGTGCCGGTCAGAACCTGCATCGGTTGCCGCACGGCCCGTCCCAAGGACGAGCTCGTACGCATCGCCGCGACCCCCGACGACGGGGTCCGGGTCGATCCCGCAGGCCGTCTCCCCGGACGCGGCGCGTACGTCTGTCCCGATCCGGGGTGCTACGCGCAGCTTCGCCGCCGTTCCGGCGCGATGCTGCGCCGTGCCCTGAGGACGGACGACGCCGCCGGGACCGAAGCCGCGCTGGACGCGCTGGCGACCGTGGCGGTGCACCCCGAGGTGCGTGACCGCACCGTGAGGAGTGAGAACGCGTGAGCAACAAGGTCCGCGTCTACGAGTTGGCCAAGGAGACCGGGCTCTCCAACAAGGAGGTCCTGCGCCGCCTGGGTGAGCTCGACATCCCCGCGAAGAGCCATTCCTCGTCCGTCACCATCGGTGACGCGGCGCGGTTCCGCGAGTCTCTCGGCAAGACCGAAGAGGAGCGCGAGGCCGAGGAGCGGGCGAAGCGCGAGCGCGAGCAGCAGGAGCTCGAGCGCTACCGCTCGATGCAGGCCGCAGCGCCGCCGGAGAAGAAGAAGGCGGCCAAGGTCTTGCCACCGCACCTGCGCGAGCAGCAGGCTCAGCAGCCTGCCGCGGCACCGGAGCGCAGCGACGACACCGACGGCGGTGACGCCGATGCGCTGGCCGCACCAGCGTCGGAGGCTCCCGCGGCGGAGACGTCGGCCACCCCGACCGGCGAGGCTGGCGACGACGCAGCCGACGAGCCGAGCTCCGAGGACGGCGCCGGCGGTGCGAAGCGCATGCCGGGTG
>SKSM01000297.1 GCA_007122985.1 Nitriliruptoraceae bacterium | reverse complement strand
TGGATTCGCAGCGACCCTGACGCCCGGAGACCGGCCGGTCAAGTCGCGCGCGCCGCCGTGCGCCCGCACCCCCCGCCCACAGCAACGCGGCACCGCGAGAAACCCTCCCATGCGAGGGTTTTTCGCCGCCGTGGCGCCGCTCGGCCGCGCTCAGGCCCGCGGCACTGCGAGAAACCGTCCCATGCGAGGGTTTCTCGCCGCCGTGGCGCCGTGCCGCCGTTGCGGCGCCGTCATCCGGGAGCGGTCCGTCCGCTCAGGTTGGCCAGTGCGGTCCCACGTAGGGATGGGGGTGCTCGCGGGCCCAGCGGTCCAGCAGTTCGGCGAGTGCACGAGCTTGGGCTCCACCCGCCGGCAGCGTGCGCTTGAGGACGCACACCAGCACCAGCTCGGATTCCGGCGCAAAGTCGCTGACGTTCTCGGTGACCATCGCGCGGCGCTCGCTGCGCGCCAACGTCGCCACGACCGCATCGTCGACGCTGCGCAGGCCGACCCCGCCGACGTGGAGCGCGTCATGGCCGAACTCATCGCGCAGCAGCGCGGCGGCGGCTGGCGAGAACATCTCGTCGAGCAGGAACCTCACGCCAGCAGCGTCCGGCGCTGCTCAGCGGCCCGACGGCTCTCGGCGATCGCCTGCTCGTTGCGCGCGATCCGACGCTCGATGTCATCGGGGTGTCGGGCGGCGAACTCCAACGCAGTCCGGATCTGTCGGGGGTGGAGGTCGGTCTCGGAGGCCAGCGTCTCGATGCGCTCCTCCTCGCCGCCCTCGAGCTCCCGAAGCCGCGCGACGATCTCCCACACGTCCGGTCCGGCGGCCAACGCGGCACGACGGTCGTGGTCAGGTCCCCGGTAGACGATCCCGGGGTGGTCGAGGGTGTCCACACCCTCGACGATGAGGCGTTCGAGCAGGGCGGTGGCGCTGACGCCCTCACGTTCGGCGCGGTCGTGCAAGCGCTGTCGGGCCTGGTCCCCGAGTCGGAACGATGTGCTCCTGGCGGCCATGTGCAGCCCTCCCGTGCCGTGAGCTTCACTGTAGCGCAGATGTAGCTGCTCAGCCGGTCGGGACGGGGGCGTCGCGGCGGAGCAGGAAGCACGCCGTGTGCGGCATCGGCCACGCGAACGGCTCGACCTCGAAGTCGTCGCCGAACAGGCGGCGCTCCTCGCCCACGGGCAGCCCGGGCGCCAGCTTCGACGGACCGTGGAAGCTGAAGACGGGCAGGTCGTGACGGTCGCCGTAGAAGCACCAGCACAGGGCCAGCGCGCCCGGTCGGGCCAAACGGGCCATGTGGGCCGCCATCTGTGCCCGGCCGGGCGCGCGCAGGTCGTCGAGCGTGCCGAAGTCGAGGAGCAGGTCGTACGGTCCGCCGACCGCGCTCGGCAACGTGGCCGCGGTCAGGTCCACCTCGAGGAATCGACACCGGTCGGCGACGCCGGCCTCGCGGGCGCGGACACGGGCCTTGTCGAGCGCGACCGGCGAGAAGTCCACGCCGGTCGCGTCGAACCCGCGGCGCGCCAGCTCGACGACGTTCGCACCGGTACCGCAGCCGAGGTCGATGGCGCGTGGGTGGCTGGACACGGCCACCTCGACGTCGTCGAGCAGCTCGAGCAGCTCGTCGCGGACGCCGACGGCGTCCCAGGGAGCCCACCAGCGGTACATCAGGTCATAGATCCGGTGGTGCACCATCGTCGTACCTCCTCGGGTCAGCGGTGCGCGACCTCGGCCTGCAGGAACGTCGAGGTGGCGGTCGCCGCCCCGACCGGGTCGTCCAACCACGGCAGGTGGCCGGCGTCGGGGACCATCGTCAGCGCCGCGTCCGGCATCGTGTGCACGAGGTGGCGGGCGACGTCCTCCCCGCCGAACGTGTCGTCCGCGCCCCACCAGAAGAACGTCGGGACCTCGACCTGGGCGAGCAGGTCGTCGGTGAGCCGGATCGACTCGATGCGCGGGACCGCGTTGCCGATCATCTCGCCGTCGTTGTGCATCGTGTCGGTGTGCCGCTGCATCGCCAGGTACCAGTCCGTGAACGCCGGCGGGATCCGGCCGGCGTCGAGGGAGCGGCCGTGCCCGATCTGGCGCAGGAGCGCCCGGTTCGCCCGTTCGCTCGGCGGCAGGCGGTCCATGATCCGGCGGACCCAGCCACGGGCGAGCAGCCGCATGAAGGGCTGCAGGCGATCGCCGGGGATCACCGCCGGCGCGGCCATCTGCACCATCCGGTCGAACCGATCGGGGTGGACGACCGCGGACCGCAGAGCGAGGTGTCCGCCGAACGAGGACGCGACGACGTGGGCGCGGGCGATGCCGAGCCCGTCGAGCAGCTCGGGCACGAACCGGGCACCGATCCGCGGCAGGTTGGAGACGGTCACGGGGTACGGCGCGCTCAGCCCCGTGCCGGGCCGGTCGACCAGCAGGCACCGCCAGCCGTGGAGGTGCTCGACCAGCGGCAGCCAGGTGGATCCGGTGTTCGGAGCCCCGTGGAGGAACAGGACCGGTGGCCCCTGCCCCACCTCCTGGATCCGGACCACCGTGCCGGTGGCGGGCAGCCGGACATGGTGCTCGGTCGTCGGTTCGCGACCGATCGACGCCCAGAAGGCGGCTTCCGCAGCGCGGTAGGCAGCGACGTCAGCGGACATGGAGGGTCCCCTCCATCGACTCGTGGCCGGGCACGTCGCACCAGTAGCGGTAGCTACCGGGATCGAGGTCGATCGGGATGCGTACCGCGCTGTTTGCGGCCAGGACCTCGTGGACGTCGGTGTCGTCGATGACGAACGTGTGGTGGAACGGGTCGCGGTTGTCGACCCACAGCACGCCGCCTGCGGGGGCCTCCACCTGGTCTGGGAACACGCTGCGGTCGGTGACGAGCGCGACGTCGCCGTCCTGGCGGGCTGCGGTGTCCACGTTCGCGACGGCCACCAGCGACACGACGGTGGCCAGCAACCCGATCCCGACGGCACCGGCGACGGTCCGCCGGCGGGCGGTGTCCGCGGCATCGCGCCACCGCAGGACGACCCCGACGATCGTCGTGAGGAACGCGAGGACCACGAAGACCTCCGCGAGGAAGCTGACCGGGGACTCCGGGTGGGCGAGGTTGGCGGCGATGAACGGCACGCTGCCGCCGAGGTAGAGCACCGCCACGGCAGCCGCCAGCCCCAGCAGCCACCGCGGACGGCGGCGCAGCAGCACGGCGCCGACGGCGGCGGTGACCGCCGCGAAGCCCGCGAGAGGCGGGATCACGTGACCGGCGAGCAGTTGGTAGACGGCCAGCAGCCCGGCGACGGTCAGCAGGGCGCCGGCGACGAGCCGGTCCCCGCTCCGATCGGGCTGGGCGATCGTGGTGGACGGTTCGGGTCGTTCGGCGGTCAGGCTCACGGCGTCGCTCCTCCGGGTCGTGGGCCACACGGGGGATGCGGCCTGTCAGCGACGCTACGCAGGGCGTTCGCGGCCGGACACGGGGGAGGTCGCCGACCTGGTTGTGGCTAGCCACACCCAGATGGGGCGGCTGTCCGTCTTCCCCACGACCGCCGGCTCGTGCATGATGGCTCGGTGCAGCCCTCATCACGCACCGCCGCGCTCCTGCTCGTCGCAGGAGGGGCCTCGCTTGCCGTCACGGTGCCGGTGTCGGTGATCGGCGGCGAGGCACTCAAGGAGCTGCCCTGGGTGGCGGGGACCGCGGTCTTCGTCGGCGCTGCCACCGTCGTGTTCCGCCGGCGACCGCAGCTGCCGCTGGCCCGCTGGTTCGCGGCGGCCGCCGGCATCGTCGGGATCGTCCAGGCGCTCGACGGCGCGCTCAACCGGTACGCGGCGACGATGCACCCCACACGGACGGCGCTGCTCGCGCTCGTCTACCAGCTCGTCAGCGTGCTGGGCGGCATCGCGCTGACACACCTGCTCGGCCTGTTCCCGGACGGGCGGCCCGAGCGTCCGGCCGAGCGGCGGCTGCTGCAAGCACTGTGGTGGCTCCTCCCGGTGCCGGTCGTGGCGCTGTTCGCCACCTCGACGCTGGTGCTGCCCGCCTACCACCGGGCCGGTCCCATCGCGAACCCGTTCCAGCTCGAGTCGTTGGCGTGGCTGGGGCCGGTGCTGGGCGTCGTGCTCGCAGGCCTGGCGAGCGTGTTCGTGCTGGGCGTCGTGCTGCTGGTGCCCCGCTACCGGCGGGCAGACCGAGCACGGCGGCGACACATCCGCTGGCTGCTGGTTCCGTTGGTGTTCGCGGCGGGAGTGGCCGTCACCGACCTCGTCGCGTGGCAGCTGTTCCCCGACGGGTCGCCATCTACTGCCGCGGAGGCCGGGCTGAGCGCGCTGTGGATCCTCGCCATCGCGTCCCTGCCGACGGCTATCGCATTGGCCGTGCTCCGACCGGACCTGCTCGACGTCGACCGGTTGCTGCGTCGCACCCTGGTGTACGGGGCGCTGTGGGCGATGATCGCCGGGGTGTACGTGGGGGCCGCTGCGGGGCTCGGACTCGCGGCGGGCCGGCGGTTCCCGCTCGGGCTGGCGATCGCGATCACCGTCGTGGCGACGCTGGCGTTCCAGCCCGCTCGGGCCCGCCTGGAGCGCGCCGCCGACCGCTGGGTGTTCGGGACGCGGACCGACCCGGCGCAGCTGGTCCAGCGGCTCGGCACGACGCTCGAGGGAACCGTGGAGCTCGAGAGCCTGCTGCCACGGATGGCCGACACCCTGCAGGAGGGGCTGGGGCTGAGCTGGGCGAGCGTCCGGCTCGACACGGCGGGGTCGTTCGACGCGGCCGGTGGCGGGGCGGCGGCCGGCGACCTCGACGGTGACCGGGTGCCGGCGCTGCGGGTTCCGATCGAGCTGGATGGCGAGCAGCTCGGCGTCGTCGAGTGCGGCCCGCGCCGGAACGGAGGGCTGACCGCGGAGGACGCGGCGCTGGTCGCGACCTTCGCGCGACAGGCGGCGTTGGCGGTCCGCAACGTCCGTCTGACCGCCGAGCTGGATCGATCGCGGACGCGACTGGTCCGCGCACAGGAGACCGAGCGCCGGCGCCTGGAGCGCGACCTGCACGACGGCGTGCAGCAGGATCTCGTCGCTCTGCTCGGACACACCGCCCGACTCCGCCGGAACCTCGACGACGACGATGAGGCGGTCGTCGACGAGGTGCAGGCCGGACTGCGCCACGTGCTCGGCGAACTGCGCGTGCTGGCCCACGGCATCCACCCGAGCGTGCTCTCCGACCGCGGCCTGCTTGAGGCGATCGAGTCGCTCGCGACCCGCAGCGCCGTCCCCGTGGCGGTCCGCGCCGACCCGACCCTCCGCGGCCTGCGCTTCGCGCAGGAGATCGAGGGCGCCTGCTACTTCACGGTCGCGGAGGCGCTGGCCAACGCCAGCAAGCACGCCGCCGCGACCGCGGTCGACGTCACCCTCGCCCACCACGGAGGACACCTCGACATCACCGTGCACGACGACGGCGCCGGCTTCGACCCGGCCACCGCCGTCGGCGGCGGGCTGGTCAACCTCACCGAACGGCTGGCGGCGCTCGGTGGCCACCTACAGGTCGACACCGAGCCCGGCGGCGGCACCACCCTCACCGCACACCTGCGCCTCGCCGATGGCTGAGGACACGCCCCTTCGGGTCGCGATCGCCGACGACCACTACCTGGTCCGCGAGGGCACCCGACACGCGCTCGAGGCCGGCGGGCTCGAGGTCGTGGCCACGGTCGGAACGCCGGCCGAGCTCGAGCAGGCTGTCGCCGCGCTGGAGCCCGACGTCGTCGTCACCGACATCCGCATGCCCCCGACCCACCACACCGAGGGCATCGAGGCCGCCCACCGGATCCGCGCTGCCCACCCGGACGTCGGCGTCGTGGTGCTGTCGCAGTACGCCGATGCGACCTACGCGTTCGAGCTCCTCGGTCAGGGCACCGCCGGATTCGCCTACCTGCTGAAGGAACGTGTCGGTGACCCCCGCCAGCTCGTCCACGCCGTCGGTGAGGTGGCCCGTGGCGGATCGGTCATCGATCCCGACGTGGTCGGGTTGCTGGTGCGGGCGACCGCGCATCAGCGCAACTCGCCGGTCGCGACCCTCACCGACCGCGAACGGCAGGTGCTGGCGTGCATGGCGCAGGGACGCACCAACGCCGCGATCGCTGACGAGCTGTGCCTGTCGGCGTCCTCGATCGAGAAGCACGTGACCGCGATCTTCTCCAAGCTCGGCCTGCAGGACGAACCGCAGACGCACCGGCGGGTGGCTGCGGTGCTGACCTACCTGCGCGACGCGGGCCGCGCCCAGCCACTGTGACGCGCCCGGACCGCGTGCATCGGCGTGGATGCCGGCTCAGGAGCACTGCGTCGCCCATGCGCTCACGTGCACGAGCCGTCTGGGAGCGCAGCCGGTCCGTTCGTCAGGACCGCACGTGCCGGCGATGGTCGGCGAGCCAGCAGGCCAGGCTCTCGGGCACCACGACGCCGGCGAGCAGGACCGTGAGCACGACCACGGTCGGGGCGAGCACGCCGAGCCCCCCGGCCGCGGCCAGCACCAGCAGCCGCAGTGGCCAGCCGCCGGTGGCGAGCCCGAGCCACCTCGGCGGGGCCACTCCCAGGGTGCGCAGCCGGTAGACGATGTCGTAGTGGCGGAAGGCGAGCACCGCCAGCAGCACGTAGGTGGCCGCGCCGCCGCCGGTCAACGCCAGCACCCCGCCGTACTCGAGCGCGCGCAGCAGCGCCGGGATCGGCCAGTCCAGCCGCGCCAGCCGTCGGCCGGTCCGGGCGATCACCGCCAGCGCCACCCCGACCGCGACCCAGGCCCACGTCGGCGCGCCCAGCACCGTCGCTGCG
>SKSM01000344.1 GCA_007122985.1 Nitriliruptoraceae bacterium | reverse complement strand
TGGGCCCCTGCGTGAGGCGGGCGAGCCGGTTGTTGCTCGGTGCCCACGCCTCGAGCGGGTCGATGATGCGCAGTTGGGTGAGCACGTCGGTGTAGGGGATGGTGGTCGACTTGGCTGGCTTGTCGGCCTGTCCGGCCGTGGCAGCGTCGCGCATCTTGTCGTAGGCGACCGCTTCTCCGGTGGCGGCCGCGTAGGCGCGCAGCCACGCGAGCAGCGTCGCAGGACGCCGGACCTGACGGCCCGCCTCTGGCACGTCACGCTCGACGATCCGGTCGATGTAGACGTCGAGCTGGCTGCGCAATGCCCGCCCGGTCAGGTGGCGCAGGCCCGGCAGGCCGGACGCCACGATCTCGCGGGTGTACGCGCACAGGGTCAGCTGGCTGGACCCGCGCACGCCGGCACGCTGACCGGTGAGCAGATCGGCCAGTGACACGGTCGGGACGCTCAGCCCGCGCTCTGGCAGGGTCAGCGGACGCATGCGCACACCGACGATGCGGGCGGCTCCCGAATGGGTCGCCCCCGTTGCCGCCGAGCCGGTCAGCAGGAACGACCCCGGCCGCGCGCCGGCGTCCACGGCGCGCTTGACCGCGTCCCACACCGGCGGCACCCGTTGCCACTCGTCGACCAGCACCGGTGCGGGCGAGGTGGTGACCACCTCGGCGTCGGCAGCTACCACCGCCTGCTGGGCGGGCACGTCGAGACGCCAGGCGTCGGCGGCGCGCTGGTGGGCCGTGGACGTCTTGCCGACGCCCTTGGGTCCATCGAGCAGGATCGCTGGCAGCTGGTCCAGCAGCTGGTCCAGCTCACGGTCCACGACACGGGTGACGTAGCCGGACCTGAACGACCTTGACGGCCAGGATGTCGCCGGACCGTCCGTGGTGTCCCCCATGCTGCAGCCGTCCATCCGTGCGTTGAACTACCATTCATCCAAATACTACGCTACCATCCATCCGCTTTGGACGCGACCGCTCGCCGCGTTCGCCGATCCAGGCACCCGTGCTTGCCGCCCTGGCGTCGCCGACCAAGCCCCGACGGACCAGGGCGAGACTGCCGGCCAGCTGACCGTCGCTGCAGCACTGCGCGGACGGCGCCCGGGACGGGGGGGGGACAGCCATTCGAATCGATCAATCGTTGTAGCTATTCATCGACATATCGCTTCACCGATGGGCCGATCCGTCGCTAGGGTGGTCCACCGCACGCACGACGACCGGCACACGACCCTCCGATCCAGGAGCCAACGTGAGCACCACCACGGGCGCGGCCGACTGGGGAGCGGCGACGGCGCGGGCCCTGCACGACGTCGAACCGCCTCGGACCAACAACGGTCCGGCCAAGCGTGAGCCCGCCACGATCCTCGCCCTCGCCAACCAGAAGGGCGGCGTCGGCAAGACCACGACGGCCATCAGCCTCGGCGCCGCGCTCGCCGAACTCGGCGAGCGGGTGCTGCTGGTCGACATGGATCCGCAGGGGTCGCTTGGTGTCGGCCTCGGCCTGGAGCCGCACGGCCAGGACGCGACCATCTACGACCTGCTGATGAACAGTGGCGCGACGCTCGACGACGTGCTCGTCGAGACCGACGTGCCCGGCCTGCACCTGCTGCCGGCCAACATCGACCTGGCTGCGGCCGAGCTGCTGCTGGTCCAGGAGGTCGCCCGGGAACAGGCCCTGCAGCGGGTGCTCGACCGGCTGCGCTACCGCTACGACCGGATCATCGTCGACTGCCCGCCGAGCCTCGGCCTGCTGACGATCAACGGACTGACCGCGGCCGACGGGGTGCTGGTGCCGTTGGAGTGCGAGTACTTCGCCCTGCGGGGGATGTCGTTGCTGATGCAGACCCTGGATCGAGTCAGGGAGCGGCTCAACCCTGAACTCAAGCTCGAGGGCATCGTCGCGACCATGTTCGATGCGCGCACACTGCACGCACGTGAGGTCCTCGCGCGTGTGCGCGAGGCCTTCGGTGACGCCGTCTTCGAGACGACGGTGACCAAGACCATCCGGTTCGCCGAAGCCCCCGTGGCCGGCGAGCCCATCCTCAGCTACGCGAGCCGCTCGCGGGGGGCCGACGCCTACCGCGAGCTCGCGAAGGAGGTCCGTGCCCGTGAACCGGCGAGCTAGCCTGCCCGGCGCCGACGAGCTGTTTCGCACCTCGGAGCCCCGGGGGGACAACCGGGGGGACAATCGGGGCGACAGCCGGGGCCAGGCGTCCCGGTCCAGGCGTGATGCACAAGCCGAGCACTCGGCCCCGGCGGCAGCGCCGTCCGGGCCGCCCGAGGCCTCGGGGCGGGTCAAGCACGATCAGAAGATCACGGTGTACCTGACCGAGCAGGAGCTGCTCGATCTCGAGCAGGCGCGGCTGCGCCTGCGCGCCGAGTTCGACATCTCGGTCGACCGTGGCCGGATCGTGCGCGAAGGGGTGGCCGAGCTGCTCGCGGACCTGCACGAGCAGGGCCCGGACGCCGCGATCGTCCGCCGGCTGAGTTGACCGACAGCCACCCGTCGGGCGGCTCGCCACGCTGCTGCGCAGCGGTCCCGCGGGACAGTCGGAGTCGATACATCGACAAATCTACGTATAGGAATCGCTATGTCGACAACGTCCGGTGAGCGGCCGTCGATGCTCGAGCCGCCCGTGCTCATCGCACGCAAGCGCGACGGCCACGAGCTCGACGCCGACCAGTTGCGTGCGCTCGTGGGGGCCTACCTCGCCGGCGACGTCGACGATGCGCAGATGGCGGCACTGCTGATGGCCGGGGTGATCCGCGGCTTCTCGCACCGGGAGGCGGTGGCGCTGACCGACGTCCTGGTCGCCTCGGGCGACACCGTCGACCTGTCGGCGCTGTCCGGGCCCACCGTGGACAAGCACTCCACCGGCGGGGTGGGCGACACCACCACGCTGGTGGTCGGCCCGCTGCTCGCGGCAGCCGGCGCCCAGGTCGCCAAGCTCTCCGGCCGTGGACTCGGCCACACCGGGGGCACCCTCGACAAGCTCGAGGCGATCCCCGGCTTCCGCGTCGACCTCGCCCCGGACCAGATGCGCGAGCAGGTCATGCGTGTGGGCCTGGCGGTCGCGGCGGCGACCCAGGACCTGGTCCCGGCCGACAAGCGCCTCTACGCCCTGCGCGACGTGACCGCGACGGTCGCCGACCCGGCCCTGATCGCCTCCAGCGTGATGTCGAAGAAGCTGGCCGGCGGGGCCGAGCACATCCTGCTCGACGTCAAGACCGGGGACGGTGCGTTCATGCAGGAGGTGGACGCGGCGGTCGAGCTCGCCGAGCTGTGCGTCGACATCGGCGAGGCGCGCCAACGCCGGACCGGCGCGCTGGTGACCGACATGTCGCAGCCGCTCGGCGACGGGGTCGGCAACGCCATCGAGGTGGCAGTCGCCATCGAGACGTTGCGCGGCGAGCGCCACGGCCGGCTGCGTGAGCTGTGTCTGGAGCTGACCGGCGCCTGCCTGGAGCTGACCGGGCAGACGCCGGCCGACGGCCGCACACACGCGGCGGAGCTGCTCGACAGCGGGGCAGCACTGGAGAAGTTCAGGGAATTCGTGGAGGCACAGGGCGGGGACACACGGGTGGCAGACGAACCCTGGGATGTCCTTCCAACCGCGCCGGTCATCAGGGACTGGAATCCAGGTGCGGGTGTCGTGGAAGCATTTGCCTGCCGCCGGCTCGGCGAGCTCGCCGGATCGCTCGGCGCCGGGCGCCAACGCGCGGCCGACACGATCGACCCGGCGGTCGGGCTCGATGTCCTCGTGCGGGTCGGTGACCGGCTCGATGGCGGGCAGCCGGCCGTGCGGGTGCACGCCGCGGACGAGGCCGGCGCAGAGCGGGTCATGGCCGAGCTCCCCGAGGTGGTGCGGGTCACCGACGAGGGCGCGACGCCGCCGCCGCTGGTCCATGCCCGGGTGGGGGTCGCTGCGGGCTGACCGGCGGGCTGACCGGCGGCCGGATCGACGGGCTGACCGGCGGCGACCTGCGACGATGCGCTCAGAACCGCCGTGACGCACGTTCTCGGGCGGCTGCAGGGTCCGGCCTGCGCGGCTGCGGCATGGTGGGCCGGGATCCCCGTCGGGGCCAGCTCGAGCCGCTGGGGGCAGCGGTGACGACCGCCGGCGGGTCAGCTGCGGTGGACGATGCCGCGCTGGTAGGCCTCGACGACCGCCTGGGTGCCGGTCTCGACCCCGAGCTTGTGGTAGATGCTGGTCAGGTGGTTCTTGACGGTCTTGACCGAGACGAACAGCTCGGCGGCGATCTCGCCCGGGCGGTGGCCGGTCGACAACAGCTGGAGGATCTCGCGCTCGCGCGCGGTCAGCGAGCCGACGTCCTCCCGGTCGCGGTGGGCCGCGAGGTTCATCACCCGGCTGGCGACGTCGGAGCTGAGGTAGGAGCCGCCGTCGCGCACCGCCCGGAGCGCCTCGACGAACTCGTCGATCGAGGCGGACTTGGACACGAAGCCGCGGGCGCCGAGCCCGACGGCCCGCTGCAGGCTGGCGTCGTCGTCGTGCATCGACAGGAACACGATCGCCAGGTCCGGTAGCTGCTCGCGCAGCTGTTCGGCGAGTGCGAGCCCGTCCAGCCCCGGCAGCGCGATGTCGAGCACCGCGAGATCGGGCCGGGTGCGCAGGATCTCGTCGCGGGCGGTGGGTCCGTCAGCGGCCTCGGCCACGACCTCGATGCCGTCCTCGCCGCGCGCCGCCTTCGCGACGCTCTGGCGCACCAGGGTGTGGTCGTCGGCGATCACGACTCGAAAGCTCACCGCGTCTCCTTCCGGGCTGCGCCACCGTCGCCGGTCAGCGCGGCCGGGTCGGCGGGTCCCGTCGCGCCGTCGCGCGCGTCCACAGCAGGCGGGGATCCGTCGCCGCCGGCGTCGTCGAGCGGGAACCGCAGGGTGATCAGTGTCCCACCGTCGGCGGGCTCGGAGATGGTCAGCTCGCCGCGGAGGCGCTGGGCGCGTTCGTGCAGCGAGTCGAGCCCGACACCCCGCACGGCAGGGGTGGCGTCGTCGCCAGCGGCGTGCGGGGCACGTGCGGCGATCCCGCCGCGCCCGTCGTCGGCGACGTCGAGGTGGAGCCGGTCGCCGTCGCGGCGCAGGCGCACGCGCACCCGGGTCGCATCGGCGTGCTGGATGGCGTTGCTGACGGCCTCCTGGACCGCGCGAAGGGCCACCTCGGCCTGGTCCGGATCGAGCTCCAGCCCCGGTTGCCGGTCGAACTCGAGCTGCGGCCCGTGCGAGGTCCGGACGTCGTCGAGGTGGCGCTCGATCATCCGTCCGAGGTCGCCGTTACCGGGCGTGCGCAGATCCGCGATGGTGCTGCGCAGGTCCTCGAGCGCCGTTGTGGCCACACGTGCGAGGCGGGCGAGCTCGTCGCGCTCGTGCTCGTCGGCGCGGTCGCGTGCCAGCAGCTCGAGCTCCATGCGCAGATGGGTCAGCGACTGTGCGACGCCGTCGTGCAGCTCCGCGGCGACGCGGCGCCGGGCCGCGCGCTGTGCCAGGCGGCGCGTGTCGTCGAACAGCCGCGCGTTGTCGAGGGCGACCCCCGAATCCTGCGCGACGGTGTCCAACCGCGCCAGGCTCGCGCGATCCGGGGCCGGGGGTCGAAAGCCCACGACCAGCACGTGCGGTGGGGTGTCCTGGCCGAGCTGCCGGACCAGCCAGCGCAGCCGGCCGCCGACCGGCTCGGTCAGCTCGGGTGGCAGGTCCTCAGCGGAGCGGATCACGTGGTCGCTGTCGAGCAGCCCGGTCAGCCGCTCGGTGTCCATGGGGCGGGGCAGCCGGCCACCGGTGCCTTCGACCGCCAGGGTGCGCACCCGGCCGTGGTCCGGGCCGAGCACCATCACGACCTGGACACCGGGCAGGTGCTGGACCTCGGTCAGCGTGGCGTGGGCGATGGAACGGTCGTCCAGCCCGCCCGGCAGGTCGGCGCTGAGGTCGCGCAGCTCGCGCAGGATCCGATGGGCGTGCTGGAGCGTCAGCCGGTCGCGCACCGCCTGGTCGTCGCGGACCTGGGAGGCGATGGCGGTGGTGACCCCGGCCAGCACCAGCAGCAGCGTCAACGGCAGGACCCCGGTCACCCCGGTCACGGCCAGCTCGCCGTCGACCGCCAGTCGCAGGACGGCGAGCAGCGCCAGGCTGGTCCCCGCCAGCGCCCCGGCGGTGATGCCCCCGCGGGCTGCGGGGCCGGCGACGGCCACGAGCAGGAAGGGCAGGAACACCACGCTCTCGCTGCCCGCGAGCACGATCAGGGCCGCAGCGACCAGCAGGTCCGCACCGCGCAGGTAGCGGTTACGCGGCACCAGCGAGGTGACCGCGACGTACACCACCAGCCCCAGCAGGGGCAGTGCCGCGGTCGCGAAGCCGCGCTCGACCAGCAGCAGCGGCGAGATCGCGACCGCCGCGATCCGGGCCCAGCGTTCGAGCCCGATGGACGAGGCGTAGACGGCCAGCCGGTCGCCGGGGCGTGACAGCCACGCCGGGACCGCGTGGTCCCGGACGAGTCCCTGGTCGGGTTCGCGCACCGGTCGCTTCCCCTGGCTCGTGGGCCCGGACGCCTGCACGGACGCCTGGACGGGCACCGGAACGGGCACCGGAACGGGCGCCCGGACATCGGCCGGCTGCACACCGATGGCCGCTACGGTCCGGTGGCCTCAGCACGTTCGTCCGGCAGCGTACTGGTCGCCTGCCGCAGACCACGGCAACGGGGAGGAGTCGAGGTGTCCGACGTCAACGGTCCACGGGGCGGCGCACCGCCGCCGTCCGGGCCGCCGCCGCCACCGCCCCCGCCGGGGCCACCGCCACCGCCGCC